>DDZI01000072.1:36875-38303 GCA_002346305.1 Actinobacteria bacterium UBA3012 | reverse complement strand
AGGTACAGATTAGTGCGAGTGGCGACCCACAGCGCTACCTGTTTTGCCTACTAAAAAGTCTAAATCTGCACCAGTATCGGCTTGATTGACATGGTCGTAGTAGAGGCGTTCCCATCCACGTGTGACAGTGGCAGGTGGTGGAGACCACTTCTTTTTACGCTCAGCCAACTCTTCTGGTGAGACCAACAGTTCTAGGCGACGATTTTCAACATCAAGTTCAATCTCATCACCAGTTTGCACAAGTGCAAGCGGTCCACCTACGGCAGCTTCTGGAGAGACATGCAATACAACTGTTCCGTATGCAGTTCCACTCATGCGGGCATCAGAAATACGGATCATGTCGGTGATTCCACGCTCAAGTAATTTACGTGGCATCGAAACATTGCCAACTTCAGGGAATCCTGGATAACCACGCGGTCCAGCATGTTGCACAACAATAATTGAATTCTCGTCAACATCTAAGTTGTCATCATCTGAAACATCTACATAATCTTCAATCTGTGAAAAGACCAGTGCTTTTCCACGATGCTTTAGTAGATGAGGCGATGCTGCAGAAACTTTAAGCACCGCGCCATTTGGAGCAAGCGATCCATAAAGAACCACGGTTCCACCGCCGGCATTTTGGAACGGCTTAGATATTGGCGTAATGACATCTTCATTCCAATTTTTAATTCCAGCAATATTCTGAGCAACGCTCTTGCCAGTTATTGTTACGTGATCTTGGTGAATCATGCTGCCGAGTTCATTCATTACTGCAGGTAATCCACCGGCGTAGTAGAAATCTTCCATTAGGTATTTACCCGATGGCATTAAATTAACTAGTACAGGTACATCAGACGCAAGAGTGTCAAAATCTTTAAGCGGAAGATCAATTCCGGCACGTCCTGCGATAGCCAACAAGTGCACAACGGCATTTGTTGATCCACCGATAGCTGCATTAACGCGGATTGCATTTTCAAATGCTTGGCGAGTCAAAATATCAGAAACTTTAAGATCCTCTTCAACCATTTTTACGATACGACGTCCAGCAATTTGGGCCAATGCATAGCGACGAGAATCAACAGCGGGGATCGCAGCACTTCCTGGTAATTGCATACCAAGTGCTTCAGTAACAGAAGCCATTGTTGATGCAGTTCCCATTGTCATACAGTGACCAGCGCTACGTGACATACATGCTTCTGCTTCGGCAAACTCTTCAAGGCTCATAGTTCCAGCGCGAACATCTTCAGCAAATTTCCAAACATCTGTTCCGGATCCAATATCTTTGCCACGGAATTTTCCGTTAAGCATTGGTCCGCCAGTCATCATCAAAGTTGGGATATCAACACTCGCCGCACCCATCAACATTCCAGGTGTGGTTTTGTCGCAACCAGAAAGGAGCACAACTCCATCCATTGGATTTGCGCGAATTAACTCTTCTACTTCCAT
>DDZI01000072.1:4216-36728 GCA_002346305.1 Actinobacteria bacterium UBA3012 | reverse complement strand
TCAAGCGGGAATCCACCAGCTTCCCAAACTCCACGTTTTACTGATTCGGCAACGCGGCGCAAATGTGCGTTACATGGAGTGAATTCCGACCAAGTGGTACCGATACCAATTACTGGGCGGCCATCAAATAAATCAGGGGCAAATCCTTGGTTTCGCATCCATGAACGATGGATAAAGCCGTTTTTTCCGGTCGATGCAAACCATTCACCGCTACGGCGACCTGTTGGTGTGTGTTTTGAACTCATGGTTCCCCCAAATTGACCCAAAGTGATTGGTACGAAGAATAACTTAACAATCCGATTGGAACCCTATACGATAGCCGGATATCTGAACATATCTCCGATATGTCACGTCTCAGGAAGTTGGAAATTCCCATGAAATTTGCTCGCCTTGGTGCTTTTGAAGCCGAAAAACCAGCAGTTATGGTCTCCGAAACCGAAGCGGTCTTTGTAGATCACCTAATCAAGGATTGGAATCGCAGCGAACTAGAAAATGGTGCGATCGCGAAAGTCCAAGCAGCGGATTTGAGCGCACTTCCTAAAGTGAAGGTCGCTGATTACCGAATCGGCTCACCAGTCGCCAGACCAACAAAAATTATTTGCATCGGTCTGAACTACGCCAAACATGCCAAAGAATCTGGGATGGCAGTTGCTCCAGAGCCTGTAGTTTTTATGAAAGCTGCCGATACTTGTGTCGGTGGATTTGATGACCTAGTAATTCCACCAAATAGCGAGAAAACTGATTATGAGGTTGAACTCGCAATTATCATTGGCAAAACTGCGCTTTACTTAGAATCCCCTGAGGATTCCAAAAATTACATCGCCGCTTACTCAATCAGCCAAGATGTTAGCGAACGCCACTGGCAGATTGAACGTAGTGGTCAATGGGTAAAAGGAAAATCATTCCCTACTTTTAATCCAATCGGACCCGTGGCTGTAACTTCAGATTCTTACAATCCCCATGATGTTCGCTTATGGTGCTCTGTTGATGGTGAGAAGCGCCAAGACTCTCGCACTAGCGATTTAGTATTTGGAATTGATCACATCGTTTGGTACTTGAGCCAATTCATGGAGCTCAAAGCTGGAGATATCATCAACAGTGGAACTCCTGAAGGTGTTGGAATGGGCTTCAATCCTCCGAAATACCTAAAAGCTGGCTCAGTAGTAGAAACTGGGATTGAAGGAATCGGAAGTATCACCTCAAAAACTGTCGCATTTAAGCGCTAGTTAAAGAAAGTTAAAACAGTTATTTAGAGACAATTACATTTGCCAGTGGTAAGCCACTGGCAAGTTTTTGCAACTGTTGTTGAATCAACTTGCGTGCCCTTGATTCAAAAATTGATGTATTTCCACCCACGTGTGGAGCAATAAATACACCCGGGGTTTGCCAGAGCGGATGATCACTTGGCAAGGGTTCTGGATCGGTAACATCAAGGGCTGCCGTAATTCGACCGCTCTTCAATTCAGCAATTAAAGCATCTGTGTCAACGATTGCGCCGCGAGCCACATTTACTAATAGGGCGCCATCCTTCATTTTGGCAAGCCGCGCTGCATCAAACATCTTTCGACTTTCATCATTTAGCGGCAAAATCAAAATAACAACATCTAAATCTGCCAGATTTTCATCTAACTGGCTTATCTTTTTTGCTCCATCAGAACCAGAACGATTGAATGGAATAACCTCAACATCGAAGCCAGAAAGGTTACGTTCAATATTTTTACCTATGGAGCCATAGCCAATTAAACCCATTTTGCGATCATTCATCGAGCGAAATTTCTGATGATTCCATTCGCTCTTTGCTTGAGATAGTGCAAAAAAAGGAAATCCTCGAAGTGATGCGATTGTTAATCCCACTGCTAGTTCAGCAGTCGAAGCGTCATGAATTCCGCGCCCATTACATAATGTGATTCCAGGACGAACAAACTCCATGGCATCGTCATATCCGGCGTTTGGCATCTGCAGTGTTTGCAAGGAACTCATTTTTTTGCTGAATTCAAGAGCAGTTCTGCCACCCATGTATGAAGGCACGTAGAAAGTTATATCTGACAAATCCGAGGTATCAAGTGGGCGATTTCCTGGCGATAGTCGAGTGATTCCTTCAGGTACTTCAAGGTCATCCCATTGGGTCCAAACCACATGTTTACTCATAGTTAGATCGCCTCATTTACATCTGCAGAGATTGTTACGACAGGGTTACTTAATACTCCAAGACCATTTACGGTAATGGAGATTACATCTCCCTCTTTTGTGATGAACTCAAGAGGCGGAATAATTCCGGTTCCAGTCGAAAGAATGACTCCATCAGGAAAAGTTTGGCAACGGAATAAATACTCAACTAGATCAGGGAGAGTTCGATTCAAACCTGAGAGGGCGGTGTCTGCTTGCCAAACAATCACACTTCCTCTTTTAATTTCTGCGTGAATGCTCATCTCGGCTGCACTTGGTGCCAACCAAGACAAAGTGATATCCGGACCAAGTGAAGTGGAACCTAAATAAGATTTTGCTTGCGGCAGATAAAGTGGATTTTCTCCTTCTATTGTGCGGGCAGTCATGTCATTACAAATTGAGTAACCAATAATTTCGCGGTATTTGTTTACGACAATTGCGACTTCAGGCTCAGGAACTGATGCCTCTGAGTCATATCGAATACCAATTGGATCCCCATTGCCGACTGTGCGGCGACAAGTTGCCTTAAAAAATAACTCTGGCCGATCGGCTTCATAAACTCTTTGGTAAACATCAGGTGTGTCACTTTCCTCTTTGCGGGCATCACGCGAACGCAGGTAAGTAACTCCAGCACCCCATACTTCTGTTTCAGGCGCAACGGGTGGAACTAGTTCGCCTGTGACCACGTTTCCGGCATCTTTTTCAATAGCGACTTTTAAATCACTCATTCGCATTTGTAATGCTTGCGTCAATGTTGGGATACCAGGAATAGTTTTGAGTACACCATTCTTACTTACTACTAATGCAAATGGATTAGTGTCAGTTGAGATGACAGCAAGTTTCATAAATTCTCCTTAAATTCTGGCATTAGCCTATCGGTGGTTTGGCGGTAGATGAACGCACAACCAATTGATTTGGAGGCTCTGTCAAAATGTTTTTTTCAATAACACCGGTTTCCATCTGTTTGAGCAACATCCCTATTGCCACTTTACCCATCTCGTAATTTGGCATCTTCACTGCAGTTATCGGGGGCCAAGTGGCATCGGCAAACCAAATATCATGGATTGAGACAAGTGAAATTTCTTCGGGTACCCGCAATCCCAGGGTATGTATCTGAGCCAATGCTCCAAGGGCTGCGTTAGCGTTTGCAACAATCAAGGCAGTTGGTCGGTTTGGTTGGTCAAGAATTTGCGAAACGGCCTTTCTGCCATCAACTCCCGTATACCCAATTCTTGTGACCCATTCTGAATTTACTTCTAATTTCTTTCGCTGCATCCCGGATACAAAACCAGCTAATCGACGCGCACCAGTTGGACTGCTTAATTCACCTCCAAGAAACCCAATCTTTTTATGTCCCAAAGAAAAGAGGTGTTCTAATGCTAATTCAACGGCACCTGCATCATCAAAAATAATCTGAGACGTATCTGAATCATCTCGAGAATTTATGAGAACAATGGGAAGTGTCCCAGATGTTAATTTCGATAAACCTTCCTTAGTGATTCCATCTGGAGCTTGAAGTAAAATTCCATCAGCTCTTCTTTCGGCAACTATTCTTCTGAGCCAAGTATCGGCATCCTCAATTTCACTTGCCCGATTTATTAAGACTGATAGGTCAAGAAGTCTCGCTTGCTCTTCAACTCCTTGTGCAATTTCACTAAAAATAGAGTTTGCATAATCTGGCGTGAGTAGTGCAATCGCGCTATTTTTTGATAAGCGTAATGCCCGCGCTGCGTGATTTGGCTGGTACCTGAGTTCCCTCGCTGCGAATAAAACTCGCTCGCGAGTTTTGGCTGCTACGCGTAACGATGGGTCTTCATTCAATATTCTAGAAACGATAGAGATAGAAACCTCAGCGGCGTTAGCGACATCTACTAGTTTTGTCATAAATTAGAGTTCAACTACCCGATTATTTGCGATCGATTCATATAAAGCCGCAACTAGTTTTAGAGTTCCAAGGTTTTCCTCAACGCTTGAACGAAGAGGATGCTTGCCTGCAATCGCTCCAAGAAGAGAGCCCATGGTCCCTATGAATGCATCCGGGAACCAACGAGTAGTAACCGGATATGGTGTCCAACCATCGGTTGGTAATTTTGATGAGTTAACTTCTAGGGTATCGACTCGACCCGTTGGGTAGTCATACAACAAACCAAGGGTTCCTCTGATTGAACCACTGTCTCCATCAATTCTAAATTCTGCATAGTTATCTCCACCACGGTTGACGTGATTTGCATGAACTATTGCACTCACCTCGTCAGGATATTTATAGGTACTGACAGTTCTAGTTTCTCCGATTGGGAATTGACCCTTGGTTCGCCCTGCTAATGAATAAACCGAAATTGGATCGCCTAGAAACCAGCGAATTACATCGTGATAATGAATTGAATGAACCATGATTTCTAGCTTTTCCATATTTTTTGCCCAAGGAAACATCTCCCAAGGTGTTGCAAGATTTACCGTGATAGATATCGACGTTACTTTTCCAATCCAACCTAGATCTACCATTTTATATGCGGCAGCAATACCTTCTTCAAAACGCAACTGTTGATTTACTCCTGCAATAATCCCTGATTCTTTTGCCGCTTTAATTATCAATTCGCCATCGGCAACAGTTGTTGCTAAGGGTTTTTGAGCCAGAATGTGCCGACCACTTTTCGCTACTTCGATAAATACATCTCGCTGAACAGCTGGCGGAACAGCAATATCAATCACTTTTGCTTTGCTGTCTCGCAACATAGTAGCTAAATCTGGATAAACAACTGATATGTCGTGTCGGCTCGCTACATCTTTAGCTCTGTCTTGATCAACATCTGTAATACCTACGATTTCTAATCCTGCTTTTTTATAAGCAGGAAGGTGTGCGCCATCAACAATTCCTCCAGCGCCAACAATCGCAATCGGCAACTTAATTGATTCTGGTATTTCAAGTTTTGCAAACTCTGAAACCTCTTTGAATAAATCAATCATTGTTACTCTTTTCCAATATTGGCACGTGCTTTAACCGGATCACGATACTTCACTGTCTGAAGGTGTTCACAGTAGAGAACTAACTCTTCATCATCAGCGCGAAATACTTCATAACTAACTCTAAATAAACCTAACTCCTCATACTTGGGAGTTTTTTCGAGCAATGTTCGCATTGTGTAAATCGTGTCATTGACAAAGACTGGTTTGATAAATCTAAGTCGATCATATCCGTAGCTAAAAGTCTGGGTGTTGTTATGTGCCATTAATCCCATACCGAAAGAGAAAACGAGAGCACCCGGAACAATTCTTTTGCCAAACATTCCCTCTTTTGTAGCAAATATCTCATCCCCCACATATGGATGCATATCTAGTAGCAAGCAGTTGAAGAGCATCATCTCGCCCTCGGAAATTGTTCTCCTGATTGAGCGATCCACTTCTCCTACTTGGTAATCTTCATAATATTTATTATCTTGATTCCATACTGGAACCTGCAAACGTTTTGCGACATCATGATTTGGATTTTTCATTACATTCCTCCTAGGAATTCAATGCGAATCTTTTCAGTATCTTCGCCAACTCTTGGTGCGCCTTTGCGATTTTTCAATGTTTTTCCGTCTAGGCGCATTGGAGATCTAGTTGTTTTGATTTTAATCTCGTCATCCTCGCCACGAACTGTTTCCTGCATCATTTCAAGTTGTGCAAAGCCATCATGTTCAACTAACTCAGGAAGGGTAAGCACTGGTGCACACCACACATCCGCTGCATCGAGAATATTTAGCCAGTGCTCAGTTTTCTGGGTTGCTAGATATTTGGAAAGTGCCTGAGTGATTTCTTCTTGATGACTCCACCAATCCTCAGGATTTGTAAATGATGCAATAGATTCGAGACCAATTAGTTCACCTAAAGAATTTATCGGTGTCATTGCAATGGCTAGGTATCCATCTGCGGTTGGATATATTCCATATGGTGCTGGCAAAAATGCATGTGCAGCATTTCGAGGTCCACGATTAACTCGCAATTGATCATCAAAAGCGTGCGCACTCAGTAACTCAAATTGTAAGTCAAGCATTGATTCAGCCAAACTGGTATCCACAAAACCACCGATTCCAGTGCGCTCGCGACGTAACAACAATGCGGTCACTCCGTGGGCAATGTGAATCGAGGTAAGAATGTCCGCTATGGCAATTCCTACTGGAATTGGGGGTTCATTCTTGCTGCCGTTCAACCAAGGAAATCCAGTAATAGATTGAGCTAGTAGATCTTGACCGGGGCGATCTTTCCAAGGACCCTTTTCGCCATACCCTGTTGCGCTGGCGTAAATTATCTTTGGATTTATCGCTTTTACAGCCTCGTATCCAAAACCTAGCCGCTCCATCACCCCTGGGCGAAAATTCTGAATTATTACATCTGCTTTTTTGATCAACTCAAGTACATCTTTTTTATCATTTTCATTTTTCAAATCGGCAGCAAAACTTTCCTTATTGCGATTCATTATGTGAAAAGAGAGAGTGTCACCATCGCTTGCAATTCCAGCGAAAGCCAACGTTCTGCCAATATCGCCGGTACCTGGGCGTTCGATTTTTATTACCCGGGCACCTAAATCTGCAAGGCGCATAGCTGAAACTGGGCCAGCTAAAAATTGGCTGAAATCAAGAACTAAAATTCCATCCAGCGGAAGTTCTGGCCTTGCAATTCGTTGCGACATCGATCACCCTTCAAATTGAAATTCTATGAATTAATCGACGTGAAAAACCTCAGGTATTGAATGCCACCATTCGTCTCCAGAGCATTCAGCAACTGGACGTTGCATTGGCTTCATTACATCCCACCACTCTTGAGTCTTAGGATCCTCAGCCATTTTTGCACTATCTGCCTCAAAATCGGAACCAATATATTCGAAGTATGAGAAAAGCAATTCACCATAACGATAAATTGAGTAATTTCTAATATTGCAATCGTAGATAGTTTTTAGGACCTCTGGCCATACATCTGCGTGATAACGCTCGTACTCTGCCCAATCTGCTTTTGGAATTCCAATAACTGATCCGTAACGTTTCATATTAATTCCCTTTCATATAACGATTAGAGTGAGTAGAACTTTGTTGCTGTGCGATATTTAATGTCATCTTGTTGATCTTGCGAAAGATGCGCAATTACATCTTGTTGTGCTTTCCATACAGTTTTATAGTCGTTGGCTAGTAAAATCACTGGCCAATCCCCACCAAGCATGACTCGGTTAGAGCCAAATATTGAAACTACATGATCCACATATGGAATCCAATCTTTAAATGACCAATTGGAGTCAGAAGCAGTATTTAATCCTGAAATTTTTGCATAAATATTTGGATACTTTGCGGCCTTCGCCATATCACTAGCCCATGGCTCCCATTCCTTGTTTTTAATTCCTGGTTTTGAAAGATGGTCAATCACTATTTTTAGATTTGGATACTTTTCAGCAATTACTGGAAGGCAAGACATATGATAAGTATTGACAGTAACAAAATCCATAACCAAATTACGTGAAGCAAGATGTCCAATACCCTCGAGAACCTCTGGCTTTAATATCCACTTCGGATCCGGGTAATCATGAATTAAATTTCGCACCCCTTTAAAGACCGGATTCTTAACTAATACATCTAGAGCGGCGCTAGCTTCATCAGGACGGTTTAGTGGAACCCAACCAACTACTCCTTTAACAAATTTATGTTTTGCGGCAACATCTAGCATGTAGAACGTATCTGCATATGTGTCGGCGGATTGGACCATGACTGTTCCAGTTACACCAGCCGGGGCAAGTTGTGGCTCTATTAATTCAGGTCCAAAATCGTCGTAAATTACACCGTACTCTGGCTTGAGCCAGGAATACTCTCTTTCACTAATAATCCAAAGATGCTGATGTGTATCGATCATTTGTGAATTGCTACTCATTTTCTTTTCCTCTCTGCGGTCATCGGTTTACTATGTAGATTTTAAATAGTGAGAGCACTACTTCGTTTTTTTGATTAGTAATTGTCACTTTTTCGTCAATAAAACCAAATTGATCATTTTTCTTTGGGTGATCACGAGAGCCAATAATTTCAGAAGTTACGGTGATGGTGTCTCCAATAAATACCGGCTTTATAAATCTAACTTTTTCATATCCGTAACTCATGGCTTCTGGATTTATTTCACCGGCCATCATTCCAATTCCTACGGAAAGAATTAATGTTCCATGAGCCATTCGCTTTCCAAAAGGTTGGGTCGCACACCATTCGGCATCCATATGATGAGGGTAGAAATCACCAGTTTGGCCAGCGTGAGTAACGATGTCGGCTTCTGTGATTGTTCGAGAGAAACTTTTACGAGTCGATCCGATTTCATACTCTGAGAATTTCATTCGATCACCGCATGTCGGTCATAAAGTTCAGCAATTAAACCAACTTCCTTTCCGGTTAATTTCTTTGCTACTAAAGAAGGGTGAACAATCTTCGAAATTTCCATTTGAATATCAGGCCAACCAATCACATGTGGTCTTATCCATGCTCGCTCAAGAGTTCTTAATGTGTTTCTAAAGAAGTAATTTGTTATCTCATTACATTCACGGCTCTTCCAAGCCCTTAAATTTCCTGGCTGTCCACCAGCTTTCGTGTAAACAGTGGACTGCACATCTCCTTTGGCTAAAGTCAGCGCTGCTTTGAATGCTGCTTCAGGATTTTTTGTTGCACTCGAAACAGCGATTCCAGTGCCACCTAAACAGGCGCCACTAGACTGTCCGTCAAATGATGGAATATCATCGTAAGAAAGTAAATTTTTGCGGAATCCGACTCTTCCGTAATTTGTATAACCATAAAGTGCGATTGCATGACTAAAAGGTCCATCATCGGCGAGCGCTTCTGCGGTGTCAATCGGATTAAAGGTCGCACAAAAATCTGGAACGAGGTGTGTAAATTCAATCATTAGATCTAACGCTTGCGCTGCGATCTGGTTATCAATGAAATTTTTACTGCCAGCAAGAGGTGCACCTAATTGCGCGCATAAAGTTGCAAAGGTACTAAAAGCATCGACCGGCTTGTAGGGCCACAGCAATTTACCCGCTTTGCCAATCTCTTTCGCATCATCCCAAGTTAGAGGAGCGCTATCTGCTCGATCAGGACGGTAAGCACTTACTTGTGATGCGGCATCTAATGCCAAAGCCCAATGTTTATTTCTAAATAAATAAGAGTGATGAGATCCGCCGACGCTTTCTTGAGCAAGTTGATCTAAATCTGCTGCTGATACAAAATCTTCAAAAGGTAAAACTGTTCCTGCAGCAACCGCATCTGGAATATGTGGATAATCAATCACCATTAAATCGAAATCTTGGTAGAACTCCTCAATTTTCTGATCACCAAAAGCCAGTAAGGATCGCGCGGTCCAATCTACGGTTATGCCAAGGTGACTCTGCAAAAAAGGACCTGAAGCAACTAAACAGCCATGTCCGCGAACATGCTCCCAAGTCATCCCCGTTAATCTGACCTCGCTAGACATGGCCAGAGATTATGGGAAAACGATTTTTCAGTCAATAGGTGGGATTAATCCGGCCTTCTCTAGTGCTTCCCAAGCCTCGGCTGGTACTTCTGAATCAAAATCAGCGATATTTGCAAGTAGCTCTTTTGAACTGCGCGAACCAGTAAGAACGGTCGTGACCGCTGGGTGGCGTAGTGGAAATTGGATAGCTGCGGCAGTTAGAGAGACATTAAAAGTTGCCAGTAAATCTCTGATCTTTTGGGCTTTGGCAATAACCTCATCTGAAGCAGGTGCATAGAAATAAGTGGCACCAGCCACTGGATTAGCCAAAATTCCCGAGTTGTAAACTCCACCAATCATTACTGAAACTTTTCGTTTCATTGTCTCTTTGAATAGTTGGTCCTGTGATGACTGATCAAGCAACGAGTAACGTCCAGCTATTAAAACTATGTCAATGTCAGTTTCAACAACAGCTTTAATCGTTGGTGGACAGTAATTCATTCCGACTCCGATGGTACTGACCATGCCCTCTGCGCGCATTTCTTCTAGTGCGGGGTATGCGTACTTGATTGCTTCTTCAATTCGATCATCTGCATCATGAATTAATGCAACATCAATTCTGTCTACATTTAATCGCTTTAAGCTCTCCTCAAATGATCTACGAACTCCAGCTCTTGAGTAATCAAATACTGGCTCTACAGAAGTATCCGCATCAGCAAAGCCTGCTAAGCCACCAGCATTTGAAACACCAGAAACTGGATTTAAAACGCGTCCGACTTTGGTGGATAGAACATAGGGACGCTTTGCTGCATTCAAACCACGGCCTAAGCGAACCTCTGAGCGTCCCGAACCGTAAAGCGGTGCGGTATCAAAAAAATTAATATCTGCAGCAAATGCCGCGGCAATCACACCGTCAGAATCGGCTTCTGGAACTGAGGTAAATAATCCACCAAGTGGGGCTGTACCTAATGAAAGTTTAGTTACTTCAAGACCAGTTCTTTCAATCTTTACTAACTCACTATGGCGTGGCATCAGATCTACCTCTTTCTTAACTTCTGATTAAATCAAGCGGTGCTTGAAGTTGAAGAACTAATTACTTGTGCACGACCCGATTCCAATCTTGCAACCGGAACTCGGAATGGTGAGCAAGATACATAATCTAAACCTAAACCGTGGAAGAAGTGAATACTTCTTGGATCGCCACCATGCTCACCACACACACCTAATTTGAAATCAGGTCGTAATGCTCGCGCTTGTTCTGTTGCAATCTTGACCAGAAGGCCAACTCCATCTTGATCAAGAGATTCAAATGGATTAAATGGCAATAATTCAAGATCTAGATACCTTGGCAAGAAGGTAGATTCCACATCATCACGACTAAACGCCCAAGTTAATTGAGTTAGATCGTTAGTTCCGAATGAGAAGAAATCCGCGTAATCTCCCAATCGAGTTGCCGTAATAGCAGCTCTAGGTGTTTCAATCATGGTTCCAATTGGAATATCTATCTGCTGGCCAGTGCCTTTAAGAGTTTCGGCGATTTCAACCTCTAGTGTTTCGCGCAAATACAGAAGTTCACGTTGGGTGGCTACCAATGGAATCATTATCTCTGGTTTTGGATTATGACCAAGTTGTTTAACTTCAAGACAAGCGTGGACAAGTGCACGAACCTGCATTTTAAACAACTCTGGAATTAAAATTCCGAGACGAACACCACGTAGACCTAACATTGGATTCGATTCATGCAAACGTCTTACCGCAGCAAAAATTGCTTGATCTCTAGTAGAAACTTCAGTGCCGAGTGCTTCAGCACGTGCCATCTCTCCGGTAAGAGAAGCTAAATCTGGCAAGAACTCGTGAAGCGGTGGATCTAATAAGCGAATAGTTACTGGTAATCCAGACATCGCCATCATGATGCCGACAAAATCAGCGCGTTGAAGCGGTTCCATCTCAGCGATTACACCACGTTGCACATCTTCATTTTCTGCTAAAACTAATCGCTCAACAAAAATGCGACGAGGGCCTAAGAACATATGCTCCGTGCGACATAAGCCAACACCTTCTGCACCAAGAATTCGCGCGCGTACTGCGTCTTCTGGAGTATCGGCATTTGCCCTAACTCGTAAGGCTCGGATTTGATCAGCATGTTTCAAAATCCGATCAACTGCTTTAACAACTGGTGATGCTTCGTCGGCTCCTGCAGACAAACGACCTTCTAAGTAAGCCGTTACTGGTGATGCAATAACTGGAATGACTCCAGTGTAAACCGCTCCTGTAGTGCCATCAATTGAAATTGTTTCACCTTCATAAACGGTGAGGCTTCCAACAGTAAAAAGGGATGCACGTTCATCGACTGAAATGCTTTCAGTACCGCAAACGGCAGTCTTACCCATTCCGCGTGCGACTACAGCTGCGTGTGAAGTTTTACCTCCGCGGCTGGTCAAAATTCCTTCTGCTGCCACCATTCCTACTAAATCATCAGGGCTGGTTTCTCGTCTTACTAAAATCACTTTTTTGCCGCTTCTAGCCAAATCAAACGCTCGGCGAGAATCAAAAACAACTTCTCCCACTGCAGCACCCGGAGAGGCTGGAATTCCACGCGCAATCTCCTTGATAGAACCACTCAAATCAAACTGCGGAAACATCAATTGGACTAATTGATCACCAGATGTGCGAGATAGCGCCTCATCCATGGTGATCTTGCCTTCATCAACTAATTGAGTCGCAATACGGAATGCGGCTTCAGCAGTTCGCTTACCAACGCGAGTTTGTAGAATCCATAACTTTCCACGCTCAACTGTAAATTCAATATCACACAGGTCTCGATAATGGTCTTCAAGTAAACCCATAACTTTTTCAAGTTCGGCGTGAACGACTGGTTCTTTTTTCGCCATATCCTCGAGCGACATGGTGTTACGGATTCCAGCAACAACATCCTCACCTTGCGCACGGTCTAAGTAATCACCGTAACTTCCGACTTCACCAGATGCAGGATCGCGAGTAAAAGCAACGCCCGTTCCAGAGTCATCACTTAAGTTTCCAAAAACCATTGATTGAATATTTACTGCAGTCCCAAGATCTGAAGAGATACGCTCGCGACGACGGTAAAGTTGAGCACGCTCAGAGTTCCATGAATGAAAGACAGCCTCTACTGAACTAATCAAATGCTCACGTGGATCAGTTGGAAATGGCTTGCCTGTAACAATCTCAATTTCTTTAATAAAGGCGGCAGCCAACGCTTGTAGCCCAGCAACATCTAATTCTTGAATATTTTTGACAGAATGAGACTCAAGAATTCGATTTTCTATTTGATGAAACTCTGCAGGTGGAACATCACAAACTATGCGCCCATACATATCTATAAAGCGGCGATAAGAGTCCCATGCGAATTTTTCATTTCCGGATATCTTTGCTAAACCCTCGGCAACTTCTGGGGTCATTCCAACATTAAGAACAGTTTCCATCATTCCAGGCATTGAAAATTTCGCCCCAGAACGAACAGAGACGAGTAATGGTTTAGTGGGATCGCCAAATTTTTTATCTAAACTTTTTTCTAACTCATTTAATGAATCATTGATTTCTGAGATTAGTCCCGCAGGCATTTTTCCTGAAGCTAAATATTCGCGACATGCTTGGGTTGTAATCGTGAAACCCGGAGGCACTGGCAAACCCATCCGAACCATTTCAGCAAGGTTTGCGCCTTTTCCACCCAGCAAATCAGATTGAGTACGATCCCCAAAAGTAAATGGATGGATTAACTGCGCGCTCATTCCGCTCCCTTATTCAGCCAGATTCTCAGGTCTAGAGTGCCAGAACTCTACTGAATCAACCCTTGACCAAGCCACCAAATATGCCCCGTGCCAACGAGCGCTGAGAGCCGATGAAAACGAAGATGGCTGGGACTATCAAAAGAACTCCGACAAGCGCATTTCCGGTACTTAGGCCCAGCCCCAGGCCGACAAGAAGCGGAAATAATTCGGGGGAATTTAGCATCATCAAATTAAAGGGCCCCAGAGTTACTAGAAAATGAAAATATCTCTTCCATGCTCTTCCAAGGTTTTTCAATATCTAGACCTTCTGGCCATGGTCGAAAATGCTCGCCCATTAATTGAGTCCAATTTCCCGGACTTACATTTGTATCCAAGACTCGGTCATGATTTGTACTGTCTATAACTGCAGGTAATTCTTGGTATGAAAATAGGCAATTTTCATGGGCACCAATTACATAGTGCTTATTGAATTTGCGTATTCCTTCTTCTTGAAGTTGAAAATGGTAAAAAGCATAACTGCAATACTTTTCTGGACGTAGATAAACTATCGAGCCAAGGCTTTCGCGAGGTGATCCGGAATCCCGCCAGACAGATTCAGAGCGTGGAATCGCATCGTGAAAGATGTCCAGCATCAAAACAAATTTTCTGTTGCCACTCTCCCCCGGCCAATCCATGAGCATTCCACCAAAACTAGAAGGTAAATCAAATTTTGCAAGAGTGGTCTCAGATTCAAGATAAATAAAAAGCAAATCGCTGAATTGAAAAACTTTAAAAAAGTGAACTCCCATGACAGCAAGTTGATTATGAATCTCGGCTTTTTTATCCTGCAATGATTCCGCAAAACGCTCTACAGAACCTTCCTTGATTTTTGCCTTAAATTGATGCCGAACAATATTTGCCATTAAAGATCAGCAAGCCCAATAAACTTTGGTTTATTAGCATTTAACGTCATTTTAATTCTCAATTTCGCTGAAGAGTTAGCAGGTAATTCTACAGCAAAAGAATTCTTGGTCACCTCAGTGGTGACACTTTCTTCGTGTAGTTCTGGCGATCCATATGCTCGTCTTGAGCCAGGATAAGTGAGCGGTGCTCCTTTATCGCCGGTACAAATAGCTTGCTCGTATCCATCAACAAAGCGATCGCTATGCTTTGGGTCGGTACTTTCGGATAGTTGAGTAACCGACTCAAATTGATGCTCACCAAATGCTCCAGCAAGAAGGACCACTCTACGAGTTTGGGTGATGCTGGTGTTTACCAATTCAACCCAGGTTTCATCCTTAGTTATTTTGGTTACCAATGCCGCAACTTCATTCGGTAAGCCGATCCGACCAGCATCTGCATCAAAATATCTAAGTCGTGCCACCTGTAACCCGCCGTTATAAAGAACTTGTGGTGCACCCAAAGTTAACTGAGTCAAGATTTCAGTAACAATCGGTTGCACCTCTTGCCAGAAATGAATGTTGACTCCACCAGGTCCACTTATTACTTCGGTCTCCATTAATCGCATTCTGCGAGCCACTTGACCTAAAGCCATAGCTAAAGCAGTAGTTGGATAATTCTCATTTTTTCCGTGCAGGTACGAGAACCAAGGTGCCTCATGACCGGCTTCTTCTTTGTTTCGAGTTGGTGACAAGTAACTGCCAAATGGAGCGATACCCTCTATTAATTCCTCCATAAATTTGGCGTCCTCATCACTCATAGATAAGTACCAAAGCCACATTGGAAGACTCATAATCATTGGCGAATAATCAAACCAACCATCTTTTCCATAACGATAAGGAACAAGCACCACAGGCTTATCAACTGGAACGCCAAATCTTTCAGTTCCGGCTTGCAAACTGCTTTCAGTTTCGATAATCGTGCCGACGCGACCAAGAGATTTAACTTTTTGGAGAACTGTTCTGGTTAGCTGCAATACGCTCTTGTCTCCTGATACTAAAATTGCGTTTAAACCTGCGACCAAAGTTGCATGTGAGACGCTGTAAAAACCATGCGGCCACGTCCATCCATAATGTCCACCAAACCATCGACCATCGTGCAATCCACCAACTTCGCCGTTAGGAGCAACGTTGTCAGGAATAATTCCGTCATTGGCTTCTGCTCGATCTACCCATCCTTGAATGTACTTATTTATCCAATCGGCGGAGCTTTGCTCATTGTCATAAAGCCATTGGTTAGCAATCAAAGAAGTTACAGCGAGATTTACAGCGACATCTCCATAGCCTAGGACGCGTTCCATTTCGGAAGCCATAAGTATAGATTTTTCTTTAACTGCCAAGTCGTCCCACTCATTAATACCTTCTACGTAGTGCAATGGCAATCCATATGGCTTCATAACCGAATTGATGTCACCTGCAGGATATCCATCTTGGTTTTCCTGACCCAGTCCTGGTCGCAATCCGTCAGAGCCGTTATGTGGGGCAGGGATAATGTTTTTGTCTGCAACATAATTTGGTGAGTTTTTACCGGCATATAGATCTGCGAATTGTTTAGCTAATTTCTTAAACTCTTGATCTTTGGGATCGGCAGCACAGATCGCATAAAAAAAGATCATTGATTCACCCTGGTGGAACCAGTCATATCCACGTTCATATTGATCTTTAACTAAACCAAGCTTAGTTAATTGTTCTGTAACGCCTTTCCAAGATTTCTTGGCAGCACTTAAAATGTCTTCGCTACCGCCAAGCATATAAAGCGCTGGCCAGTTAAAAAACGCTTCGTAAAAATCATCTGCCCCATCACGAGAATGGTCCATGCTCTGATTGAAAATCAACGACCCATCTGGGTTGCAAAACTTTTCGTCAAAAACTCTCCAGCCTTGATCCATAACCTCAAATAAGCGCCTTTGCAATACTGCCCATTCAGGCATTGTTCGCAGGTAAGTGTGGTCGCGCAAGATTGGGTTTGCGTAGTTGCTGATCTTCCCAAAATTCTTAGCTGTCATGACTTACCTTTCATTTATTTGAAATGAGAGAGATTTCAGGGTTCCCTAAATTCCGTATGCATTAATCGCGTTTTTGCTCCAGAACTTTTCCTTTTCGCTTTCGCTCAAATCTGCTACTAAATATTCTGCCAAGTTAGCTACCTGCTCATACGATGCTGCCAATTTACAAACTGGCCAATCTGATCCGTACATGATTCGATCGATACCGAATGAATTTAGGACAACATCAAAGTATCTTTTGAAATCATCATTTTTCCACGCTTGCCAATTTGCCTCAGTTACCATTCCGGATACTTTGCATGAGACATTCTGATTAGCGGCTAAATCTTCAATAAGGTTGGACCACTCTTTTAATTCTCCGGGATCACCTTTGCCAATATTAGGTTTTCCAATGTGATCTAAAATGAAAGTTGTGTCTGGGCATTGTTTTACTAATTTTGCACTTGCCACCAAATGCGGTGGATCTACCAGTAAATCAAAAGTTAGCCCCTCTTGCACTAACTGAGTTATATTTTTTACAACTTGTTCACTTACAAGCCACTCTGTGTCAGTTCGTCCTTGTGCTCCATCGCGAATGCCTACTAACTTGTTTGATCCAGGCAAATCCAAATAAGTTTCAAGTTTTTCGAAGCAATCTGATCTACTAGTATCGATCCACGCAACAACTCCAACCATTGACTCATGATTTTCGGCTACATTAAAAAATTCTTTCATTTCCTCGTAATCAGAAAGTGTTTGCACAAGTATTGATTTATCTATCTTCGCTGAGGCTCGCTCAGCATAAAAATCATCCATTGAAAATGTGCGATTAAGTGGCGCAAGCACATCACCAGCCAGCCATCCTCGTGGAGCAATATCTAAATCCCATAAATGATGATGAGAATCTATCCGCATAAATATCCACCTATTCGGACGTGCGCCAAGTAGTAAACTTCTCTTATTTTATTAAGAAAAGATATAAAAATGTTAATCCTTTTCCTTGCCTGCTAGTCACTGATCCTATAGGGTTTTACTTTTGATTTATTAGAAAAATGTGTAATTCTTGCCAGGCAAATATTAGGAAGGCACTAAATTGAACACGCTAATTCAGGAGAATTATCCAGATGTAAAAATTAAATCAGTTAAGAGCATTTTGCTCTCTCGTTTACACGATACGGATAAAGCCTGGGGTACTCATGTAATTCGTGCAGTTAAGGCTGACGTTTACATGGTGGTTGTTGAAACCGATCAAGGACAGATTGGTTATGGTGAAGTTTGTTCTTATGGTGGTCCCCCAATTATTAAATCTTGGATTGATTGGTTTTCGCGAATCATGGTTGGTCGTTCACTTTCCGAAGCATGGCGCGTTGCTCGTCCACGTGGAGTGAATTGGGCACATGATGGCGCTGTGGCTGGTCTTGATTGTGCATTCTGGGACATTCTTGGCCAGATAACTGGAAAGACAGTTGCCGTTTTACTTGGTGCAGATCCAAAAGTAACAGAGGTTGATGCATATGCATCCGGTGGCGTTAATTACGACTGGAGTATTAATCCTGATCAATTAATTGACGAAGTTGTCGGCTATAAAAATCTTGGATACACCACCTCAAAGATTCGTATGGGAACCCAATGGGCATTTGATGGTGTAACTCCAGAGCGCTTCATCAAGCACATGAAAAAACTTCGCGATGCAGTAGGTCCAGATTTCCGCTTAGCAGTAGATGGAAATGCACGCTTAAGCCTTGAAGAAGCATTAAAGGTTGCCAAAGGTCTAAATGATCTCGGCTTTATTTGGTTTGAAGATGCCATCGTAATTACCAATATTGATGGCTTTAAGGAGTTGCAGAAAGTTGCTCCAGATTTAACCATCAGCGGTGGCGAAGTTATGCAATCACTCGATCAATACCGTCCATATTTTGAACAAGGTGCGCTGCAGATGTTGCACCCAGATGCAGGCTGGATGGGTATTACTGAAATGAAAGCAGTGATGGAAATGGCAGCTACCTATGGAATTTCATGTGATCCACATGGATGGCACAATGGAGCCATGGCAATTATGCATGCGCACATCATGGCCGGTGCACCGCTTTACGGTCAGGTTGAAGTTAATTTCGCTCAAGGTCCACTACGAGATGCAATTTTGGCTGATGGACTTCCAACTGCGAAAGGAAAGCTTGCTGTACCGCAAGTTCCTGGCTTTGGAATCAAATTAGCTGACAACCTCGAAGAGAAATACCCTTATTTAGATTTCAATTATCATGCAGAAATCATGCACCCAATCGCAGAAGTAAAGCCGGCTGCACGTAACTGGATGTAAGTAAACCCAATCAACAGAAAGGTGCAGTAAATGGCCAAGCCAAAGCTTTTTGATGACAACTTAAAGATTGAGAAACCTAAGGGGCTGAAATTGCCAATTACTGGCCATGGATTCACTCGTGCCCCTGAAGAGATGATCAAACGCCTAGAAGTAGTTAGTACAGCAACTGCATCTGCACTTATGTATATGCTCGGAATCAGATATACCTTCATCACGGGTCCTCGCCCGTTGAAAACAGGGCAGCACGCAGTAGGTAGCGCGCTAACCATGCAATTTATGCCACAACGTGAAGATATCGCATCAGGAAAAGTACAAGAAGAGGGTGAAAATACCTCAGCTCTTTGGGCAGTCCTCGATGATGTTCAAAAAAATGATTTCCTGATGGTCCAAGCTTACGGAGATAAGCACACTGGATGTCTTGGGGAGATGTTGGTGACTTCATTTGCAGGTCGTGGCGGAGTCGGAATAGTTGTGGATGGTTATATCCGTGACTGGCCGCGTATCCAGAAGATGGAGATCCCACTTTGGACGTTAGGTGCTACTCCAAACTTCGCTTCACAAGGTCCCCTTTATCCATGGGCATATGCTGTACCGATTGCAGTAGGTGGAGTTCTTGTCATGCCAGGAGACATCATTATCGCTGATGATGATGGAGCGGTAGTTGTACCAATAAATGTAGCCGAGATTATTCTTGACGTTGCTGAACGTTACGAGGGAAGCGAAGAATTCAGTAGGGCTCGCCTGGCTGCAGGTGGAGCGTTACGCAAATACTATCCACTCAGTGAAGAAGGATTGGCTGAATTGGAAGAGTGGAAACTCTCTCGCCTGCCTGAGTAGTCAGCCAAAGTCATCACGCTCTAGCAATTTCGGACAATTCGTACTACTTTGCTGGTAATAATTACTTATCTGAATCCGCCAACTCGGGAACTTTAGGAGTGAAAATGAAAATTACAAATATCGAAGTTATCTTGGTAGATCGCCCAGCGGTTAATCCTCCATTTGTTTGGCGTAAGAATATTCCCGGGTCTGACGGGCCATCTGTTGGTGGCTGGTTAGTAATTGAAACTGATGCTGGCATCACTGGCTTTGCCACTGCGGCACGTGGTGTGATTTTGAAAGATTATGTTGACCGTCGTTTCCGTTCAGAAATGATTGGCCAAGACCCACTGATGCGCGAACATCTTTGGGAGCGCGTTTGGGAATTAGATCGCATTGAAAGATTTGCACCAAACATGGCACACGTAATTGATGTTGCCCTATGGGATATCGCTGCGAAAGCTGCAAATCTTCCAGTTTACAAATTGCTCGGTGGGTATCGTGAGTCCATTCCGGCTTACGCATCAACTGTTACCTACTCATCAATTCCAGAGTTTCTTGATATCGCATCACAATGTATAGACCGTGGGTACAAAGCAATTAAGTTGCATGCTTTTGGTGATGCTAAAAAAGATGCAGAGTTATCGCTAAAACTTCGGGCACATGTTGGGCCGGATATCGCACTTATGTATGACGGTTCAGCTGGTTTTGATTTGATGGATGCTGTTTATCTTGGACATGCATTAGATGAGGCTGACTTCCTTTGGTATGAAGAGCCAATGCGCGAGTTTTCAGTCACTGCTTACAAGTGGCTAGGTGAGCGAGTACGAATTCCATTACTACTTGGCGAAGTAACCGAGGGTGCACATATGAGCGCTGGAGATTTCGTGGCAACAGGTGTCGCAAGCGCACTTCGCGTTTCCACATTTTTACGTGGTGGCTTCACTGGGGCCATGCGTATCGCACATTTGGCTGACACTTTCCACCTTCGCGCCGAAGTACATGGAATGGGCTTGGAACAAGCACATCTTTGTATGGCGATTAAAAACAACTCTTATTACGAATCCTTGATCAAAGACAATCCATATATTGAATTGGCTCAAGATCCGGCGATAGATAAAAACGGCATGCTCCATGCTCCAAAGGGGCCTGGTATTGGCTATGAAACTTTGTGGGCTGAAAAGGGCGCTCCTAAGGAGTTGGCAAAGTTCTTAAAAGGCTAAGTTAATTCCCCGAACTACTAATTCAATTTGAAGAATGGAAGTAAGTAAGCGAATGGCAAAGATCACCGGATTTAAAACTTTGGATGTGCGTTTTCCTACTTCTCGTGGATTAGATGGTTCGGATGCAATGAATAAAGATCCTGATTATTCCGCGGCGTATCTGACATTAGAAACAGATACGCCAGGACTAGAAGGAAATGGATTTGTATTTACTTTAGGACGTGGAAACGATCTCGCATGTGACGCTATAGATTTAATCGCACAAACCTTGGTCGGCCGCGATCTTGGTCAACTCTCTAAATCAATGGGTGCACTTGCTCAAGAATTAGTTCGAGATAGCCAAGTGAGATGGCTTGGACCTGAAAAAGGCGTAACCCATATGGCAACAGGAGCAGTTCTTACTGCCGTCTGGGATTTAATTTCTAAAATTGCTGGAAAGCCTCTTTGGAAATTGCTTTCAGATATGTCTCCTGAAGAGATCGTTGAATTAGTTGATTGGCGCTACCTAACTGATGCACTAACTCCCGTTGAAGCTTTAGAGATGCTAAAAAAAGTTCAACCAAATCGTGCAGCTAATGAAGCCAAGATGCTTGCTGAAGGATTGCCCGCCTATACAACTACCCCAGGTTGGCTTGGCTATACCGATGAAAAAATGGTACATCTTGCAAAAGAGGCTGTTGCAGATGGATTTACGCTAATTAAATTGAAATGCGGTGCATCCTTAGAAGATGACAAACGCCGACTAAGACTTGCTCGTGAAGCGGTTGGTCCAAATGTAAAACTTGCAGTTGATGCCAACCAGGTTTGGGATGTGCAGGAAGCAATTGATTGGATTAATGCTCTGGGAGATGTAAATCTGCATTGGGTTGAAGAACCTACAAATCCAGATGACGTAGTAGGCCATGCTGCAATTGCAAAAGGTATTGCTCCCGTAAAAGTTGCAACCGGCGAAGCCTGTGCAAACCGAGTTATGTTTAAACAATTCTTGCAATTAAAAGGTTTGTCTTACATGCAGATCGACTCAGCACGAGTGGGTGGCGTAAATGAGAATGTGGCAAATGTTTTATTGGCCGCAAAATTTAGTATTCCAGTATGTCCTCACGCAGGCGGAGTTGGGTTGTGTGAAATGGTCCAACATTTTGCGATGTTCGATGCAGTGGCAGTTTCTGGCCATCATGATGATCGAATCATTGAGTATATGGATCACCTCCACGAACATATGTCCGTTCCAACAGATGTGCGCAATGGAAGGTACTTCCCACCCTCAAAACCAGGAGCTGGCGCTGAAATGCTCAAGAGCAGTTTGGTAGATTTCACTTATCCAACAGGTCCACAGTGGAAAGATTTTGTATAACGCAAGTACTACAAACTAAATAAGAGAGTAAAGTACTGAAATAGTATGAACCGAAACCGGAACTACCGCTAGAGAGGCACAAACAATGTCAGCACGTGAGTTTGAAGGATTGACCGCAGTTGTTACCGGAGCCGGATCGGGAATTGGACTTGCTACTGCAACGTTGCTTCACACTAGAGGCGCGACTGTCTACGGTCTTGATTTAAATAAGGGTGAGATGGAAGCCACCGGAGTTGCAACTTGGATTGAGTGCGACGTTAGTGACACCCCCTCTGTAGAAAAAGCATTTGCCGAAGTTGCCAAGAAAACTTCAGTCATCGACGTACTAATAAACAATGCTGCAATCGGATCAATCGGAACAATCGAAAGTGAATCTGACGCGAATTGGGAAAAAGTCTTCAACATCAACGTTTATGGATTAGCTCGCGTTTCACGTACTGCGCTACCTTCAATGCGCAAAAGTAAAAGTGGTGCAATAGTAAATGTGTGTTCAGTCGCCGCTACTGCGGGAATTCCAAACCGGGCGATTTACAGCGCCTCAAAAGGTGCAGTGTTAACTCTTACTCTTGCGATGGCTTGCGATCTAATTAATGACAAAATCCGCGTCAACTGTGTAAATCCAGGAACTGCAGATACTCCATGGGTGCAACGTTTACTTGCCCAAGCTGCCGATCCAGTTGCAGAACGTGCACGTCTTGAAGCCCGTCAACCTTCTGGTCGTTTGGTGACCTCAGAAGAGATCGCCAGTTCGATCGCATTTTTGGCCAGCCCAATGCAAAGTGCAATTACTGGAACGGCATTGGGTATCGACGGCGGAATGCAAGGGTTACGGATTCCCAAATAATTGAAGTAGGCGAGTAAGGTTGCCTAAACTCGTTTGAAAGGGGCCCTTCGTGAGTAATTACAGCGTTGGTCCACGACACATACCGCGGCATAGTGCCCTTTCTGATGACACTTTTGATCACATCCGCGAGTTAATTTTGCATTATGAAATCACTCCTGGCGAACACATCAGTATTGATGGATTAAGCAGAGCTATGGGTGTCTCACAAACTCCGATTCGTGAAGCACTTGCTCGCCTCGAATCTGAAGGCCTAGTTATTAAAGAACCACTGAAAGGTTACGCCGCTACATCTTTGATTACTAAAAAAGAGTTTGATGATCTCTTTCAATTTAGATTATTAATTGAACCTTGGGGTGCAGCACAAGCGGCTGAAAACATTAATGAAGCAGGAAGAGATGCTCTTCAGCGGGAGTTAACGCTGGCTGATGAAGCAACCATGCAAGAGGATTCTTTTGTCGCAATTACCGAGCATGATGCCCGTTTTCATAATCTAATTGCTAAATTATCTGGAAATAATTCGGTGATGATGGCTTATGAGCGCACCCACTGCCATTTACATCTATATCGGCTGTATTTTTCTGAAAAAAGTAACAAAAATCAACGAGACAAGAACTCTGTAGATGAAAATGCGGTATCGGATTTATTTCGACATTACTACTCGGCTGACACTGGTCATTTATCCATTACCGAGCACAAAGAAGTTACCGCTGCAATCATCGCCAAAGATCCTGAGCGAGCAAGCGCGGCATTGCATGCACATATCGCCGGTTCGCGTGAGTTCTTGATTAAGACTATGGATGTACTCGGTCGTCCTTAACCAAAAATCTAATTAATGACGGTTTAAGAGTTTCACATGGTTCGGAGTTAGCTCCTCCAAGGTAGAAACTCCTAGCAATTTCATATTTCTAATCATCTGAGACTGCATAATTTCTAATGCTCGCTCAACTCCATCTTGTCCCCCGGCCATCAATCCATACAAATAAGCACGGCCGACATAAGTAAATTTCGCACCTAATGCCACGGCTGCAAGAACATCGGCTCCGTGCATGATTCCAGTATCGATATGTATTTCGTAATCTTTAGCAAACTCTTTTCTGATGTCAGCTAAAAGATGGAGCGGAGCTGCGGCTCTATCTAATTGACGTCCTCCGTGATTTGAAAGCAAGACCGCATCAGCGCCTAGCTCAGCAGATTTCTTGGCATCCTCTAAATTTTGGACGCCTTTTACGATCAAGTTGCCTTTCCACTGTTCACGAACCCATTTCAAATCTTCAAAAGTCATAGTTGGGTCAAACATGTAATCAAGCAATTCGCCCACTGTGCCAGGCCAATTTGATAGTGACGCAAATTGAATTGCCGGTGTAGTCAAGAAGTTGATCCACCAAGCTGGACGAGGCAAAGCATCGATTACAGTTTTAGCACTCAATCGTGGTGGAACTGTCAAACCATTTCGGTAATCTCTAATTCGTTGCCCGGATGCAGGAACGTCTACAGTCAGAAGCAAGTTTTTTACGCCAGCTTTTTGTGCTCTCTCGACGAGAGCCATGCTTCCTTCACGATCTTTCCACATATACAACTGAAACCAGTTGCTTCCATTGGGCGCTGCAGCAACCACATCTTCGATGGTTGTTGTTCCAAGAGTAGAAAGTGAAAAAGGGATTCCAAATTTTTCAGCAGCGCGTGCGCCGGCGATCTCACCCTCGGTTTGCATCATGCGCGCAAAACCTGTTGGTGCGATTCCCATAGGCATCGAAAACTTTTGACCTAAAACTTCACAAGTTAGATCTGCTTTTGATACATCTTTGAGAATGCTTGGATTAAATTCGATATCTTGATAAGCCTTCCTGGCTCGAGCGAGGCTTACTTCAGATTCGGCAGAACCATCTGTGTAATCAAATGGGCCCGTAGGGGTGCGCCTTTTAGCGATATCGCGCAAATCCCAGATTGTGTAGGCGGCGGCCAGACGGGCTTTCTTGCGTTTCAAGGTTGGCAAAGAAAAAACCAAAAGTGGTTTGAGTTCACGCCATTTAGGAAACTGGCGTTTTACATTTTTGGTTTTGCCCTTGTTTTTACTCTGATCGCTCATGCCTTAATACTATTCGAAGGGCTGGATTTTGCTAACTCTCGATCATCCTAAAATCTATATTTTTTGGCGGCCTGGCACTTTGTCTGACCTGTTTTCTGATTTGATCATCAACCGGAACCCCGGATGCCTGCGCAGCCAAAATCGCCTGATACTCAAACCAGATCGCAACTAACGTGGATTCGCCTTCTCGAATTTGGGCAAAAGTGCGCGTAAAGATCTTTGCTAAAAATTCAAAGTGACCTAATTGCAACGCCGCTTTCGCCGCTGCTAAATCTATTCGCTCACTTGGAACTCTAATTGAAATAATCTCAGTGTAAATTTTCCAAAGTTGCTCGTATTTTTCTGCAAAAATAAGTAACTGTAAATACTCTTCATAAAAAGCATCATGTAACTC
The DNA here is from genome assembly GCA_002346305.1 of Actinobacteria bacterium UBA3012. Classification (GTDB taxonomy): domain Bacteria; phylum Actinomycetota; class Actinomycetes; order Nanopelagicales; family Nanopelagicaceae; genus UBA3012. Next base: position 11,389 of record DDZI01000072.1, on the reverse strand, counting down.
TGAAGAAAATTTGTTTATAGCTTTTTCATAAAGCTCTAAAGCTGCCGATAAATTTCCAGAATCTCTTTGTGCAATTGCTAAATTTCGTAGTGCCCAAGGCGAAGATTCGAAATCTAGAGATTTATTCCAATGGTAAATCGCTAATTCTTTCTCACCAATTTCAAAATAGTAATTTCCAATATGAAGTGCACTTAACCAATTTTGGCGGCTCTCTTCTAAAAGCGAAATCCATTCTTTTTGAACCATCCATGATGTGGGAACCTTCGTCACATCACTAATTGGATAATTTCCATTTTCAAGTAATTCAATCCAATCGCCCGTCTGATCGCTTTTGGCAGGTTCGAAAAGTAAGCCAGCAGGAATATTCTCTCCAGATTTTTCCCTGCGTCTTTGTTCAACTGCACCCCAGCTACTTCCACGGAACAGAATCTCCGCTGGTTCCTTAGTCGCTAGTTTTTCAAATCTCAGATTTTCACTTTCAAGTAAATCGATTGGAGCAACTTTTTCTATTTGATCTGACATTTTTTCTTGCGCAGCTGACCACTCTGCTTTGAGTAGTAGCTGATTTTCTGTTTTTTCAAAACTACCGAAAAATTGTGTGAAAGTAATTTCCGAATGGCCAGGCATTTGGTAACCATGCAATTGGGTTGGAGCAAGTCCAGCCTGAAGTTCTAAATAAGGAGAGAAATTTGGTGAGGAAGCATCTGAAAGGAATTCCTGCCAGCCCCTTCCTCCAACGTGATTGCCCCAGCAAAACATCTTCTTGTAGCGCAATGCAGCTGTACTGCGCTCATAAAAAACTTGACCGTCCTCATAAAGGATTGATTCCCATGGCGAGCTAATAGATTTGGGGTTTTGAAAGAAATACTCATTTGCAAATGGAAAATTCTGAGGAAAAGAGAGGTCAACACCTGGCACTGTTGGCAGATAAGGCAATTTGCCAGTTCCATAGCCGGCAAAACCTTGATCCACGAAAATAACATCATCGGTGCTACCAAATACTCGGGCTTTTGGAGTTTCACGAACTGCAATATTTGTCCACCAATACATTGGCGTCATTTCAGTCCGATCATTCATTATCCGGACATGAACTCTTAAATTCCTTGCTCCTGAGGGCAAATGACAATCAATAGCCCAATGGAAATTCCGAGTTCTCTCATAATCATAAATTCGGATAAATTCATGGCCATCTTCATCAATTAACTTTGCGATATGAACAGGCGAGCAGGTTCCAAATGTATGGCCATATTGCCCCATATTCCATTCAATACCGCCTGAAAACCAAGCGTTTAAAATCGACAGGTTGGCAAATTGCAGAATTGGATTAGTAAACAGTAATTCTCGTTGATTCTCTTTATCAAAAAGTGAGTATAAACGTCCGCCAAGTTCAGGCAAAAAAGTTGCTTTCAAGTATTCATTTTCAAGAACTACTGTGGTGATTTCTGTTGAAGTTAATTCTCGGGTGTATCTGTCTTGCCAACGGTGTGGAGGATAGATTTCGCCAGTTTCATATCCAACTAAATTGCTTTGTTCAGCAGAAAACTCATTTAGAAACTTTACCGAGCGGTCCCTATTTTGATTTCTGAAAATCGGAAGTGGATTTTCGCCCCCGATTTGCGCTCCCTGAATCGATATTTTGGAGACAAAAGCTTTACTTTGTGAAATTTTTAACTCATTTCGTAGCGAGTGAGCATTCCAGTTCCAATTGCTGCACGACGTACTCGTTCACGTGCCGTTGCTTCAACCGCACCTTGCAAATGGGTACCAGATGGATATAACCCAGGAGCATTACGAACGGTAAATTTCAAATAAATAGGAGCAGCAACGCGAACTAAATCTGGAACCTCATAATGACGAACCGCTCCTCCAAAATCGTCAGCAGCTTCTACGTATACATCCACAGGGATATCAACTTGCGAACGGATAGCTGAAATCTGAGCCAACGATAAATCGGTAGTTAGGTTCAAAGTAGAAGCGCCAAGATCTTCATACAACGCGGCGGTCGCTGGGTTGTTGCAAGGAAGTGCAACTGAGGTTTTCAATACTAAATCTGCCGGCAAATCTCCACTGCGTTTAGCTTTACCTAAAACATCAAGTAATCCAATATCGCCAACTAATATCGATTTAACTCCCAGCTTGACTCCGTGCAGAACATCCTCTACGGCAAATCGAAGTTGATCGGCGCCACGTAGTGATGGATGAACTGTTGCACTTGATGTGCCAATAGTTGCACGACCAATATCCCAAGAGGAACGTGGGCCGACAAAAAGACAAACTTCGGCTTTAGCTTTCTCGCCCAGCTCTAAAAATTCTTTAATCTCTGGATCTGTAAGCATCATGATTCCGCTACCTTGGCTGGCGCGATGGAAATCTAATTTATGTTTTGCGGCTTCTTCAATAACAACGCGCATGGCAGCCGGTCCTTCAACAGATGGAATTTCCACCTTCCAGCGAGTTCCATCGGCAAATCTCTTTGCACTCTCAGGTAGATTATCTGCATCAGCACTTACGACCTTTTGATTACTTAATAATGAAATACCAGCATGCATTGGACCTTTTGGGTCGCGACTGCTTTTCCACTCTGACATTTATTACTCCCCTTTTTTCAATTTATAAAATTAAATTAAGCAAACCGTGCGTGAAGTCCACCATCAACCATTAAATCTGCTCCATTTATAAACGAAGCATTATCAGATAAAACAAAAGAGACCACTTTTGCAATTTCCGAAGGATTTCCCATTCGAGCCATAGGTTGCACCGCTTCGGCGTCCGCTTTGCGATCAGGGTAGAGGTCAAAATAAGAGTCAACCAAGGCTGTCAATGTATACCCTGGAGAAACTGTGTTGGTCCGGATATTTCGTGGGCCCTCATCAAGAGCCAAGTTGCGAGCTAAGCCAATTAATCCACCTTTTGCAGCAGAGTATGGGAAATAATTTGGTGCGGTCATCCGACCATGAATCGATGAGATAAAAACAATTGATCCTTTTTTGGCTTTGCGCATCTCAGGTAAACATAATTTTGAAATGTACCAACTTGATTTTAAATCAAGTGCAAAAAATGATTCCCACTCTTCATCTGTGTAAGTGACTGGATCTGCATAAGAGTTTCGTCCTGCATTTGAACAGGCTGCGGTTACTGGGCCGAATTTTGCAACAGCTACATCAAAGGCTGCTTTAAATGGCTCGAACTTTGAAACATCAGCTTTAACAAAGAGCACTTCATTACCTTCGGAATTTAATTTAGCGGCTAACGCTTCACCACGTTCTACATCAATATCAAAAAATGAAACTCGAGCACCCTCAGCCGCAGCATCTACAACTATTGCTGCGCCAATTCCTTGAGATCCGCCAGTTACTAAAACGTGATGACCTTTTAATGCCATCGATGAATTTGATGAATTTGATGAACTCATACTGACCGCGCTCCTATTCCGCCATCTACAGCCCAATCTGATCCATTTACAAAAGAGGCAGCATCTGAGAGTAAGAAAGTAACGACTTTAGCAATTTCAATTGGCTGGCCTACGCGGCCCATTGATTGAACTGAAAGTGCACGCTCGTAACGGCCGGCTTCTTCGGCATACCAGGCTTCTGAAAGCGGTGTCATGATGTATCCAGGAGAAACTGCATTACATCTAATGTTGTTATGACCTTCATCAATTCCTATGTTGCGGGTTAATCCGAGCACTGCAGATTTCGCTGCACCATAAGGAAAGTAATTAGGCGCTGTGAGACGACCATGAATCGAGGCAATATTTACAATGGAGCCTTTTTGCGCTTTACGCATGGCCGGCAAAGTTAACTTTGCAGTGTGCCAAATTGATTTCATATCAATCGCAAAAAAAACATCCCACTCTTCGTCAGTCATAGTCACTGGATCAGCACTTGAACCAACTCCAGCATTATTCACTACGCCAGTAAAATCACCCTGCTTGGCAACTAACTTTTTGAGCGCTTGTTCTACATCAGCAAAGTTACCTACATCCGCGCGCTCAAATTCGACTTTGTGACCGGCAGCTCTTAATTCACCAAGGTATTTTTCAGAAGCTGCAACATCGATATCTACGAAGGAGACACGTGCTCCCGCTTGTGCTGCATCGAGCACAATTGCAGCGCCAATTCCTTTTGCTCCGCCAGTTACTAAAATATGGTCATTTGGTAATTTCATGATCAGGAGTTTATCTCTCTTACTTGCGCAACAACAGCCAAGAATGCAGCCACATTTACTGGGATAGCACTCAGGCCACCTTTTAGAAGGGGTCCACCAAGACCAACCATATTTGCGCCAGCAGCAAACCAATCTGGGACCGCACCCACACTTAATCCACCAGTTGGACACCATAGATTTCCGGGAAATGGATCGCGTAATGCTTTCAGATGCGCTGGTCCGTATGAAGATGCTGGAAATAATTTCAACACATCGGCACCCGCAGCAAGTGCCGCAGCAACATCACTTGGAGTCGCAACTCCAGGAATTGAAATCAAACCTGCTTTTTTTGTCGCTGTAATTACTTCAGGATTTGTATTTGGAGAAACCACAAAAGTTGCACCAGCTTTTGCTGCATTTGCAACATCAGAGGTTGTCAGAACTGTTCCTACTCCGACGCAGACATTTGACCGTGCCGCAAGCGAAGCAATTACATCAAAAGCCCCTGGTGTTGTAAGTGTGATTTCAATTGAAGTTAATCCAGCGCCAACAATTGCATCAGCAGCTTCCTGGCAACTGGCTTGATCGGCGGTACGGACAATTGCAACTGCGCCACTTTTCAATAATGTTTTAATAACACTCATTGGACTCCTCCGGTTAGTTGGGCAATTATCGCTGGGTCAGTCCTACCTTTAACCCCAGTTGGCAATCCAGCCCAATCGCCAAATTGGCTTGCTACGCGAGCACCAGAAACACTTCCCTGCTTTATTGCATCTATGGGAGTTAATCCACTTAGCAAACCTGAGATCACACCACCTGTAAATGCATCTCCTGATCCAACTGGGTCTACAGCTTTGACTTTTGGTGGAGTGATTTCCCCAAACTCTCCATTAATAAGGTAACGAATTTTTTGGTCACCTTTGGTCATGATCGCTATTTTGCATCCACGCTCTGCAACTAATTCCAAGGCGCGCTTTGGATCCTGCTCACCGAAAATCGCAAGGTACTCATCTTCTCCACCGATAAGCAGGTCAACATCATGGGCTAATGGTTCAAGGACAACTCGTGCCTGGGCTTCGCTCCATAACTTTCGTCTGATATTCAAATCTAAACTGCAAGCAATTTTTGCATCCCTAGCTTTTGCTAATGCAAAATCAACAGCACTTGCCGCAGTTGTTGAGATTGCACAAGTAATCCCAGTTGTATGAACCCATTTAGATGAGTGCAACATTCCTAAATTAATGTCAGCAGGAGAAATTGTTGTCGCTGCTGCACCTTTTCTTAAGTAGGTAGCTTCAACAGGGCGGGTAGTACCAGGATTTCTGATCATGGTGCCACTAAATTCTGGCACTCGCTTAACTTCAGATACATCCACACCCTCAGCGATGAAATCATCAAGAATTGCAGTACCTAATTCATCTTGTCCTAAATGGGTATAAAAATGCGCATGCAGACCAAGCCTTGAAACTGCTACAGCAACATTTCCTTCCGCACCAGCCGTGCTTCTGCGATACAACTTTGCATCAATAACTGAGTCGGTGTCCTCGGATAGAAACAACGCCATTGCTTCGCCAAAGGTATATAGATCAGGCATTACGCTCCAAAGAGTGTGGTCTTTTGACCACGCACTCCGGGAGTTGCGATGAATGTCATTCCTGATTCCTTTGGTTCTCCCACTTCACTTTCTTCACGAGCACTTGTGATAATTAATTGATCTAAATTTTCACCAGCAAATACACATGAAGTAATTCTCGGGGTAGGACAATTTATTTCATCAAGTTGCTTTCCATTTTCACCATCAAAGCAACGCACTGCAGAACCGGTCCAAAATGCGACCCAAAGATTTCCGTTTGCATCAACTGACATTCCATCTGGCATTCCCATGCTCTCTGAAAAATTAATAAATGGACGACGGTTGATCACATCTCGTTCGACCACATCTAACTTATCCACTCTTTGTAAAGTAGTGTCAATGTAAAACATGGTTTTGCCGTCAGGCGTCCAATCCAGACCATTACTGATTGTTACATCCCCAAAAATCCGGCGCATATGTTTTCCATCTCCGCGCATCTGGTAAAGAGCAGCGGCATTACTTTCAAATTTATAACCCATCGTTCCCAAAAATAGATCTCCAGCAGGAGAAATTTTCCCATCATTCCAGCGAACTACTTGTGTCGCACTAAAACCATCGGCATCTATCCGAGTTGGCAATTTATGCAAAGTTCCATCAGCATCACGAAGGTGTGGTCCATTCGCTGTTCCGATTACATCTCCGCCACTCTTGCGCGGGATTGCAAAACCAACATGCTCAGCTGTTGCATATTCCGAAATTTCTCCAGAGATTAAATGACGGGAGCGAACCGCCTTGCCCATGATGTCGACCCATTGAATCTGCTGATTTTTAGCGCCGGTGGCGGTTGGGCCCTCACCGAGAATGTTTCGCCGCTGATCAAAGACGGTTGCCTGCATTTTGCCCCCATTTATGGTTATCTTTGAGCGGTACTCTACGGCGAGTACCCCTAATTTGAGTACCCCCTAACACCGGCAGAAAGGCAGGCAAGCCCCAATGTCACCAGCCCCAAACCCCGATAACCAAAAATTGGTTGATCGCCTGACTGCTCTGGTTGGCGCTGAAATAGTGCATGGTGATGCTGTTGCTTTAGAAAGTTATAGTCGTGATGCAACTCCACTTTTTCATGGATTGCCAGAAGTTGTAGTTACGCCAAGGTCTACTCAAGAAGTTGTCGAAATCGTGAAATTTGCAGCAAGTACTAAGACTCCGATAATTGCTCGAGGAGCCGGAAGTAACTTGTGCGCTGCGACTGTTCCATTAAATGGTGGAATTGTTTTGAGTATGAACAAGATGAATAAAATTCTTGAAGTAAACCGTGCCCAAATGTTGGCAGTTGTCCAGCCTGGAGTTACAAATCAAACTCTTGATGAAACTGTTGCAAAAGATGGTTTGATGTTTGTTCCCGATCCAGGTTCGAAAAATGTTTCAACAATTGGGCACGGTTTACTTCAAGA
>DDZI01000072.1:3588-3985 GCA_002346305.1 Actinobacteria bacterium UBA3012 | reverse complement strand
AATTGGTGGAAATGTTGCAACAAGTGCAGGTGGGTTGCGCGGATTAAAATACGGCACAACTAAAAATTACATTTTAGGGTTAGAGGTTGTTACCGGAACTGGCGAAATTGTTCGAACTGGTTCACGAATGGTCAAAGATGTTGCCGGCTATGACTTAACTAGATTGTTTGTCGGTAGTGAAGGAACTCTTGGAATTTTTACCGAGATAACTACGATTTTGAATCCCCGACCACGGGCCGCAAAATATGGTGTGGCTTACTTCTCTGATTTAGCGGCAGCCTCAAATGCTGTTGATCAAATTGTTCGGGCCGGAATCTTGCCAGCCACTATGGAGTTTCTTGATAACCCGTGCATCTTGGCTGTCGAAGAGTTCGCTCACCTTGGATTAGACACTCAA
>DDZI01000072.1:3045-3364 GCA_002346305.1 Actinobacteria bacterium UBA3012 | reverse complement strand
TATTATTTGGCGATGATGGCGAACCTGATTTTATCGATGCAGCTGTTGGCAAGATGGCTCAGATTGCAGCCGAGGTAAGTGGCTCACGTGGAGTAACACTTGCAGCGAATACTGCAGAAGCAGATGCACTTTTGTATGCGCGTAGATGTAACCTCCCGGCTCTTGCGAGGCTTGGAACATTGTCGATTTTAGAAGATATCTCAGTGCCTCGTCCAATAATGAGTGATGCAGTCAATAGAATCAATGAAATTGGAAAAAAGAATCAAGTTTTAATTGGAACATTTGGACATGCTGGGGATGGAAATCTGCATCCAACAAT
>DDZI01000072.1:2639-2827 GCA_002346305.1 Actinobacteria bacterium UBA3012 | reverse complement strand
TGGAAATCTGCATCCAACAATTGTGGTTGATAAAGATGACAAAAGGGCAGTACATGGCGCCGAGACAGCGCTGAAGGAAATCTTTGAAATGGCTCTTTCACTTGGCGGAACTATCACCGGTGAACATGGAGTTGGTAGTGCGAAATTGCCTTACTTAACTGCACGGTTAGGTTCGGGCCAAATGCAAT
>DDZI01000072.1:383-2544 GCA_002346305.1 Actinobacteria bacterium UBA3012 | reverse complement strand
TGCAATTACAACGCGGCATTAAATCAGTATTTGATCCAGCCGGAGTCTTGAATCCAGGCAGGCTGGGTTCATGACCGAAAAATTCACGCAAAGCAAATTAGATCGCTGCATCTCATGCGGTTATTGCTTGCCTGCTTGTCCCACGTACCAATTAACAGGTGATGAACAATCCTCACCTCGTGGACGCATTACTTTGATGCGGGCGCTGCAGGATGGAAAGATGCCATTTAGTGAAGGTCTGGAGCAATCATCACTTTGCCTTGGATGTCGGGCCTGCGAACCGGTTTGTCCTGCTGGTGTTGAATATGGAGTTCTACTTGAAGAGTGGCGTGAGATCAGTTGGCAAGGTAAAAATCGTCCACTGATTATCCGCGGATTATTTGAAGCAGTGAAATCTACTTGGAGAGTTCGGAGTATGGGATTTGTATCTCCAACAGCCCGTGAGCGAAAATCAGATCCAAATCTAAATTTGATGATGGGTTGCTTTGAAAGAGTTTTATTTCCTAAAGTTAGTAGAACAGTCGCTCGGATCGCACCTGAGGTATCTATAACGAAAAATCAAGGATGTTGTGGAGCTCTACATGCTCACAATGGAGAGTTAGAACGTGGCAAAGATATGGCCAAAAATCTAGGTGAAAAATTACCTGGAACAATTCTTACTACCGCCGGTGGTTGTGCTGCACATCTGGCTGCAGTGTTGGGAAATGAGCGAGTAAATGAGTTTTCCCAATGGTGGAGCGCCCAAGAAAAACTCTTAAAGCCAATCGAAAAAGATGGCAAAAAGATTCGAATCGGTTTCCAAGATTCCTGCCACCTTCGCAATGGCTTGGGAATCTTTAAGGAACCACGCGCAATTCTTAAATCACTAGGTGATTATGTCGAAATTCCCAATGCAAGTGGCTGCTGCGGTGCGGCAGGAAGTTACTCATTGTTGCAACGAAAAAATAGCCAAAAAGTTATTGCTAAAAAAATTGAAGATATAAAGGCGCTCGATCTAGATTACGTAATTACGGTAAATCCTGGTTGTACCCGCCAATTAGTGACATCGTTACGACGCGCTAAAATTAAAACTCGGGTTCTGCACATTGCGCAATTAATTGAAATGGCAGTTAATTGAGTTCTTCGGACGTTGAGTTTGCAACCAAAACTCTACTTTCACTTGTTCCTGATGCCAAAGAAATAACCGCTACGACGCTAGCCGGTGGCGTCTCATGTGACACCATAAAAGTGAATTGGGACAACGGGTCTGGCGTTATTAAACGTGCGCTCGCTCAGTTGCGTGTCCCAGGTACCTGGGAAGCAGATGTTGATCGAATTCTTGCTGAAGGTGATGCGATAAGTATGTACCACCACCTCACTCCAGAGTTTGTGCCTAAATTACTTGGTCAGAATGATGATGAGTTGGCAATAATGCTGGAGCTTGCACCAGCAGATATGAGTGAATGGCGTCTACAGATGCTTGAGGGAATTGTTGACCCAAAAGTTGGAAGTGAGTTAGGAAAAGTCCTGGGAATCTGGCACAACAAAACCACTGGAGTGCAACTCCCCCCACGTATCGAAAATGGCAAGAAGAGACTTTACGATCTAAGAGCTGGTGCTTTTTATGGTGGAATGGCAAAAATTTGGCCAGAGCATGAACCCCTTATCTCCACATGTGCAAAAGAGTTAATGGAAAGCATGGAGTGTGCGGTTCATGGAGATTTCTCGCCAAAAAATATCTTGGCCGGACCTAGTGGAACTTGGGTTTTAGATTTTGAAGTAACTCATAAAGGTGCCCCAGTATTTGATCTGGCATTTATGTGTGCTCATCTCATTATTAAATCTATCCATCTAGAAGATCAACGAGATTTGCTATTGGAAACAATCACAAACTTCCTGAGCGCTTATAAAGAACAACGGGGTGAAATTCCGGGAAATCTCGGTCATCATGTTGGCATCATTACTGCGGTGCGAGTTGTTGGTATCTCGCAAGTGAAGTATTTGAATGATTGCGCAAAAGTAAAAGTCATCGAAAAGGCTAGATCATTACTTGATGGAGCGGATTTACTTTAAAACTAACCTTTAAGTGAGCCGCTTAGCAGACCCCGTAAGAAGTACCGTCCCAAGAACATATAAACCAACAATGTTGGAATTGATGCCATTAAAGAAGCCGTCATATTTT
>DDZI01000072.1:0-301 GCA_002346305.1 Actinobacteria bacterium UBA3012 | reverse complement strand
AAGAAGCCGTCATATTTTTACCGTAGTAAACCTGATTTGAACTTCCAGTTAACCAGTTAAGCGCAGTGGTCGCTACCGCAAGTTTTGGCGATCCACCTGTTAAGAAGATTGCAAAGAGGAAATCATTCCAAGCTGATGTGAACTGCCAGATTAATACCACCACAAAGGCTGGGATTGATAAAGGCAAGATGATTGCCCAATAAATCCGAACCATGGAAGCGCCATCAACACGTCCTGCTTCAATAATTTCATCAGGAATTGAGGCGTAGTAATTTCGGAAAATCAAAGTACAGATAGGAAT
>DDZI01000008.1:12768-15409 GCA_002346305.1 Actinobacteria bacterium UBA3012 | reverse complement strand
GGGAGAGTTAAAAGAGAAAGATCTTGGTTCAAACTCCTCAATAGAGATCTCGCACTTCATGCAAGCCATTTTTTCGCTGAAGCTTTTTTCTCGATTTGGTGATTTCACTGGTTCGTCAACAAATTCAAGAATCACAATACCGTTAGCAAGTTTTAGCGCAGTTTCTACTGAATCAGTTAATCTCTGTTGTGAACTTGCTTTTGCACTTAATCTGTCAACCACTACTTCAATGGTGTGTTTTTCTTGCTTCTTAAGTTCTGGAATTTCATCTAACGAAAAAACTTTCCCATCGACTCTTGCTCTTGAAAATCCTTGTAAAGTTAAATCTTTAAATATATCTACGAATTCACCTTTGCGTGCCCGGACAATTGGAGCAAGCACATGAAATTTAGTTTCATCAGGAAGTGTCAAAATCTGATCGACTATTTGTTGAGGTGACTGACGAGAAACTTCATCACCGCACTTAGGACAATGAGGTTTTCCTGCTCTTGCATATAGCAATCTAAAATAATCATAGACTTCAGTAATCGTTCCAACCGTTGATCTTGGATTACGGTTTGTAGACTTTTGGTCAATCGAAACAGCCGGTGAAAGTCCCTCGATAAAATCAACATCTGGTTTATCTAATTGGCCCAAAAATTGTCGAGCGTATGCACTTAAAGATTCAACATATCTCCGCTGTCCTTCTGCAAAAATAGTATCGAAAGCTAAACTTGATTTACCCGAGCCGGATAATCCGGTAAAGACCACAAGTGAGTTTCTGGGAATTTCAATTGAAACATTTTTTAAATTGTGTTCCCTTGCTCCCCTTACAATCAGGTGGTCGCTCATAATCCGGCCGTCTCCATTCCGCGCAATTCGCGTTTTAATTCATGAATCTCATCTCGCAAACGCGCAGCTAACTCAAAATGTAGGTTTTCGGCAGCTGATCGCATCTGGGCGGTCAAGGATTCAATAAGATCCAATAACTCCATCTTAGGTAATGCCGCTCCACCTTTCCCAGCGAGAAGGTTCTTGCTCTTGAATCCCCCTATAGACGGATCAGAGCCTCGATTGTTCCGGTTCGCTTTCGCCAGTAATTGCTCAGAATCTTCCTCTTCCCTCGTTATGGAATCGGTGATGTCGGCTATGCGCTTGCGAAGTGGTTGTGGGTCTAATCCTTTTTCGGTGTTGTAAGCGACTTGTTTTTCTCTGCGTCGATTTGTCTCATCGATAGCTCGTTGCATGGAATCTGTAATCCTGTCGGCGTACATATGGACTTCACCGGATACGTTTCTTGCTGCTCTACCTATGGTTTGAATTAGCGAAGTAGTAGATCTTAAGAAACCTTCTTTATCGGCATCAAGAATAGCCACTAACGAAACCTCAGGTAAGTCCAGCCCCTCGCGGAGTAAGTTAATACCAATAAGGACGTCAAATTCACCCAAGCGTAATTCTCTCAGGAGTTCGACTCTTCGCAAAGTATCTACCTCTGAATGTAAATATCTAACTCGAATATCCATCTCTAACAAATAATCAGTTAAATCCTCTGACATTTTTTTAGTTAAAGTTGTTACTAACACTCTTTCATTTTTTTCGCTTCTCATTCTTATTTGGGCAATTAAGTCATCAACCTGACCAGTAGTTGGCTTGAGAACAATCTTCGGATCAATTAATCCTGTAGGTCTGATTACCTGCTCGACGACCCCATCGGCTACTCCCAATTCATATTTTCCTGGAGTAGCTGAGAGATAAACTTTTTGGTCAACTCTTTCCAAAAATTCAGCCCACTTCAACGGTCGATTGTCCATTGCACTTGGCAATCTGAAACCATGTTCTACTAATGTCCGTTTTCTGGATGAGTCACCTTCAAACATTGCACCTATCTGTGGAACAGTTACATGTGATTCATCAATTATGCATAGGAAATCTTCTGGGAAATAATCTAACAAGCAGTTTGGTGCTGATCCCGGAGTTCGTCCATCGATCTGCCTGGAATAATTCTCGATTCCAGAGCAGTATCCCAATTGCCTAATCATCTCGATATCAAAAGTTGTTCGCATGCGAAGACGTTGGGCTTCTAAAAGTTTCCCTTGTTTATCAAATAGTTCTAGTTGTTGGGCGAGTTCGCCTTCGATTTCAGATATCGCCCGTTCCATCGTTTCTTTACTTGCCGCATAGTGTGATGCTGGGAAAATGAATGCCTGGGTATCTTCTGCTAAAACTTCTCCAGTAATCGGGTGAAGAGTTAGGATTCTTTCAATCTCATCACCGAACATCTCGATACGTAGAGCGGTCTCTTGATACACAGGAATAATCTCAATTGTGTCGCCTCGCACCCGAAATGTGCCACGTTCAAAAGCCACGTCATTTCGCGAATACTGCATATCTACGAATCGGCGTAAAAGTTTATTTCGCTCAAAAGTATCTCCCACATTAATTTCGAGCATCGCATCCACATATTCCTGTGGTGTTCCTAATCCATAAATGCACGAAACGGTCGAAACAACTATCACATCTCTGCGCGTCAATAAAGAGTGAGTTGCCGAATATCGCAAGCGTTCTACTTCAGAGTTTATTGATGAGTCTTTTTCAATAAAAGTATCGGTCTGGGGAACGTAAGCTTCTGGTTGATAATAATCATAATAAGAAACAAAGTATT
>DDZI01000008.1:12376-12675 GCA_002346305.1 Actinobacteria bacterium UBA3012 | reverse complement strand
TGCGGTTGCTGATTTTCCAGTTCCAGTAGCACCTAGTAGAACAACATCTTTTTCTTTATTCAATAATCTTTGAGTTAATTCGGCAATCGCAGTTGGCTGATCTCCAGCTGGAGAAAAATCACTGATTACTTTGAATGGCCGCATTTTACGGCTGATCTCAGGACGCATCTATCAACGCTACTTCACTTGGCAATCTCTGGTGAAATGAATTTACTCCACCACTGAGATAGTGCATCTTTAAGTTCTTCAGGCGAACCCTCGTTGTTGATTAGGTGAGTTGCAATCTTTTTTCTTTGCTC
>DDZI01000008.1:2675-12270 GCA_002346305.1 Actinobacteria bacterium UBA3012 | reverse complement strand
AATGCTGATTAGTAATTCGTAACTGTGCCTCTTTTGTACTTAAACCGCGCTCGATTAATCTGTTAATGCGTATCTCAGCTTTACTCTCAAGAACAATTACATGGTCGAAATCTAATTGCTTTTGTCGCGAAATTGATTCTGCAAGCAAAGGAATTTCATAGACGACGACAGATGCCTCCGGCAAGGATCGCGTTTCCGAAACAAACTTCGCTCTAATCAATGGATGGGTAATAGATTCCAATACTGCCAATTGCTTCGAGTCGCTGAAAACTATCTCTGCCAACTTTTTTCGATCAATCTGACCCTCATTGAGAATTTCATCTCCAAAGTGAGCAACAACTTCGTTGTAACCGTTTTCGCCCCGCTCAAGCACTTCTCGGGCCAATGTATCTGCGCTAATTGAATGAGCACCAAACTCTTCGAGAATGGCAGCGGCCCGGGACTTGCCCGAGCCGATGCCGCCCGTTAGGGCAATGAGAATCACTAGTACAAACTACTCAAGTACCCAAGCACTCGACCACTTAAACCGTACAGACCGCAAATTACCTATTCAGCAGCAGGGGTTTCAGTGCTTTCTGCAGCATCTGAGGTTGCCGCTGTTGCAGCTTCGCTGGCTTTTGCTTCGTCACGTTGCTTTTTGTGGGCAACAAATCGAGCTTGCGCTTCGGTGTATTGACGTTCCCACTCTTCGNNGCTGGAGTTGCAGCAGCATCAGCAGCTTTAGCTTCTGCCTTCTGCTTCTTGTGAGCAAGGAAGCGAGTTTGTGCTTCCTGGTATTGACGTTCCCACTCTTCGCGTTGGGATTCAAATCCTGGCTTCCATTCTTGTGAATCAGGATCGAATCCTTCTGGGTAAATGAAATTACCGGCTTCGTCATAACGTGCTGGCATTCCATATTGAGTTGGATCAAATGCTTCGATCTCAACTTCATGTCCTTCGTTGGCTTGCTTTAATGAAAGTGAAACGCGACGACGCTCAAGGTCAATATCAATGATCTTTACGAAAATATCATCATCAACTTGAACAACTTGCTCTGGAATTTCAACATGGCGCTCTGCAAGTTCAGAAATATGAACCAAACCTTCAATTCCTTCATGCACTCTTACAAATGCACCGAATGGAACCAACTTGGTTACTTTGCCAGCAACAACTTGGTCAATTGCATTTGTGCGTGCAAAGTGCTGCCAAGGATCTTCTTGTGTTGCTTTAAGTGACAGCGAAACGCGCTCGCGCTCGAAATCTACTTCAAGAACTTCAACAGTTACTGGCATACCAACTTCAACGACCTCGTTTGGATGATCGATATGTTTCCATGAAAGTTCGCTTACGTGAACTAGGCCATCAACTCCGCCAAGATCAACAAATGCGCCGAAGTTAACAATTGAAGAAATGGTTCCGGAACGTACTTGACCCTTTTGAAGTTGATTCAAGAAAGTCGTACGAGTCTCTGATTGGCTTTGCTCAAGGAATGCACGACGAGACAAAACTACGTTGTTCCGGTTTTTGTCGAGTTCGATAATACGAGCTTCGATCTCTTTACCAATATATGGAGTTAAATCACGGACTCGGCGCATTTCAACAAGAGATGCTGGCAAGAAGCCACGAAGTCCGATGTCAACGATTAAGCCACCTTTAACAACTTCAATGACTGTTCCCTTAACGACTTCGTCGCGCTCTTTCATTCCTTCAATAGTTCCCCATGCACGCTCATATGTTGCGCGCTTCTTGGAAAGAATTAAGCGTCCCTCTTTATCTTCTTTTTGCAAGACGAGTGCTTCGATGCGATCCCCCACTGAAACAATCTCATGTGGATCAATATCATGTTTGATTGAAAGTTCACGAGAAGGGATTACACCTTCTGTTTTGTAGCCAATGTCTACGAGAACTTCATCTCGATCTACTTGAACGATGATTCCTTCTACAAGGTCTCCATCATTAAAATTCTTTATTGTTCCTTCAATTGCGGCCATAAAATCGGCGGCTGATCCAATGTCATTAATTGCGACTGCAGGTGCGTTGCTCAAGTTGCTCCGAAGGTAGTGAGTAGTAGGAATAGGGACAGCGGGCAAGGCTACGGCTAGGCGTAAGAGCAGGTCAATTTCGGGGTATTTCACTTGAAAACCCCGCTCAAAAGCGTGATTCGGCGATCTAATTAATGGGCTGCTAACTCCCAATTAGCACCCAACCCAATATTCACTGCCAAGGGTGCATTAAGTGCAAATGCATCCCCCATCTGAGCGCGGACAATTTCGGAAAGAAGTTCGGCTTCCCCTTTAGCAACTTCTAAAACCAGTTCATCATGAACTTGTAACAAAATTCGAGATTTCAAATTAGCTACAGAGATTGCGTTTCCAACTTTCAACATCGCCAATTTCATGATGTCAGCAGCTGAACCTTGAATCGGTGCATTTAACGCCATCCGCTCTGCAATATCCCTGCGGGTTTTAACATCACTTTGCAGATCAGGTAGGTAACGACGACGACCTAAAATAGTTTCGGTGTAACCGACTTTGCGCGCTTCAATGACAACATCTGCTAAATAATCACGGATACCACCGAATCGTTCGAAATAAGTATTCATCAATTCTTGCGCGGCCACAGGTGAGATCCCCAGTTGTTGCGATAAACCAAAAGCCGAAAGACCATAAGCCAATCCATAAGACATCGCTTTTATAGTGCGGCGCATTTCAGATGTCACTTCATTTGCTTTGACGCCAAATACTTGCGCTCCAACAGTTGTATGCAAGTCCTCACCAGAAGTTAATGCCGCAAGAAGTGCTTTATCATTTGAAAGATGAGCCATGATGCGCATTTCGATTTGGCTGTAATCCGCTGTCATCAATTCTTCAAAACCTTTGCCGGCTATAAAGCAACTTCTAATTAGACGTCCTTCTTCACTTCTAATTGGAATATTTTGTAAATTTGGTTCAGTCGAAGAAAGCCTTCCAGTGGCGGTGACCATCTGCTGGAAAGTTGTATGAATTCGTCCATCTGCGGCAGTGGCACGACTTAACCCTTCGACCACGCTTTTTAACTTTAGGACATCTCGGGATCTCAAAATCTGGTCGATAACTGGATGCTTAGTAATCTCTTGTAGGTGTTGTAACGCTTCAGCATCGGTCGTATATCCAGTTTTGATCTTTTTGCTTTTAGGCAATTGAAGTTCATCAAATAAAACTTCTTGTAATTGCTTTGGAGAAGAAAGATTAAATTCGTGACCGACTATTTTATGGGCTTCCTTTGCAGCTTCCAGGCTGGCTTTAGCAAAAAATGTTTCTAGCCTTGCAATCTCCTTGACATCTACAGCGATTCCGATTCTTTCCATATTTGCTAAAGCGATTGCCGTAGGTACTTCAAGTTCGCTTGCCAATTTCGTTGCCTTAGCTTGGTCGGCTCTTTGCAAAAGAAGTGGATAAAGCTCAAGAACCGCTTGAGCCTGCATTTGCAGCGCTGTTTTATCAATTTCCAGATTTGGTGCCTCGAAATCCAGCTCCATCGGTAACTCTTCGTCTATTTCAAAGGATTGACCCGCGATCTCACGACCGAGCAAAACGCCTGCCACTTCACTTAATTCAGGGGTTCTGGCTCCGGGGTTAATCAAATATGAAAGCAAAGCTAAATCTATACATTCTCCAGAGATTCCATCAACGGCCCGAATCGCCAATGGTTTCAAATCAAAAAATATCTTTTTATATTTCTCGTTATGTAACCAAGCTGCGGCGACCTCATGTTTTAGATAGAAATTCTTTTCCCCACTCTGAGATATCAGTAATTCAAATAACCACTCACTCTGGAGCGCGTAGGAAACCGCACACAGTTGTGATTCATCAATCAATTTTAAATCTTTTAAACTTTCAATTGTTTTAATCTTTATATCTACTTGGCTTTTACTGCTCTTTGTAACTGCTGGGATAGTTGATTCACTGGAATTATCCATTTTGTTTATTCGCTCTTTTAATGCCCTAAACTCAAGTCGATCAAAAATTTCTCGCAGTTCCTTAAAATTCTTGTTGGCGACTTCCAAATCTTCAATTTCTAACTCAATATCAACATCTCTAATTAAATGCGTCAGCTCATGATTTAACTTGACTTGCTCTATTCCAGCACGCAGCGATTCGCCAACTTTTCCACTTATCTCATCTGATTTTTTCAGCAAAACTTCAAGGGATCCATATTCGGCAATCCATTTTGTCGCTGTTTTTTCACCAACACCTGCAAGAGATGGCAGGTTGTCACTTGGGTCTCCGCGTAGGGCAGCAAAATCTGGATACTGTTTTGGAGTTAGTCCGTACTTTTCAAAGACTGCATCCGGAGTCATTCTGGCTAACTCGCTGACGCCTTTTTTGGGATAGAGAACCGTGATCTGATCAGTAACTAATTGAAATGTGTCACGATCTCCTGAGCAAATCTCCACTGCAAATTTCTTGGCGACTGCGTTGGTTGCTAATGTCGCAATAAGATCATCAGCCTCAAAACCTTCTTTCTGAATTCTTTTTATTCCTAAAGCATCTACGACTGCAAAAATTTCAGGCATCTGAGATCGAAACTCGTCTGGAGTTTTTGCACGGTTTGCTTTGTACTCAGGGAAACGCTCAGAACGAAAAGTTTTTCGAGATACATCAAATGCAACCGCGATATGAGTTGGTTCGATATCTCGCAACAGATTGAGCAACATTATGGTGAATCCATATGCAGCATTTGTTGGAAATCCGGCTGAAGTCTTGAAGTTTTCTACCGGCAATGCGTGAAATGCCCGATATGCCATTGAATGGCCATCGAGCAAAAGCAGCCGTCGCTGACGCCGTGAGTTTGGTGAATTGGATTTCCCCATATCTGGATCCTAGGTTGAGCGCGTAGGATTGGCAGATGAGCGCACTTAACAAAGAGAATAAATTGAGCGATGAAAATTTGGCGGCCTTAAATGAACGGGGTCGCGGGGCTTTAGACCAAAAAATGGGAATCGAGATCATTGAAGCCTCCCCAGAAAGAATGGTCGGCACCATGCCGGTTAGTGGGAACACCCAGCCTTTTGGGCTCTTACATGGCGGAGCGAATGTCGTATTGGCCGAGAGTTTGGGATCAATTGGCTCCCATCTGCACGCCGGCCTTGATCGCCGCATTGTTGGAATCGAAATAAGTGCCACCCATCACCGGGCAGCCAAAAGTGGAATTGTGACGGGGGTGGCTACCGCCATATCTTTGGGCCGGACATTGGCTAGCTATGAAGTAGTGATCACAGATGAAGAAGGGGTGCGGACCTGTACTGCCCGGATTACCTGCTTGATTTTGAGTGATGCCAAACCCGAGCGCCCTGACAATCTGAACTCCAAAAAAGAGAATTAGGCAGTTCTATTTTGGCCTTCTCTGTGTACGCTACCTTTAAACTCAAAGGAAACGAGCACATCAAGAATGAATATAGGAAAGGCTAAATTGGTGCAGAAGATTGCACTTGGATTGGCTACCTTCTTCCTAATTACTTCTTTTTCGACTTCAGGGTCAGCACTTGCGGCAGGCACATCCTCAATCCTGGTCGGAGAGATTACAGATTCAACTTCAAATCCCTTGTCAGGTGTGCGGATTGATCTGACTGGCCCAAATGGCCTCGCAACTCAAATTACCTCGGATGCTATGGGTAAATGGCAAATCGAAGTGACCTCGACTGGCATCTATGACGTAACCCTTGATCAATCGTCGCTTCCAAGTGGCCAAGCATTAACCGATGCAACAAAAGCTACTCGCAAAATAAATGTATTCATGTTGGGTAGCACTCTCACTGTTTTGTTTCCGATTGGGCCAGGAGTCGAAAGAACTCCGATCCTTGATCAATCAGCGCAATTACTCGCAGACGGATTAATTCTTGGCATCATTATTGCTTTAGCTGCACTTGGATTAAATTTAGTATTTGGCACAACCGGATTAACAAATTTTGCACATGGTGAACTTTTAACTCTTGGAGGATTACTTACTTATTTTTTTAGCGCAATTGTGGGCTTGCCAGTTCTTGCCGCGGTTCCTGTTGCACTTGCTGTCTCTGCTTTTATAGGTGGCTACCTGCAAGATCGCTTGCTGTGGAAACCTTTGCGCAAACGCGGTACCGGATTGATCGCAATGCTCGTTGTCTCAATCGGTTTAGCAATTTTTATTCGATACGTTTTCTTATTTATATTTAGTGGAGACACTAGGCAGTTGCCGCAATTTGCCGGACAAGCAGGAATTGAAATTGGGTTGGTCAGCATTACGCCTAAAGCAATTATGAGTACATCGGTCGGCTTACTTCTGTTATTTGGTGCCACTCTTTGGTTGTTGCGCAGCAAAATGGGTAAAGCCAGTCGTGCGGTTGCAGATAATCCAGCACTTGCAGCTGCATCCGGAATCGAAGTGGAATCTGTAATCAGATCAGTTTGGATTATGGGAGCGTTCTTAGCAGCCTTTGCCGGAATTATGGTCACTCTAAATCAGGGCGTTAGTTTCTTAATGGGACAAGATATGTTGTTATTGATTTTTGCAGCTGTAACTCTTGGTGGTTTAGGAACCGCCTATGGAGCATTAGTTGGTTCCTTGGTCATCGGTGTTTTGATTCAGCTTTCGACTTTAATTATTCCAACAGAACTTAAATACGTTGGTGCTTTGTTCATTTTGATCATAATTTTATTAGTACGCCCACAAGGCATCCTCGGCCGGAAAGAACGGGTTGGCTAATGGATTTTATATTTATCGCACAGCAATCATTTAGTGCTGCACTTGGTGTTAACACAATAATTTTTGCACTTGCGGCAATTGGTTTAAATATGCATTTTGGATATACAGGGTTGCTTAACTTTGGCCAGGCTGGGTTTTTAGCTGTCGGCGCTTATAGCGTAGCTACACTTGTGGTTTCATTTAATTTTCCACTTTGGGCTGCTCTATTAGCTGGAATATTTAACTCAATAATCCTTGCTCTACTTCTTGGTTTGCCAACTTTAAGATTGCGTGCGGATTACTTAGCAATTGTCACCATTGCCGCTGCTGAGATTATTCGACAGATTGCTCGCTCGGCTACCTTTAACAAATATCTCGGTGGTTCAGATGGAATTACTGGAAAGTTTGGGAAAGATTTTTTTGATCTAAATCCCTTTAAAGATGGATTAGACACTCCATTCCTGCGCTATAACGGCAATGATCTCTGGGTTGTTGTTACCGGATGGGCTTTAGTTTTCGTAGTCCTTTTTGTGATGTGGCTTCTGGTTCGCTCTCCATGGGGACGGGTACTGAAAGCTATCCGCGAAGATGAAGAAGCAGTTCGATCTCTTGGTAAAAATGTTTACCTATACAAAATGCAATCTCTAATTATTGGTGGGATTGTTGGCTCCTTTGCAGGTTTTGTTTATGCCCTCTCTCGTCAATCTGTTCAACCCGATAATTACGGAACTGCACTTACCTTCTTTGCCTACACCGTCTTAATTCTTGGAGGGGCGGCTCGAGTCTTTGCGCCAATTGCCGGCTCAATTATCTTTTGGTTTCTACTCGTCTTTATAGAGCAGATGTTGCGCGAGGCTGTCGGTGCTGGGTACATCCCTGAATGGCTCATTGGAGTTAATCAAGTAGGACAGATCCGCTTCATGCTAGTTGGTCTGGGATTGATGCTGTTGATGATCTTTAGACCGCAAGGAATTTTTGGTGACCGAAAGGAGTTGGCTCTTGATGCCCGCGCCTAGTCAAAGTAATTCACGTCGCGATATTGCTTTAGCCGCTCTTGCTGGAATTACACCTACCCCTGGAGTAAGCAAACCTGACCCGATAATCGTTGCTGACAATGTTCTCCGAAAATTTGGCGGTTTAACTGCAGTAAATGTTGGCCATCTTGAAATCCAAAGGGGTGCGATCACTGCGCTCATTGGACCTAATGGTGCTGGAAAAACTACATTCTTTAATTTATTGACCGGCTTTGACCAAGTGGATGAAGGTTCATGGACTTTCAATGGAATCAAAATTTCCGGTACTCCACCACACAAAGTGGCACGCATGGGAATGGTCCGGACTTTTCAATTAACAAAGGCTCTTTACCGCTTAACTGTAATTGACAACATGCTACTGGCCGCTACAAAACAAAAAGGTGAATCTATTTTGCGGGCTGCACTTCCATTTCTCTGGAATGCGCAGGAGAAGGCGGCAACTGCAAGAAGTGAAGAGTTGTTAACAAGATTTAAATTAATAGATAAACGTGATGATTTTGCAGCCGCTCTCTCTGGTGGTCAACGCAAACTTCTTGAAATGGCCAGAGCCTTGATGGTTGAACCAGAGTTGGTGATGCTTGATGAACCAATGGCAGGTGTGAACCCAGCTCTTAAGCAATCACTTCTTGGACATATTAAGGATTTAAGAGAAGAAGGCATGACAGTTTTATTTGTTGAGCACGACATGGATATGGTGCGTGACATAAGCGATTGGGTAATCGTTATGGCTCAAGGTGAAATTGTTGCTGAAGGTCCACCAAATGTCGTCATGCGCGATAAGGCTGTTATTGACGCTTACCTTGGTGCACATCATGATTCTACTCTTGAACAGGATCGAGGCTAATCAAATGGAACCCACAAAATTAGCAGGTGATGATCTATTGCTTGAAGCCGGTGGGATAATTGCTGGATATCTTCCTGGCATTAACATTCTTAACGGGTGTGATCTCTATGCAAATGAAGGTGAGCTTGTTGGAATCATCGGCCCTAATGGCGCCGGAAAATCTACCTTGCTAAAAGCGCTATTTGGTCTGGTCAAAGTAAGAGATGGTTTTGTGAAATTACGTGGAGAAGAGATTACAAATAAGCGCGCTGATGAGTTAGTTAATAAGGGAATCGGTTTCGTGCCACAAACAAATAACGTTTTCCCATCTCTCACGATTGAAGAAAACCTACAAATGGGCGCTTACCAAGCCGCTGACAAATTTATTGAACGTTTTGATTTTGTAACCTCCCTTTTCCCAACCCTGGGTGTTCGTCGCAAACAAAGAGCCGGCTCCCTCTCTGGTGGTGAACGCCAAATGGTTGCTATGGGGCGGGCGTTAATGATGAATCCTTCAGTTTTGCTCCTTGATGAACCAAGTGCGGGCCTATCGCCCGCTTTGCAAGATGAAGTATTTGTAAGAGTGCGCGAAATTAATCGCACTGGAGTTACAGTAATTATGGTTGAACAAAATGCCCGTCGTTGTTTACAAATTGTTGATCGCGGATATGTCTTGGACCAAGGTAGAAATGCTTACACGGGAACCGGAAAATCACTTGCTAACGATCCGAAAGTAATTGAGTTGTACTTAGGAACGCTCGCAGCAAACGCTTAAATCTAATTACTGCGTTTAAATACCGCTAAGTAAGCCGGGTGAATCGGCCAAATCTTGGTTAGGAATGCTGGAAAGTGTGGCAAGTACGAATCTCGCAATGTTTCAAAGCCATGCGCTTCAAATAATTTGCGTACTGTTTTCCCAGAAGGTCGATAAATGTGGGTGGGATCTGAATCATAAAGTTTTGAGTATTCCCATTTTGTCAGCCAGTTACTAATTGTTGGCATGTGCACCAAAACAATCGCACCAGGCTTTGCAGCATTTTTGATTGAGTTAATACCAGCA
>DDZI01000008.1:0-2623 GCA_002346305.1 Actinobacteria bacterium UBA3012 | reverse complement strand
TTGAGTTAATACCAGCAACTGGATTACTAAGGTGTTCAATGATGTTAATCGCCAAAATCAAATCAAACTTTTGCGCAAATGGACTTGGGTCATGCAGATCTCCTTGCTTAAAAAATCTCTCTGGTTTTCGATTTGCAGCGACTTCAACCGCGTGATGCGCTATATCTACTCCGCATAAACTCTTCGCTCCGTCAAATACATCTAATAACCATCCATAACCACAGCCAACATCAAGAACATCTGAAGTTGTTAAGTTGTGTTCGCTGTATTTTCTGAATGCCTTAACCAGCATTTTGTCACGCCATTTATCAAAAATACTTTGTTGTGGATCACCCTCTGATGAAGTGGCGCCATAAAGTTGAGAGAAATACTCATGACCAGCATGCTCTTGGTTGTGCTCCATGAAAATTTCTCCGTCCCATAAAACCAGCGTAAGTATAAATATTTACTTAAGAAATAAGAAAGAGCCCCACCGTTAAGCGGGGCTCTTTCTCGCGTACTTACTTATTCAGTAAATACGACCTAACTTGATTTATTATTCAGCTGCAGGTACTGCGCCTGTGATGAATTCAGCAGCACGGGCTTCGTACTTGTCATTTGCTACGTACTCATAGATACCCATGGTGGCTACAGATGGATCTCCGTTAGCATCGAATTCGATTGCGCCAGAAACTCCGTCGTAATCGATATCGGTACCTTCAGCGATCAACGCTTTGCACTCTGCAAATGTGGTGCACTTTGTTCCACCAGATGAAACAGATGCGAGGTTGTCTCTAATGGTTGTTCCATCAGTTCCCTTGCCCTGCTCAGCGGCGAGCGCAATTAGCACTACAGCGTCATATGACTCTGGTGCGTATGAGAAGTCGGTCAATGCAGGATCGACACCTAGTAGGCGCTGCATCAGTTCATCATTTGTGAATACGCCAGGAAGTGTTGCCTTGACGCCCTTCATGATGTCCTTTGGAAGATCCTTGTAAGCACCTGATGAAAGGTTTCCATCAACAAGGTAGGTCTTAACCTTGTCTGGTCCAATACCCTGCTTGATCAATTCAGTAAGAACTTTTGTGGTCTCATCAAATCCAATGATTGCAATTGCATCTGGCTTTGCAGCCTTTGCCTTGGAAACATCAGCAGAAAACTCAGCAGCTTGTGGGTTGTAAACAACCTGTGTTGAGGTTCCAGTGAATCCAGCAATACCGTACTTAGCTAGACCGTTTCCGTATGCATCATCAAGGTTTAGGAACACAGCGTTCTTTGCGCCGTTTGCCGCCATCAACTGTCCGAGAACTGCACCTTGGAATGTATCTGAAGGAGCGCTACGGAAGTAGAAGCCATTGTCTGCATAGCTGGTCAAATCTGGGGAGGTGTTAGCTGGTGAGAAGTGAACAATGCCAGCACCTGAGATTTTATCGATAACAGTTAGTGAAACACCTGAAGATGCAGCACCAACAATTGCGCCTACTCCAGCTGCGATATGTGAATCAGTAGTCTGTTGTGCAATGTCGGTACTTGTATCTCCAGAATCGCCACGAATGTGCTCGATTGGTTGTCCAAGAACGCCACCTGCTTCGTTGATTTCAGCAACAGCTAGGTCAATGCCTGCAAACTCAGGAGGTCCGAGAAATGCGAGGTTACCGGTCTCTGGAAGTAGTGAGCCGATCTTTAATGGTCCAGCACCGCTTTCGTCTGAATCGGAGCTTGAGCAACCAGCAAAGACCAAGCCTGCAACTGCGAATGCAGCAACAACCTTAAGTTTCTTTGAAATTTGCATTATTTCCCTTTCGGATATTGTCAGCTTTCTCGATTTAGACCCTCGAGATAAGCGTTTTGACGGTGTGAGTATGCCAGCAGTTGCGCGATTTCAACACCCCGAATAGCGAAAAATTAGATTAAATGGCTGTTAACTTCCCGGCTGATAATGAGCCAGGACGCCTTCGCTCACCGCGCTCATTGAGGTGCGCTGATCCATTGCGGCCTTTTGGATCCATTTAAATGCCTCTGGCTCGCTGATGCCCAAATTGGCCATCAAAACTCCTTTGGCTCGATCCACCAACTTTCGGGCTTCCAATCTCTCCCCAAGCTCGCCCACCTCGGCCTCCAGGGCCTGAATCTGGGCGTATCTGCCCAGGGCCATCTCAATGGCTGGAGTGAGATCGCTAATCGAAAATGGCTTCACTAGATAGGCCATTGCCCCAGCATCTCTGGCCCGCTCAACTAACTCTCGCTGGCTAAAGGCGGTAAGCATCAATACCGCCGCCAATTTCTCACTGACGATTACTTCGGCCGCTGAAATGCCATCGATCTCAGGCATTTTCACATCCAAAATCGCCAAATCTGGTTTTAAATGTCGGGCTAATGAGATCGCCTCGCGACCATTTGCGGCCTCACCAATGACGTTATATCCAGCCTCGCGCAACATCTCAATTAGATCCATTCGAATGATCGCCTCATCTTCAGCGACGATAACTCTTGGGGCCACTTGCTCAGCTTTGGGTGAATTTGCCACATGCTAAGGGTACTCACTCAACCCCGATAAGATTTGAAATTGCACTACCGGCCTCGGTACTCCAACGGTAGAGAGGGCAGTCTCAAACACTGCATAGTGTCGGTTCAAATCCGACTC
>DDZI01000013.1 GCA_002346305.1 Actinobacteria bacterium UBA3012 | reverse complement strand
ATTTAGATAAGCCTGATACCTATAAAGGCCGCGTAGGTGAAACATTTAGCAAAGTACGTTTCGCCGGCACTCGATTAGATCTGGTAAATGCCAATTTTGGATCTTTATCTTGGGTGATTTTCCAGATGGCCAACTTCTCTTGTTTAACTTTCGCATGCTGGGCTTCTTACACCGGGGCACTAGATATCACTGCTGGGGATGTCGTAATGCTCAGCGCTTACTTCACCTCAATTGTCAACGCCATCATCGCACTGACCAGCCTGGGAGCGGTCATAACCAAGGGCTTGCAATCAGTTCGCTCACTTGGTGAAATCTTGGAATCCCCTGATCTTGAAATGAATGAAGGAAAAGCAGAGGTCTCAAAAGTTTCTGGTTAAATTGTTTTTCATAATGTTTCTTACAAATACCTGGGCAGTGACAAAGATGCTGTAACAAATCTAGATCTGACTATTTCACCAGGAGAAACAATTGCGCTGGTCGGCTCATCAGGATCTGGCAAAAGCACATTGATTAATTTGGTGATTGGTTTTGTGCGCCCAACAATTGGATACATTACTTGCGACAATTCGCGTCTCGAGAGTTTAGATCTGCGCACACTTCGAAAGTTCATCTCAGTTGTTCCGCAAGAGACTGTTTTGTTCAACGCATCGATCCGTGAAAACATTTCATACGGTTTACCTGATGTGAGTGATGCTGAAATCGCCAATGCACTTGCCATGGCCAACGCCCAAGAATTTATTGATCAAATGCCTGAAGGACTTGACACTGAAATTGGTGAACGCGGCGCATCACTTTCTGGAGGTCAGCGTCAAAGACTTGCAATCGCACGAGCAATCATTCGTGATCCAAAGATATTGATTCTGGATGAAGCCACATCCGCGTTAGATACCGAATCAGAACTATTGATTCAAGATGCTATTTCGAAGTTACGTAAAGACCGCACCACATTTATTGTCGCTCACCGTTTATCGACGGTACGTGATGCGGATCGAATTGCGGTTATGGAAAATGGACGCATCGTTGAGATCGGCACACATAACCAATTAATCGAACAAAGCGGCCGCTACAAAGAGTTGGTCAATACCCAAAATGTCCTCAGTTGAGCCCCAAATAACCACCCGCTAGGCTTACCCCACTTCGGATGATTAGCTCAGTGGTAGAGCGCTTCCTTGACATGGAAGAGGTCACTGGTTCAAAACCAGTATCGTCCACCAGTTATTTGTAACTTTAAATCGAAAAATTTCTACTTAGCTTTGAATCCTTTAGGACATTTTGGATTTACTCGAGAGATTTTGCGAGATAACTTTCCCTTTACGCACTTTATGACTTTAATCTTCTTGGCTGAGACCGCTGGGGCGCTTACCTTGCTTGCTTTGCTTACTTCTTCACTTTGAGTGCTACTTGAATTCTCCACTGGTTTGACTGCTTGGTCTTGAGTTAATTTGATCCGAATAGTTGGAGCCGAAAAAGTGAAGTTCTTAGCACTTAACTGCATCCAGCCGTTTTTAACTGTGAGGATTTCAGTAGCAATCTCTTGAACTCCCCCATCTGAGTTGACTATCGAAACAGATGCCTTGATCGGTGCATCAGTAAAGCCGTAAATACATTTTGCAGATTCTTGGTTCATCGCTAAGTCGTAAGTTCCTTTAAAGAGTGATCCATCAACATCATGGTGGGCTCCAGCAACTTTGTAACTTAGAACTCCTTCTTTGAATGATGGCGGGCTCCAGCTATATGCCATGGCGTTTGTGGTCATAACTCCATGCAACTTACTTGTGTCTTTGACCGTACATTCAAAAACCTTATTTCCTTGACTCTGATCCATTCCCCAAAAAGATGAAGGATCCATTCCTTGAAATCGCCAAGTTGGCGTTCTCTCAGAAGTTTTCAACCAGGGTTCACCCGCTTGTAAATAACCACCAGCATCTTTGAGTTTGGGGTTCGGCTCATGAATGCCACCGCCCATCTCTGGCGGAACTCCAAATCTCGGAAATTCAAATAAATCAGGGTGGTTAGAGGGTTTGCTCCACATGATCTGTCCCGTGGCTTTTTCTACACGATTGTCCCAATTCAATTCTTTTAGCCCCAAGGAATTCTTAAACTCATTTACTGGAATCCAAGAAACTCCAGATGGAACATTGATCGATTCACCACTGACACTAACCAATGATGTGTTTTTACTAAGTGGTTTAGAGGAAGCAATAATGTTTTTCATTCTTCCAAAAAGCCAACCACTGACTTGATTATCCATTTGTAAAACCAATTCAATTGGTTGATCTCCAAAAAACGTTTCTGGCATCGCACATCTACCGAGGTCATGCCAGATGCAATCCCGGTATTGGTCTTCAGGGCCATTGCCAGGATTATCTAATCTTTCCCCCGCATAGCCCATGGGGTTTCCAGAGGATTTGGTCGCGTCCCATTTCGCGGGATAATAATTTCCGTTTAACACTTTGGTTGGAATGATCTGTGCGCTAAAACCAATTACGTCGCTTTCATAACCGTTTGGCGAGTTTCCAATCGTTCCGGCTCCACCTTTGCTTGCTTGCTTTGCATTGAAATTGATTTGCAGGTCAACCGCAACTGAAAAATCTAATTCGGTTCCTTTGATCGTTTGGCCGCGCCAAACACTTATTCCTCCGCCAGCAGGCAAGTTATATTGGGAGTTTTGTGGGAATTTAAAGGTGTTAATTTCGTACTGTAATTTTGCGTCTTGAAAATTTCCCGCAGAATCACCCGTTCGTACCGCTTTGATACAGACATCAGTTAATGCCGCGTTGGGTGCACATGGTGGAAGCACTGCCATCACTCGCAAGTTGGAAGCCTCTGCGCATTTTGGATCTAACACCGACTCGCAAGCTAAATTTGTGGTGTAAGTACCTTTGGTCGCTCCGGTTATTCCAGAAATTTGGGTTAAAACTCGATCGTCCCTAATTGCTAACCCCACAGCCGGTTCAGCCGGTTTCAATTTTTCCGCAGCGCTCATGTCATTGAAGAAATAAATTGCATTCACACTTTGTGGAAGCGAAAGAGCAAAGATGGTCGCAAGAATTACGGCACTCTTTACTAATCTTAAATTTCTAACGCGCATTTAACGCTCCCCGTTAAAGACTGACCCTAACACAAGACCTTTCGGTATATCTCTATTACTCTCTTTGGGTTCCCGGGTTTGTCTAACTTATCAATCGATTCGTACCCGCGATTTGCATAAAAGCTATCCTGATTTTCACTCCACAGGTAAATACTTTTTATGCCGAAAGAAATCGCCTGCTGCTCCATTAATTTTAGAATTTCACTGCCCACTCCACCACCTCGTAACTTTGGATCCACGATAAATGCCGCAATCCACGGCCTTAAATGCCGAAACTCTTCCAGGTCATCAAAATCGCATAACGCTATCGCGCCAACAACTTCTTTCTCTTTAATCGCCAGATAAATTAACTCTTGATCGGTTCCACTCGGATCCCATGAACCGTAATTTTCTTGCAACGCTTTGTTATAAAAGATCTTCCAATCTTCGGCTGAGAACTCCGGTTTGCCTTCTCCCCACAAATCAATACTCCATTGCAGAGGGATCTTTGCTAACTCTGGAAATTCACTTACGGGATGAAGTGAAATATTGTGAATCAAATCGACAACTAACGTGCTTCGTATTTTCCACTGAGCGAACTTCGGTATAACGCATCCAATGCCTCGACTGTTTTTGCACCCAAAGAGATCGGCGCGGCGATATTCTTACTTTCCCCTCTTGCAACAGATACCAAACCTCTGGTTGGACCTTCTGGGTAATAAGAACCAGCGCCATCAGCAAGTGATAAAAATAGGTCACCATTTTTTGCACCATATATATGTGCACACTCTCGTAAAAGATCTAAAGTGAATTGGCCATTCTCACAAACACCTTTAACTTCTAACGCATGTTTGTTTTTCCATGCACCGGTATGAGCTGAGGCGCCAGATAAGGTTCCGATTCCTCCGCCATCTAGTCGAAACAAAGCCGCATCATGGAGTTCAACAGGTGCGCCACCTGGATTAGAAGTTATTGCAGTAACTCCACTTACTCGCTCATCGACTAAGTGCAACGCCAAAGCTAAAGCGTGTGAAAGTTGGGCTTGGCCATAGCCGCCACCAGAAATTGCTGGATCAGTCCATGTTGCTTGTTCTGGAAGTGCATCAGGATGCGCATCTGGATATGAACCAGAGTTAGAAAGCAATTCGCGCGTAGATGAAGACATATAAATTGCAAGATGTTCTACTGTGCCGAGATTTGCATTTTGCAGAGCAATTTTGAAATCAGTCACGATCTTGCTGAAATTCCAGCCAAATGCCACAATTATTTCTCTTTGCACCTTTTTTGCGTGATCAACTAAATCCCAGGCTTGCTTCGG
>DDZI01000012.1 GCA_002346305.1 Actinobacteria bacterium UBA3012 | reverse complement strand
TAGCAGCAGGTGAGGCTCCAAAAAAGGGCGTATTCTTGAGTACATGGCTCCAGAATTTAATTACTCAGACTTATTGCCGATTGGGCCAGATGAAACGGAATACCGCTTTCTAGGTAAAGAAGGCGTAGAAGTTGTTGAAGCTGCAGGTCGCACCTTTATTACAGTTTCAGCAGAGGCAATTACAAAACTCACTGAAGAAGCGATCCACGACATAAACCATTATTTACGTCCAGCTCACTTGCAACAGCTTAGAAATATTATTGACGATAAAGATGCATCCGCTAATGATCGATTCGTTGCGCTTGATCTATTAAAAAATGCAAATATCTCTGCTGGTGGAATTTTGCCAATGTGCCAAGACACCGGAACGGCTCTTGTGATGGGAAAGAGAGGGCAACACGTTTTAACAACTGAGCGAGATGAAATTTCAATTTCCCGCGGAGTATTCAACGCTTATACAAAATTAAATTTGCGCTATTCCCAAATGGCGCCTGTCACGGTTTGGGAAGAGAAAAATACTGGTTCAAATTTACCCGCCCAGATTGAAATTAGTGCAGACACATTGCATCCAGATGAGTACCAACTTCTTTTCATTGCAAAAGGTGGAGGAAGTGCTAACAAAACATTTTTATATCAGGAGACGAAGGCAATTCTTAATCCAACATCCTTTATGAGTTGGCTAGAGGATAAATTGGTTTCTCTCGGAACCTCTGCTTGTCCTCCGTACCATTTAGCTATTGTCATTGGCGGAACAAGTGCTGAGCACACTGTGAAAACTGCAAAATTAGCAAGTACAAAATATTTAGATTCACTTCCATTGCAAGGCGATGCAAAAACTGGACATGCCTTTAGAGATATTGAGTTAGAAGCTCAAGTTCTAGATCTCACAACCAGAATCGGGATTGGTGCCCAATTTGGCGGCAAGTACTTCTGCCACGATGTCAGAGTCTTACGTTTGCCTCGTCACGGTGCATCTCTTCCAATCGCAATCGCTGTTTCCTGCTCTGCAGATCGCCAAGCATTGGTGAAAATTACTAAAGAGGGCATTTTTATTGAGAAATTAGAACGTGATCCAGCCAGGTTTTTGCCAGAAACAACTGATCAACATCTTGATGACGACGTAGTAAAAATCAATCTAGACCGTCCAATGAAAGAAGTTCTTGCTGAACTTTCAAAATATCCCGTAAAAACTCGACTTTCATTAACAGGAACTCTGGTAGTCGCGCGAGATTTGGCACATGCGAAATTAAAATCTTTGCTTGATAACGGCAAACCACTTCCTGATTACATGCTCAATAATGCGGTCTATTACGCAGGTCCCGCGAAGACTCCTGAGGGTTTTGCATCGGGTTCTTTTGGTCCAACTACTGCAGGCCGAATGGATTCATATGTTTCCCAATTCCAAGCAGCGGGCGGGTCAATGATTATGTTGGCAAAAGGAAACCGATCATCTGCTGTTACAAATGCTTGCAAAACTTATGGTGGATTTTATTTGGGATCTATTGGTGGCCCGGCTGCAAGATTGGCCCAGGATTGCATTAAAAAAGTTGAGGTACTTGATTACGAAGAGTTAGGCATGGAAGCTATTTGGAAAATTGAGATTGCAGATTTTCCAGCATTCATTGTTGTCGATGACAAAGGAAATGATTTCTTCGCAGAACGACAAACAACTGTTGCGATTGGGAAACGTCCCGAATAAACCTGGATTGATAAGTTACAAAAGATTATTTCTTAATACATGTTTATGCGATAAAAAGTACTCAAAGCTTTACAAGGTGTTTGGTAACGGACCTTGATGTATTTCAATCCCCAAGTCATTTGGGTAATTGGATTGGTGCGCCAATCTGATCCAATCGATTCGTACTTAGTTGCCGGATAAGCCTGCGGGATTCCGTGGGCTCCAGTGACCTTGTTGCGCGAGCGGTAATTCCATCTACTTTCCTTGGTCCAAAGTGTGTTCAGGCAGGTGTACTGCCTCTCTCCCCAGCCATATTTAGCTTTAGCCATTGCCTTCCCAACTTTTTGGGCACCTTTCGGGGTTTTAGCCTTCTCAACCAATTTCAAGGTGTTAATCGCTCCAGCGATAGTGGAAGGTTTGGCTCGGCTGGAGGTGGGTACTTTTGTGGAGACCCACACAGTTGGGGTCGAAAGCGCTTCTGCCGCAACCGGAGTCGACTCAGCCGGAGTGGTTGATCCAGAGGAGTCAGTCGATCCAGGTTGACCAGGTGAAGTAGTGGAAACGGCTGGCTGGCCTTCCTGAACTGATTGGCTGGTCTGTTCTGGTTCGGTATTCAAATTTGCAGGTCCAAGAATTGTGTTAGTGGAAGATGCGTTATTTACAAGTTGAGTAGGTGAGCTTTCATTACCAATTGCCGGAGAGGTCAACACGAGGGTTGGCAAAAGTGCGAAAACTAATCCGCGTACGCCATTGTTTCGCATCATGCACACCTCCCAATTTCTATTACTTTGAATATCGTTATCCGATCTTCACCGGACAGCGCCCCCGTCTAGCCGCCAATTTTCATGGCAATTTGGTGGGGGGAAGGCTCTACCATCCCAAACTGCGCCCCTTGGTGGTCAAATCTAAATGGCCTTTTTTCTCTGTGAGTTTCCCAAAAATTAACCTGTGGAAAAGTATCTATGCAGGTCAGCGGCTTTTCACTAAAAATATGAGAGATAGCCGACATTCCTGACCTCCCCCGTAATTTGATATTCCGTATGGAGCGACGGAGGTCTACATTTGAGATAACTTCCTTGAAGGAGGGCTGATTAATTTGGAAATTATCTTTCATCTTCGAAAAGCTACGATCGCGGCAGATTTTAAAAAGATTGCCACCGAAAAAATTAACTCTCTGCAGCGACTACATGTAAAAGTTGATCGAATTGAAGTTGAGGTGATTCATCAAGGAAATCCAAGCCAGGGTAAACGCTCGCACACCGTCATCATCACCTCTCATGGCGCCGGTCCGTTACTTCGGGCCGAGGCCGCTGCCTTCAATGACCTGGCCGCATTTGATGAGGCGATCCGCAAGGTCGAATTGCAGCTTCGAAAAAGACATGAACGCTCGACCGACCACAAGCGAGAGAGTGTGCGGCTGATCCCAGTGGACCCCGAGCTGATCTAGCCCACCCTCCAGTTACGCATTCACTTGTAATTTTCTCACTGCAAAGTTGCAAGTTGGCACTCATTTGTTGAATTACTGTTTTTGCGCAAAGGGGATCAGTAAAAGATTTACAAGCAGTAACACTTTCGACTTTATCTTTACTTCCATTTAGCGATATTAAATAAGAAGAAAATCTTAAGAGTTCTAAGGATTGCTGAATTAAAATTCCATATTGACCAGGTTTTGAAGGTGCGGTGCGCTTCCACTGTTCATCAATTGGTTTTGTGCCATCTCCCAAAGCTGGAGTTTGTAATGAAATTAGTAAGCCTGCTGACAGAAAAGTGATGAATAGCTTCTTTAGGCTCACGGCCAAACACCTCATCACTGCAGCAAAATGACCACGTAGTAAATAAGGATACTTGAATAATGTGGCCGGGCTGGTGGCGACTGGAAAATTTGAACTTGAGTATTGAAAACTAGGGAGTCCAGATTCTGCTGAAATTGGCGAATCTAGTCGCCCAATATGTGTAAAAAAGGTTGATTTGTGATTTCAAATTGCGATGGTCTGTGCTTGCGTTTACCCTCTATTATTACTTACATGATTAAGGAGTTCACGTGAAGTACAAATCAGTAAAAGGTTTGCTTACCAACGATGAGTCCCTAATTCCGGTAACCTTCATAGATAAAT
>DDZI01000039.1:3195-17412 GCA_002346305.1 Actinobacteria bacterium UBA3012 | reverse complement strand
ATCTATCTCACTATCACTGGTCCTTTGCTAGCGATAGGGAGCATAAGCAGTCAACATTGATATACCTAACCTTTTTCTTCATTTTTCTATTTCTAGGAACAACGCTTGTGACCACCTTGGTCAACTCTGGTCTAGAACCTGCCTTTGCAAAGGTTGGTAGCGCGCTCATTACCGCTCCGATTAGTTTCTTTATAATGAAGTTTGTAACCTTTAGACGACGCAGCGATGCGAACTAGATTAATAATTGTTCCTACCTATAACGAGTTGACTAATGCTCCTTTACTAATTAGGCGTATCTTTAAACATATTCCAAACTCTGATGTCCTAGTAGTTGATGATGGATCCCCTGATAAAACCGGAGATGCGATTAGAGAGCTACAGCAAGAATTTCCCACACTCCATCTCTTGGAGCGAAAAACGAAATTAGGCCTTGGGAGTGCATATCGCTTGGGTTTTGCTTGGGGGCTAGAGCGAGGATATGAAGAGCTAATTGAGATGGATGCTGATCTATCTCATAGGGTGCGAGATTTAAAGACCATGATTGATGAAAAAAAATCACAACCTATGACAGATCTAGTTATAGGAAGTAGATGGATATCTGGCGGCAGAACTGAGAATTGGTCGAAGGGACGAGAGCTGCTATCAAGAGGAGCAAATCTCTATGTTCGAGCTATGTTGGGCCTTGGAGTGAAAGACTCAACTGCTGGGTTTCGTATTTATTCCGCAGCAATGCTTAGAAGGCTCGATTTTCAATCAATTAAAAGTGATGGCTATTCATTTCAGATAGAGATGACGCGGGCTGTTCATAAACTTGGTGGAAAGATAATTGAAGTTCCAATCACATTTAGAGAGCGCGAAAATGGCGTGAGCAAGATGTCAAAGAAAATTGTTAGAGAGGCGATGTTTTTAGTGACAACCTGGGGACTTAAACGTTTATTTAGAATTTCCTAATGATTAAAACTCTGGTTGAAAAAACTGCCGACCCGAAGGTGGTGCAAGTTTTCCGACAATACTTAACCAAATTGCCACCGATGAGCCAACTAAAAAGACAGATATCACAGTCCCCAAACCAACTTTTCCACCTAGCAAGAAGCCAAGAATCAAAACGCTCCCTTCAATCCCAGTTCTTATGTAAGCCACACGCCAGTTTGTATTCTGAACCAACCCAATCATTAAACCGTCACGTGGCCCACCACCGAGACCACAAGTAACATAAATTGCAGTACCGGCGCCAACAAGAATTATCCCCACTAGAACAAAAGTTAAAGCCAGAAAGAAATTGTCTGGAGGAGTAATTATCTCCAGAGTTTTCTGCAGTGTGATGGCAAAAACAATTGCATTAGATAGGGTCCCAAATCCAGGCTTAAGTCGCAGAGGTATCCAAAGCAGCAATACTGCGCAACTAACTAAGAAGAAAGACCAACCAAGAGACATACCAGATTGAGCCGAAATACCTTGCGCGAATACGGTCCAGGGAGCATTTCCTAACCCTGACTGAACCACAATTGCTCCCCCTACGCCTAGAAGAAACAATCCAAAATATAGGATCAAAACGCGAGCTATTGAGATTTGCCATGGGTGCCCGGCGGTCCAAGCAGTTATTGGGATACTGCGCGAATTACGCAAGGCACTTTGTAAAAATCCTAGAAAATTCCTCATACCCGATTTACTTAATTACTTCCTTCAAAAGCCTTATAGATTCATTCACATCAGATAAGGACGGTTTCAGAGTTTCAACGGGAAGTCTCATATCTCCAAGATCAGTAGGAATTACTGACTTTGCAAATGTCTTAAGTGTTCCAATGGCTTCACCAAATCCAGAAACTGAGCCTAGCAATGGTGCAACTATCGCCATGAGGGAATTTAAGAGCGCATCTGCTTCAGATTTCTTGCCCAAATTCCAATCATCATAGACTTGCTTCATTTGTTGAGGAAAAAAGTTCGCAATTCCACAGATTCCACCGCTAGCACCTATTTCTAACGCTTGAGTTAAAAGTGCATCGCTGCCAATGAGAACCTTGACATCATGGTTTAGATAGCGCTTTGCTGACTCGATATTCCCACTTGAGTCTTTTACACCCCAAACTGGAACACTTGAAGTAATCTCTGCGCTTATCGGTAAAGAGCAAGCAGGGATATTGTAAGCGATGATCTGGTGACTTGATTGATCTGTAACCCTCTGATAAAAATCTTTTAGGCTTTGATCGCTTACATTTTTGAAATAGCTTGGCGGTATAACCATGATGCCCTCTAATGGAAGGTCCTGAGCAAAACTTAGAAATTCCTCAACTTCTCCAAGACTATTGCAGATCAAAGTAGGGATTAGAGACTTATCCTTTTTAATCTCTAACAGATCAAGAGTAATCCTCTCTTTCTCTCGAAGGCTTAAAGATGCGCCTTCGCCAAAAGTTCCAAAGGGCACTAATCCACTCACATTATTTTCAATTAGCCACTGACCATGCTCCCGAGTGGCTTTATAGTCAACGGAATTATCTTGATTAAAGGCTGTAAATTGTGGAACAAAAAGTCCGCTTAACATCTAGGGCCTCATTTCAAATAGAGTTTTAACCATCGAAGGTTCCAATTCAGAAACACTATTAACTCCAAGAAGTTTCATAGTACGAGTCATCTGACTTACCAAAATTTCAAAGGTCTTTTCGACTCCAGCCCGCCCACCTGCCATTAATCCATATAGATATGCGCGCCCGATCCAAGCAAAATTGCCTCCACTTGCAAGACCTGCAATGACGTCTGCCCCATGCATAATTCCTGTGTCAAAATGAATTGGGATTGATCTTCCCAATGCTTTTCGAGTTGGTGAAATTAGGTGGAAAGGCACTGGCGCACGATCAAGTTGTCGGCCGCCATGGTTTGAAAGCCAAACAGCATCTGCTCCACACTTTATCGCTTGTTTTGCATCATCAACATTTTGAATTCCTTTAACTATTAGTTTCCGCCCCCAAACTTTTCTAATCCACTTTAAATCATCAAAAGTCATGGTCGGATCAAACATAGTGTTCATTAATTCAGCCACTGTTCCATTCCATGATTCAAGTGAGGCAAATGACAGTGGTTCTTTTGTAAGAAAATTCCACCACCAAGATGTTCGCGGAGCGGCATTTAGAAGTGTCTTGGCAGTTAAGGTTGGTGGAACCGTTAGTCCATTTCTAATATCGCGAAGTCTCGCTCCCGCAACTTGTGCATCAACAGTTAAAACTAGTCCATCGAAACCAGCCTTCTCGGCCCTCTCAATTAGACCCAGGCTTCGCTCGCGATCGCGCCATAGGTAGAGTTGAAACCAGTTGCTACCACCTGGCGAAGACTTCGAAATTTCCTCAATCGAGGTTGTTCCCATAGTGGAGAGGCAGAACGGTGCACCATATTTAAATGCAACTTGTGCACCTGCAATCTCACCATCTGTGTTCATCATTCTAGTAAAACCAGTTGGCGCGATACCCAGTGGAATCATCATATCTTTACCAAAAAGCTTTACGCCTAACTCAGCGCTTTCCACGTTTCTCAAGATTCTAGGTTGGAACTCAATATTTTCGAATGCTCTCCTTGCACGATTTAATGAGATTTCTTGATCTGCAGCGCCATCTGTGTAGTCAAAAGGCCCAATTGGTGTGCGCTGCTTAGCAATGCTTCGAAGATCATAGATTGTAAGTGCCTTACTTAATCGCCGCTTTTTTGGGTTAAAGATGGGCCTGCGAAACTTCATCAATTGTTTGAGATTTTTTATCCTGCTAGAAGTAGTCATTTATTTATCCCCATCTCTTGAGATTTCTGATAATAAAGATTCTTGCGAAGAAATAAACTTCTTATAATTTCTATTTGCATACTCAACATCAAGTTGAGTTGCATCTTTTGTTACAGCTTCTACCGATAGCGAAAAAAAGCTCTTGCTTAGATCTTTTGTGATCATCGTATAAGCCAACATTGCAGCGCCTCTGGTGGTGATATCTGGATCTTCATAACGCAAGAGTGAACGTCCGAGAGTTCTAGCTCGAACACTTTCCCATCTAAGGTCATTGCCAGCGTGCCCTCCAAGAACCACTTCGTCACTATGGGTTTTAGTTAGTCTTTCACTTTCTTCAATAACTTGTCTCTCTGCCCATGAGATACCTTCCATAACAGCACGTGCAAAACTTGATTGATTATGGGAAATGTCTATGTCAACCAATCTACCGCGAATATCACTGCGCCACAGTGGTGCACGCTCACCACTGATATAGGGCAAAAAAGTTGGTGCTGAATCACCCTGATCTGTGCTCCCCTTAGAAATTAACTCCTCCTCGCTAATCTCTAGCACATGAGCCATCCAAGAGATTGCGCCACCACTCATTTGAGTTGGCCCATAGGTGACAGCAAGAGGGGAGCAACTAGTCGGAATCACATAAAGATTCGCCCCATCTTCTGGAGAATTTGGGCTCGATGTTCCGACAATTGCTGAAGTTCCAGTGATAATAAAACTTGTTGGACGCTGCATCACACCAAGTGCAAACATGGCAGACATTGCATCAGACCACCCTACGCTCACTGGAATTCCGATGGGAAAACCAAAGTGATCAGCGCTGTAATCTGAAGTTTCTCCGCGACTCTCATAACCCATAGCTAGTTCAGGAACAACTTCTCTGTCCCAGCCAACATATTCAAGAAGTTGATCAATAGGCTCTAAAGTTTGGACGTTGCAAAGCCCTTTTGATGACCAAGGATCTGAAATTGCTCTCCCAGTGATATGGAAACCTAGAAAGTCTTTAGGTTGAAGAATCCAGCGCGTATTGGCAATCACATCTGGAAAGTTTCTCGAGAGCCAAAAGAGTTTGGCAGGACATGCAGACGCTGCCCAGGGGAGAGAAGTTCCAACTATTTTTATGGGATTTCCAAAGCGCTCTGCAAGGTCTTTTGCTTCTCTTTCTGCTCTACTGTCCTGCCAGATCAAAGCTGGTGATGTTGGATTACCTTTATTATCGATGCAAATTACAGTCGGTGTCTGACCTGATAAGCCGATTGCAATAACATCACTTACTAATTCTTGATTGCGTCTGACAAGTTGTTGCACAGCAGAGAGATATTCCAATGGGTCTTGTTCAGCGGCCTTACCTACTCTGGTGACCTTTAACTTAA
The DNA here is from genome assembly GCA_002346305.1 of Actinobacteria bacterium UBA3012. Taxonomy (GTDB): domain Bacteria; phylum Actinomycetota; class Actinomycetes; order Nanopelagicales; family Nanopelagicaceae; genus UBA3012. The sequence goes on along the minus strand of DDZI01000039.1, from coordinate 12,285 downwards.
TCTCATCTCGCAGGATGAATTTGCTACTTGGCTCTAGAAATAGCGCCTTGACTGAAGATGTTCCAACATCAATTCCTAAAACAAGCTGCCTAGCCAACTTTGCTCCAACGAATCTTGGCATCTTTACGCTTAGCAATCTCAGGTCTTAGTGAAGTGCCTAGGCCAGGCTTATCTTGAGGTCTTAAGTAACCGTTTTCGTAAATTGGTAAATCAGTCAACATCTCTTCATACCAACCATAATAAAAAGCACGGACCATTTCCTGAAGTTCTATTCCTGGATAGGAAACAGCTAAGTGAGTTCCAACTGTTAGAACTACTGGCCCTGTGCAATCGTGAGGAGCTACAGGAACCCCATATGTTGAAGCTAATCCAAGAACATGGCGCGCCTCAGTTATTCCACCAGCCCAGCCTGGATCAAACATTAAATGATCTACGGCTCGGGAAGACAGGAGTCGCAGGTAATCCCATCTAGTGCCAGTGGTTTCGCCAACAGTTACTGGGATATTTGTAGATTGCTTAAACCTAATGAGCGCCTCGGTTGATTCATGCCTTAAAGCATCTTCTATCCAGAATAAATCAAACTCTTCTACTGATTTTGCAATCACAGATGCTGCTGGCGCAGACCAAAGGGAGTGCATTTCAAGCATTATGTCAAAATCATTACCAGCAGCGTTACGTGCCCTCTCGATAATTCTGCGACCTTCAGCTAAATCCTTCTTATCTATTGTTTGACCACCGCTACGCATGGCAGCCTCATCAAACGGCCAAATCTTCATCGCCGTCATTCCCATCTGTTTAAGGCTGGCCACCAAAGCTTCAGGCTCATTCAAAAATGCAATTAGATCTTCAAATTCATTTCCAGTTGGGATTCCAATTTGTGCCTTGCGATTGCGGTCAATGTTTGAAGAACCTTTTGCATAGGCACTGCCAGCGCAAGTGTTATAGGCACGAATACTATGACGAACCTTTCCGCCCATCAGTTGGTAAATTGGTTGTCCAGTTGCCTGTCCCAAGATGTCCCATAGCGCTATGTCCAGCGATGATGCGCCACGTACCGCTACGCCAGAGCCAGCAAATCCAATAAAATCTTGATGGAGAGTTTCATGAATTGCGGTAATTGCCAGAGGATCTTTGCCAATCAATCGAGGCGCTATGGACTCATGGATAAAAGCTTCAACCGCTTCAACTCCAACACAATTTTCTCCAAGACCAACTATTCCTTCATCAGTATGAATCTGCAGAAAAAGAATTGCTGGATATTCTTCAAGGCGAATCGTCTCAATACCGACTACCTTCATCTTGGCTCTCCTTTATTGCGAATAGAGTGAGTATTGATTTCTGGTAGATCGACCGATACCCTCAAGTTGTTAATTGTTAACGATTTTGCAGCGGAGGTCAAGAGTTTTATGTCCGATCCAGTTGAAAATATCCAAGTAGAACGCTCCAAGATGATGGATTGCACATCCTCAATCCTAATCAAAGTTGGCACTCCCAAAGCGCATGCAAATTCTGTGGCAGATTCGTTAGTACAAGCACAAGAGGCTGGCCATGCTTCACATGGAGTAATCCGCCTAATTGAATATACAAATTTCGTAAAACAGGGCACGGTTATTCCAAATTCTGAACCGGAGATAATCTCTGAGCGGGGTGCTAGCGTCGTAATTGATGGAAAGTGGGGCTGGGGGCAAATTGCCTGCAAGTTCGCACTCCAAGTTGCTCAAGAAAAAGTAAAGGAGCTTGGAACAGTAAGTCTTACGGTGCGCTCTGTGAACCATATCGGGCGACTTGGTGAATACGTTGAACGTTTAGCAGAATCGAATTTGGTTTCTCTTATGTGGTGTAACTCAGATCCATCAGTTGCAGCTTACGCAGGACGAGAGCGCCTCTTTGGAACGAATCCATTTGCGGCAGGAATTCCAACTCCAAATAAGCCAATTGTTATAGATTTTGCAACTGCCGCCTCAGCAGAAGGTAAACTTCGTGTGGCGCGTGCCAATAAACAGAATATTGGTCCTGGGATTGTGATTGATAAAGATGGAAATGAAAGTCTTAATCCTCAAGCATTCTATGATGGAGGAGCGCTACTTCCCTTTGGAGGGCATAAGGGTTATTGCCTCTCCCTCATGATTGAACTACTTGGTGGCGGACTCTCAGGCGGACACCCTTCAACTAGCTCACGCTACTTGCGAGGAAATGGAACTGTTCTCATTGTTATGGATCCTGAATTTTTTGTTCCAAGAGATTCTTTCTTTCAAGATATCTCCGAGTCTAAGAATCGGATTGCAAACACAGCTCGAGTAAAGCCTGATCAGCCGGTTCTTCTTCCCGGAGATGTTGAGAATCTTCAACGCCAGAAAAACCAGCCTGTGATAGCCATTTCTAGCGCTATTTGGCAGAGTATTTTGGAACTGGAGAGATCGCTTTAATATCTCTTTTTGCCCTTGCTCACGGGAGTGATTGGATCCTCGGCAAAGTGTTTTGAAACACGTTCGAAACCAAGACTCATATGAGTCTTTATTAAATCCTTTGCAGATTCAACTTTTTTAGACTTAACCACGTCAAGAATTTTCTGATGATCGAGCTCCCACTTGGGCATGTACTTCTGTTTATTTACTTTATCTTCACGAGACCAGCTGTACATCAAGAAGGCGTGAATCTGGGAGCGCAGATTTTCCCAAGCTCTAAGGAGTCTTTCATGGTGAGCTGCTTGGAATAAAGCGGTATGAAAGTCCAAATCAATTTTGCTAACCTCTTTGGGGGTTCTCTGGCTCTCACTGAGTCGGTGATAGTGAGCAAGAATCTCCTCCATGGCCGCTAAATCTGCAGAGGTCGCGTTCTTACATGCCCATTCCATTGCTAGCTCTTCCAAAACTCTGCGCAACGAATAAATCTCTTCTAAGTCTTGTCGATTCCAAGAGGCGATTCGTGCACCTTTATGTCTTTCGATTGAGACTAAACCTTCTCGCTCTAAGCGCATTAAAGCTTCACGGACTGGACCGCGAGAAACACCCATCTGCTCTGCTAAGTCATCTTCAGCTAGGCGACGACCAGGTTCGAGTTCGTGGGAGACAATTGCATCTCGCAGGTCATCGGTAACTACATCGGCTAATACTCTTCTTGACGCAATTCCCAATGAGAGGGGACGTTCGGCCATAAGTGCTCCTGTTGTTGTTTGTCAACAATAACAGTACTGCCTAGTTGTAATTTGGCAATAGGTATTGAACTGGCTTTATCTAATTTCTAGTAAAGACCTAGATTTCCCCCTGCATTAAAGGCAAGGTTTCCTCCGTCGACAGGCAGAATGACGCCAGTTACCATGGCGGAGGCATCACTTGCCAAGAAGTGAACTGCGTTTGCAATATCTTCTGGCTCAGCCACTCGACCCAACGGAATGCCTTGAAGTAAGCGAGACATCAAAACTTGGGCCTTCTCGCCCTCGGTCTCGACCCATCTGCGCCATCCAGGAGTATTTACTGAGCACGGCTGAATGGCATTGACCCTTATATTTGCCGTAGCCCATTCAATTGCTAACTCTTTAGTCATTTGGATGACGCCACCTTTAGCGGTGCTGTAAACAAAGTTCCCACGACCAATAGCAGAACTTCCTGCGATGGAAGCTATGTTAACTACAGCGGCTGGCTTTCGAGCTTTTAAAATCAACTTTGAGAACTCACGAGCATTTAGAAAGTATCCCTTGAGCGATGTATCCATCACCCGATCCCACTCGGCAACTGAAGTATCTTGGGGCGGAGTATGAATTCCCTGCGCCGCATTATTAATCAAAATATCTGGTATCCCAACATTATTTGAAATTGCTTTGAAGATAGCTATGACATCTTCTTCCTTGCTCGTGTTTCCCACATATGTGTGAACTCTTATATTCCTAGACTCCAATTCGCCTTTGAGTCTAGCAAGACCATTTTCATCGACATCAGTGGCAATAATCGTGGCCCCAGCCCCGCCTAGTTGATGACAGGTTGCAGATCCGATTCCACCAGCGCCCCCCGTAATTACAACTGCCTTGCCTGTTAGATCAAAAACGTTTGTCGTCATGGCATTGTTCTCTCTAGTAGGACATTACTTTTTTAACAGCTTCAACTAAATCATTTGCTGAGGGAATTGCAGCTTCTGACATTTGAGGGTTGGCACTTAGCGGGGCTCGAGCTGCACCGACTCGAACAATCGGACCCTTTAAATGCCTAAAATTAACTTCACTGGCGGTTGCAGCTATCTCTGCTGTAATAGACCCAAACATTGGGGCCTCGTCAGCTACTACTACGCGGCCAAATTTTTGGACTGTTGCGTTAATAGTGTCGGTATCTAACGGATACAAAGTGCGCAAATCAATGATTTCAACATCAATACCTTGCTCAGCCAAAGTTTGCGCCGCCTTCTGTGCGCTAACTATGGTGTATCCGTAGGAGATTATTGCCGCATCTTTACCTGACTTCACTCTGTGCGCACTTCCAAAAGGTATAAACGTATTCTCATCGCCTATTTCACCGCGGACACCAGATAATTTTTTGTGCATTAAGAAAATGACTGGATCGGGGCTGCGAAGTGCAGTCTTGATTAATCCTTTAACATCATAGGCTCTTGAAGGTACTGCTACAGAAAGACCGGCTGTATGAGCAAATAGAGACTCCAAAGAATTGCAGTGATGCGCTCCACCTAGGGCAACTCCTGAAGTTGCACGAATTACCAAAGGCACGGGTCGGTTAAACATAAACCGAATTTTTGCTGCCTGGTTGATGATTTCATCCATGGCACCTAACGAAAAATCTATGAAGTTTAAGTCAATTATGGGATGGCACCCATACATTGCAGATCCAAGTCCTGCTGCAACCATGGCCGCTTCAGAAATGGGAGAGTCCTTTACTCTATCTACTCCAAACTCCTGCGCAATTCCCTTGACTTGAGCAAAGTGTCCGCCGCGTTCAACTAGATCGGTTCCCAAAATGAAAATATTGGGATTTAACTTCATCTCCTCGCGTACCCCAGATTGAAACGCCTCCGAGTATGTTGGATTTTGTTGCGTTGTTGGTGTTGTTGTGCTCACTTGCGCGCCCCCAATAGTCCAGAATCGACCCCATCTAATATTGTTGAAACATCTGGAAGTGGAGATTTTTCAGCAAAGTCAACTGCCTCTTCAATCTCTTTGGCAACAGACTTAATCATTGCCTCATAATCGGCTTGCGTAAGAGCGCCTTCCGAAATCAATTTGGCACTGAAGCGATCTATTGGATCACGATGGGATCGCCAATCTGCAATCTCCTCTTGTGTGCGATATTGGCCCTTTTCTCCAACATTATGCCCGTAATATCTATAGGTAAGAGCGTTGATAAAAGTTGGGCCCTCGCCGGCCAGAGCGCGATTTCGAGCCTCAGATGTGTGCTTATGCACCTCTTCGACATCTTGGCCATCGATTGTGAATGAAGGTAGTCCAAATCCTGCGCCGCGCTTGGCGATGTCATTGCCACCAGTTACGCGCTCAACGAAAGTTTCGACTGCATACTGGTTGTTATCGACAATGATAATTAATGGAAGTTTATAAATCACTGCCATATTTACTGCCTCCCAAGTTCTGCCAGTATTTACGCCACCATCGCCGACAAAACCGACAGCTACTTTCTTGTGTCCCATTTGCTTAATTCCCAATGCAGCACCCATTGCAATTCCAACTCCAGCACCAACAATTCCGTTTCCACCAAAGTGTCCATTTTCTACATCTGCAAGGTGCATAGAAGCACCCCGTCCTCCAGAACATCCCGTAGCTTTTGTGAATAGCTCAGCCATGACAATATTGACTGGCATACCTTTGGCAATGGTGTGATGGTGAGAACGATGTGTTGTTGCAATTACATCTTTAGGATCGAGTGCCGACATGACTCCTACGGCAACTGCTTCCTGGCCTGAAGAATTGTGCATGCCGCCTGGGACTTTGCCCCTTAGCGTTAATTTATCTGCTGTCTCTTCAAAATTTCTAATCAAAAGCATCTGACGAAGGGTCTCTTTGCCCCACTTACTATCGGTAGTCATGATTACTCACTCTCTCCTGGCGCTAGTACAACTGCAATTGTTTGACCAGCCGGTACTTCACTGTTGATTGCATAACGATGTGCACCGAGGGTTCCTGAAGTTTCACAGGTGAGGTCCATGGTGGTCTTGTCTGTTTCAATAATGGCAATTACATCACCGGCATTTACCTGATCTCCTGGATTTTTAAGCCACTCCAGTAGAACTACATTGTCCATAGCCATTCCAACAGCCGGCACAAATACTTCTTCCATTCCTACTCCATTTCCTAGAAGGGACCTACGGCAAATTTTCCATTGACTTCACTACTTCCACCGAGAAAGGCAATCACATCGCGCACTCCCCACTCCATTAGTCGAGGCCCAGCGCTCTGGGAATACCATGCAATATGAGGGGTTAGAACTAGATTTTTTGTTATACGCAATATTGAATTATCTGGAAGCGGCTCGGTTTCAAATACATCTAGCCCTGCTCCATCTAAGTGCCCACTATTTAAAGCGGCAACAAGAGCATCTTCATCGATTAATCCACCACGCGATACATTTACTAAAATAGATTTCTCAGGCATCAAAGCTAACTCTCGAGCACCAATCATGTGGTGAGTTGACTTCATATATGGCGCGTGAAGGCTCACAACTTGTGATTGACGAAGTAGTTCATCAAGAGTACCAACCATTTTTACTCCTGGGATTGTGCCCGTGACTGCAGGGTCGAATCCAACAATAGAGCGAAATAACGGTTTAGCTTTCTCAATCAAATTTTGTCCAATTCGCCCACAACCAACAACACCAAGAGTTGAATCCTGAAGTGATGCAATGTGTGCCACTTTTGGGGCCGGTATCCAGTCTGAATTCTTAATTCCGTTATGAGCTTGAATGACTCCACGGTGCAAAGTCATAATCATTGCAAGTGCATGATTTGCCACTTCATTGAAGGCGTATGTTGGTTGAAAAATCACAGGAGTTTGGCGTGCCCTAGCAGCGTCGAGGTCAATGTTATCTAGCCCAACCCCAAGTCGCCCGATACAGCGAATACTTTTAGGCAGGGCTGCGATTTTTTCTGCGGTGAGTTTGTGAAGTGCAACAATAATTGCATCACATCCCTCTGTTCCCTCAACTGTTGATGCAACTGAATCAGTATTAACTTCCTGATACTCAAATCCAAATTGTTGCGAAAGGCTCTTAACCCAATCAGACCCTGCCGCAGTTCCCTGCCCAAAGGCGAGTTTCACCTAGATCCCCCATCTAGAAATTAGTGCTACTGAATCAGTATTGCGTTTACTGTATACAATCCTGGGCCAGAAGGATAGGGTTTTGCAAGAACTTTATTCGGTGTTCGGCCATTTTTTGGCCAGAGGAGAATTCCAATGTCACTTCCATTACCGCGTCCAGGCAAAGTTATTGCAGTTGGTTTGAATTACCGCGACCACGCAAAAGAGGCGAACGTTCCACTTCCTACCGTGCCCATTTTATTTACCAAATGGACAACATCTCTGATCGAGCCTGAGGCCAGCATTGTTATCCCGAAGGGTGTAACGCAATGCGATTGGGAGGCTGAGCTTGCTGTAGTTATTGGAAAAACTGCCTCCAGAGTTTCAGAATCGGATGCCCTCAAGTATGTCTCGGGTTATACCTGCATGAATGATGTAACCGATCGTGAAGCCCAAAGCAAGGATGGTCAGTGGGTAAGAAGTAAGTCATACGATACTTTCGGTCCGATTGGCCCCAGAATTGTTTCTCCAGAAGAAATTGGCGATCCACACAATCTGAAAATAGAAGCCCGTTTAAATGGCAAGACTATGCAATCATCTAATACAAGTAACTTGGTATTCAATGTTCCATTTCTAATCTCTTATATTAGCCAGAGGATTACCCTTGAGGCTGGCGATGTAATCACAACTGGGACGCCTCACGGCGTTGGAACCTTCTATAACCCACCAATTTTTATGCAGCCAGGAGATGTGATTGAAATTGAGATTGAAAAAATTGGAATTCTGCGTAATAAGGTAGTCGCTGAGTAAAACATGAGCTATCCAAAGTCGCCAAAAAAATTAGCGCTCATCACTGGGGGCGCTAATGGAATTGGTCTAGCCACAGCGCAGCAGCTCGCTAAGCAAAATTATGACTTGTTTTTAATTGATAAAGATGAAGAAAATTTGAAGATTGCCCAAAGTAAAGTGTTGAGCCTTGGAGCAGAGGTTCAAATCTTGGCTTTAGACCTTTCCGACGCTCAAGAAACAGACTTGGCAATCTCAGATTTGGTAAAACGATATGAGTTTGATGCCCTTGTAAACAATGCAGGTTTGGGTTTTGCCCGAACAGTGTCACAAACTACTCAAGCAGAGTGGGACCTCACATTTGCAGTAAATGTAACGGCCCAATTCATTCTTTGTAAGCACATTGTTTCGCAGATGATTCAAAGAGGAGGGGGGGAGATTGTTAATGTTGCATCTGCCGGAGCGCTTGTGGGGCTCAAGAATCGTGTTGCTTATTGTTCTTCTAAAGCAGCAGTAGTTGGCTTAACACGTTGCATTGCTGCGGATCATGCAATGGAAGGAATTCGAATAAATGCGATTGCTCCAGGAACTGTAGATTCAACTTGGATAGGACGAATTCTGGCTGATGATCCCGATCCCCAAGCTCGTCGCAAATTAATGGAGGCCCGGCAATTAGATGGCAAAATGGGAACTCCAGAGGAAGTTGCTTTTGGTATCGCATTTTTACTTAGTCCAGAGGCACGTTTTGTAAATGGAAGTGTCTTCTCAATGGATGCAGGATTAACGGCGATCTAGGTGTCTGAGAAAATCAATGGTGTTGTCGGTGTAATCCGAACCAATGAACCAGAAACTGCCTACCGGTTAGCTAAAGCCTGGGACTCCACTTCAATCATCGCTATTGAAATCACTATGACGGTCCCAGGAGCGCTTTCCATTATTGAAAAACTATTAGATGAAGGCGTCACCAGACTTGGTGGTGGAACTGTTCGAACAGTGGAGCAAGTAAAGTCTCTTGCAAAAATGGGAGCAGCTTTTGCTGTATCTCCCCACTCTGATGA
>DDZI01000039.1:0-3085 GCA_002346305.1 Actinobacteria bacterium UBA3012 | reverse complement strand
GTTAAAGTAATGCAATGGGGCGCAACTTCAGCGAAGATTTTCCCTATTAAAGCACTTGGAGGACTGGACTTTATCGAAGCAATCCTTGAACCATTGCCTGAGCTAAAACTAGTTGTGTCCGGTGGAGTTCAACCAAGAGAAGTTCAGAGTTATCTTCAAGCAGGCTGTGTTGGCGTTTGCATGGGAGGAGCTCTCTGGGATCAAGCGATAACCGATGAGGGCAATATCCAAGAGATTACCGCCTTTGCAAATCGCGCGCTTGAATCAATGTAGGCACGTTTCTCTTTAAAAATTGTAATGAGCGTTCTAATTGCAGTCGATAAATTCAAAGGTTCCTTGTCGCAATCCGAAATTATTGAAGTGGTCTCGAATTTTTTATCGCATCACCAGATAGAACATAGCTCCGTACATATTGCAGATGGTGGTGATGGTTCAATTGATGCATTAACGCAACTGGGGTGGCAGCGCAAGACAATGACCGTTTCAGGACCACTAAATAATGAACATAAAGCAGACTATGCAGTAAGCCCTGAGGGCAATCGAGTAGCTGTAGAAGTGGCCGAAATTTGTGGCATTAAATATCTACAGGGAAATCTCAGGCCATATTTGGCTTCTTCACGGGGGCTTGGGGAGGCTCTTTCTCAAATTCTTCCAAGTAATTTTCAAGAAACTCTTATCTGTGTTGGAGGAAGTGCAAGTATTGATGGAGGAATGGGAATATTGCAAGGAATGGGAATCAGCGTATTAGATCGAAATGGTAAATCTGTTCAACCAGGGCTTGCTGGGCTTGAAAAGGCTTTTGAAATTGATTTCAAAACTCTAGTTAGCAAACGAGAAGAACTATTTGGCGATTCATCGCTCAAGGTGTTGAGTGACACAAGTTTTCCACTTCTAGGAATTCATGGCGCAGCGCGCTCTTTTGGAAGGCAGAAAGGACTCACTAGATTCGGACAGATTCGCGCCGAATTAGCGCTACGCAGATGGTTCAGGATTTCAAAAGAATTCAATCCTCAGATAGAGAAGAAGAAAACTGGAACCGGAAGTGCTGGCGGAATTGGATTTGCTATGAATACCTTCTTTGGTGCAAATATTGAATCTGGCTCTGACTTTTTTGTTGCAGAAAGCAGAGTTAGGAAATTGCTAACAGAAAAAATGACTCTGATTACCGGGGAAGGTCGAATTGATTCAACAACCCTTTCGGGGAAAACCCTGCTTCCATTACTTAAGTTAGCCCGAGAGCGGAATTCTAGAGTTTTATTACTCTGCGGGAGCGCCGATGCCACCACCCTTAGATACCTCCGTAAAGAATTTCCTATTGTGGGAGTTGTTAAACTTTCTGATTCTGGTGAAGGAATTGAAGTACTAATGAACAGAGCAAGAGAGATACTTGCAGAACAACTAGATTCCTCCTATCAAAAGAGGTGGTTTGCGTGACCAAAATCTGGTGTCAATGGGGCGATTTAGCCTTGCCACCTAGCTTTGACTTGATCTCAACTCCTATTAATCATCTCGGAGATGAAGAGTTGGAGGAGATTGAAATCTATGTTCCTTTGTATATGGGTGGTCTCCCCGCGCTGAGCCCAATCGTCAAGATGAAGAAGCTAAAAATTCTACAATTACTTATGGCTGGCTATGAAGATGCTCTGGCCTTTAAACGTGCTGGTATAAAGCTATTTAATGCGCGAGGTGTTCATGACTTTTCAACAGCAGAATTAACTTTGGGCCTTGTTATCTCAAGCTTACGTGGGATAGACGAATTTGTTCGCAATAAAGATCAAGGCATCTGGGATCATAAGAGAAATGATTCGATTTTTGGCAAAAGTGTTGCAATAGTTGGTGCCGGATCAGTTGCAGCAAAAATTGAGAACTTCCTTGAACCCTTTGGGGTCAAGCCCACTTGTTTTGCTCGAAGCGCACGAGATAGAAGAATTAGAGGAATATCGGAGTTAGATGACTTGATTTCAAACTTCGACATTATCATTCTGGCAGTTCCGTTGACGACTGAAACTAAAGATCTCTTCGATGCGAAAAGAATTAGTCGCATGAAGCCGGGGGCTTTACTCGTGAATGTCTCACGTGGACCTGTCGTAAATACCGAAGCGCTGCTAAACGCTTTGACCTCTGGCCATATTCGGGCAGCAATCGATGTCACCGACCCAGAACCACTTCCTAGTGACCACCCACTTTGGCGGGCGCCGAATCTGATTATCTCCCCTCATGTTGGTGGAGACTCTGCTGCTTTTGAGCCACATGGTCGAAAACTTGTTGAGGAGCAGTGTCGCAGACTTGAAGTTGGCGAGCCTTTACTCAATCAAGTAGCTTGGTAGGTAAATGTTTTCTCTAATTGTCATTTTTAAAGTTAAGAAAGGCAAGAAATCAGCTTTTCTTCATGCGATTTCCCCGATTGTTGAACTCACCAAAAGTGAGCCTGGGAATTTACAATATCAATTAAACATTGATGAATCTAACGAAGAGAATTTCTTCTTGTTTGAATGCTACAAGGATAGAGCTGCCTACGAGGCACATACTAAAAAGACCTATGTTTCCTCTTTTCGAGCTGACCTAGATTTACTTTTACTTGAACCACCTATTGTCATGCGTGGCTCAGTTATTGATAAGTAATTCAATTAGCTAAATATCCACCATCTACAGGAATAACTACACCACTTACATAGTCAGATGCTTTTGAAGAGAGAAACAGGGTAGCTCCTGCAAGGTCTTCAGGCTTTCCCCAACGTCCAATTGGTATTCGTGATGTAAGAAACTCAAATCTTGCTTTGTCTTTTCTGACTCGATCATTTATATCAGTTTCTATAAAACCTGGGGCGATTCCGTTTACTTGAATGCCAAGAGGAACTAATTCATTTGATAATCCCCGCACCAAACCACCAAGAGCGGACTTAGCTGCTGTATAGCTGATTACATTTTTACCACCGAGGAAAGTCCACATCGAGGCGGTGAAAATAATCTTTCCACTACCCCGCTCAGCCATTCCTCTAGCAATTTCGCGAGATAGTAAAAATGGAGCCGTTAAATCAATTTCTAGGGTTTCATCCCATTGCTCATCGCTATGGTCTAAAACTTC
>DDZI01000050.1:4419-8172 GCA_002346305.1 Actinobacteria bacterium UBA3012 | reverse complement strand
TGCATTTGCATTTGCACTCCCACTTTGTTTGGTATTAACAGTTACTCGAAGTGTCGAAGCAGAGGAGACTCGTTCACTGTCAATTATGGCTCAATCAGTGGGATATTTAATGGCTGCTTTTTCACCTGGAATTGTCGCTGTAATTTTTGATTTATCAAATAGTTGGAATGCCGCATTAATATTTGTTATAGGTATTGGAGTGATTTTGATTGGCGTTGGTTATAAGGCAGGAAGTCCTGAAAAAATAATTATTTAGTTGATTAGCAATTTTTCATAAATCTATTTCAAGAAGTCTCGCTTTAACCATTGCCTGCAAGAGTTTTTCGTCTACTTTCCAATCATTAGGGACACTAATAGTCTTTTTCTTTACATCGTAATCCTTCAATTTTGCGGTGAATTTTTCAATCACATCCGTACTCCAAGGCGCAAATAAAATGTGTTTTTTTGCCGCTGAAACTCCAAAGACATAATGCTTTCCAAATGTCAGCATTGGTTGGTTCCAGGCTATAACTAACTTAAGTTCAGGATACTTCTTTGTGATTGCAGAAAACATCGCCTTGATCGTCTTAGCCTGCGCTGGGTCTAAACTTTGGAAATATTTGGCAGGAGTGGCAAATCGTTTTGATGAGTTGGAACCACGCGAATACATGACCAGAGCGTTTGCGTGAGTTTGGGTGAACCCATAATTCTCGCGCAAGTGTGCGATCTGTTCGGGGTATTTTTGGTCGACCAGTTCAGCCATGACCTTGTGCCAATACGAGATCGGCTCACCATACTTTTTCTCAATAGCCGGAAAGTACGACTCTCGGCTCCCATCTTTGCTGGTCATAGTGGGATTGTAGGCTGAGTGGGCCCAGCAGGCGAGAAGATCCCAAACACTTCCTTGTCCACTTTGGCCCCTTCACATCAATTTAATATGCCTTCAGATAGATTTCGCGTCACCCCATGAGACATTGGAGAGTGCATTGGAGCGTAGGGATTTCTTAAAAGTGATGGGCGCATCAATTGCTACCGTGGCAACGAGTTCACTCCCGCTATCTTTTCTTGAGACAGCTAATGCTGCATCAGTTAATTCAATTATCAGATTGCCTGAAAGTGACACAGCGCGCTTTGCCTGGACTGTTGATGATGGTTGCAGCCATGATGCCGTGAAGAGTTACATTAATTTTGTTGCTGAAAATGACCTTCGATTGACTTTCTTTGTTTACGGTACGGTTTCACCATGGCAGACAAATGCAAAATTACTTAAGCCTTTTGTAGAAAGTGGACAGATTCAATTAGCAAACCACACCATGCATCATCCATTGCTAACAAAACTCACCGCCAAACAAGTGCAGAAAGAGTTAATGGATTGTCATAATTTCATGGAAAGACGTTTTGGAATTGATGCAAAACCTTACTACCGGCCTCCATATGGTGGAATAAACGCTCAAGTAATTGATGCTGCTGCTCAGATCGGTTATACAAAGCCCATGTTGTGGTCAGGAACTTTGGCAGATTCAGGAAAAGTGAGATCAGCCAAATTCATGAGTTTGGCAAAGCAGGGGATTCGAGATCGCGGCATCGTCCTGGGCCATGCAAATAATATGGTTGCTCCAAATCATTTTGATCGATTACTCGATATTGTAAATAGTAGAGGGCTTAGCACTGTCACCCTCACTGATGCATTTGAGGTCTAATAAATTTAAAGTGTAATGAAAATAGAAATGTGCGCTACTAGCCAATGAATTCAGATTTAGCTCCCTGTTTTACATCATGAAAACATGCAAGATTTTTTGGAATTAGGGCGCAAGTCTCACAAAGTAAAATAAGCTCATAGCAACTTACCTCTGAACAGCTATTAAATTTATTTGTTGGGGATTCACACTTTTCACAACGGCCAATAACACCTGCTTTATCGGTGAAATCTATCGCCATTCTTGCGTCAAATGTATAGAGCGAGCCTTGCCATAATCCATCATCTCCATATTTATTTCCGTAACGGGCGATTCCACCTTCGATTTGGTAAACCTCATTGAAGCCATTTTTTTTCATAACTGAAGAAAGAATTTCACATCGTATTCCGCCAGTGCAGTAAGTAACAACCGGTTTATCTTTTAAGTGGTCATACTTGCCACTTTCAATTTCGCTAACAAAATCTCTAGTGGTCGAAGTATTTGGAATCACTGCATCTTTAAATTTTCCAATTTTTGCTTCAAATGCATTTCGTCCATCGAAGAAGACAACTTCATCCCCACGTTCTTCAACGAGTTTATGAACTTCGTAAGGGTTTAAGTGCTTACCTGCACCAACAACCCCATTTTCATCAACAGTAAGATCCTCAGGAGAGCCAAAAGCAACTAACTCATCTCGTACACGAATTTTGAGTCTAGGAAAATCGTTTCCAGTTCCATCTGACCATTTAAAATCTATTTTCTTAAAGCCTGGATATTTTTTGGTTTCTTTCACATACTTTTTTAACGCAGACATATCTCCACCGAGAGTTCCGTTAATTCCATCTTTGGAGATCAGAATTCGACCTTTTAGCCCAAGTGACTGACAGAGGGTTTCCTGCCAAAGTCGCATTGCTTCTGGATCTGCGATGGGCGTAAAACGGTAGTAGAGGATTACTTTCTGGAGTTCCACACCCATATCTTAAAGGTTATTAAGTGGCTGATCTACTAGTGGAAATCATCTTCAATTAGGCTGGAGCGGTGGAAAAAATCTTAGAAAACGCATCTGTGATCCGAGTTCAAAGCTTCCTTGCAAATGCCGGAATAGTCAGTCAGATTGTGGCTTTATCAGATAGCGCTAGAACTGCAGCAGAAGCCGCCGAATCACTTGGAATTGAAGTTGGGCAAGTGGCTTCCTCAATTGTTTTTAAATTGCCGAACGAAACTGCCTTGTTGGTAATCACAAGTGGAAGACACCGAGTGGATACCAAATTAGTAGCCACTGCACTCGGGGTTGAGAAGTTGCACCGTGCGGATGCAGATTTTGTTCGCGATAGCAGCGGCTTTGCTATTGGAGGTGTTTCTCCGGTTGGCTGGATTAATCAGCCGGCTGTGATTCTTATTGACGAAGCGCTCAATGATTATGAAGTTGTCTGGGCTGCTGCTGGACATCCGCATGCGGTTTACCCAACGACTTATGCAGAATTAATTGATTGCACAGGTGCCAAACCCATGGTTGTTGGTGAATAAGCAAATCTAAAAGGATTTTCCCTAGGCAAAGTAGAAACTTTTGAACCAGATTTTGGGTTGAATTAGAAGTTATCCGCAATTACCAAGCACAATACCCCTGTGAGTAATCTGCTTAACGTTGAAAACATCTCGAAGTCTTATGGCAAAGGGGATGTAATTCATCAAGTTTCCCTTGGTGTTTCAACAGGCGACCGCATCGGGATAGTAGGACGAAATGGCGGCGGCAAGAGCACTCTGATGCGCTTAATGTCTGGAATTGAAGAGGTCGATAGCGGGCGGGTAACCCATCACGGTGGTTTGCGTTTTGGTCATTTAATGCAAGTAGATGAATTTGATCCCGAGTTAACTATTCGCGAAGTTATTTTTGGTACCGATTCAACACATTCGTGGGCGAGCGACCCACTTATTCGAGATGTATTAAAAGGGTTGTTTGGCTCGCATGGTGAGGAAGTTTTACATCGGAAAATCGCTGGTCTATCTGGCGGTGAAAGGCGACGCACTTCATTGGCTCGCTTGTTAACCAGCGAATTAGATTTGATTATGTTGGATGAGCCAACAAACCACCTTGACG
>DDZI01000050.1:0-4164 GCA_002346305.1 Actinobacteria bacterium UBA3012 | reverse complement strand
CCCGGCGCGTACCACTAAACCAAAATTTAGAGTTGATGCTGCAAACCAATTGATTTCAGCCGAACCTCAACCACGTGATGGAGTTGAACTTCTAGCATTTGCAGGTGCACGTTTAGGCAAACGAGTTTTTGAATTACATGATGCGACACTGGGGATCGGTACTGGCGAAAGTGCAAAAATATTGGCTGAGCGAATCTCATTAAATATTGGTCCGGGACAAAGATATGCAGTCGTTGGTGCAAATGGAGCGGGTAAGACTTCTCTATTGCGTTTGTTATCGGGTGCGATTAAGCCTTTAGCAGGGCATTTACAAACTGGAACAACTGTAAAACTAGCTTTTCTTTCACAACATTTAGATGAGTTAAATCCTAAATGGCGGGTGTTAGAGGCAGTTGAAGAGGTTGCCCAACGAGTAGATCTTGGAAAAGGTCGCGAGTTATCGGCCTCTCAGCTCTGCGAACGGTTGGGCTTTGGCACAGATAGTCAATGGACCCCTGTTGGGGATTTATCAGGTGGAGAGCGGCGTAGATTGCAACTCACGAGATTATTGATGAGTGGGCCAAATGTTTTGTTCTTAGATGAGCCAACAAATGACTTCGATGTTGAAACTTTGGCTTCGCTTGAAGACTTGCTTGATGGGTTCGCGGGAACCATCATGGTTGTCTCGCATGATAGGTACTTCGTTGAACGGGTATGCGATATTACTTTGGCTTTAATTGGCGATGGAAGCATCCAAGATCTTCCGCGCGGAATTGATCAATATCTAGAGTTGCGCCAAGCCATAAATAATTTTGCGGGCGAAGGTGGCGCCAAGGAAAAGGGCGATTCTAGATCTGATCGTAAAGAGTTATCGAAGATT
This sequence comes from Actinobacteria bacterium UBA3012, assembly GCA_002346305.1. Taxonomy (GTDB): domain Bacteria; phylum Actinomycetota; class Actinomycetes; order Nanopelagicales; family Nanopelagicaceae; genus UBA3012. Next base: position 3,305 of record DDZI01000050.1, on the reverse strand, counting down.
GAAAAGCGAATCGAAAAAATTGATAATCAGATTGTTAAATTGCAAGAGGAAGCATTGAAATGTGGAGAAGATTACAAAAGAGCGATTGAGATTGAGAAAGAGTTAAGTAAAATTGCAGCAGAGAAATCAGACGCAGAAGAAGCATGGATTTTATTAGCTGAAAAAATTAATCCTAGCTAATCAATTTCGAGGAGGTTTAAGTGCTTGAGTATTCTTTAGTGCTCCTCGTCGGTTTTATTGTCGGCACAATAAACGGAATGGCTGGTGGTGCTTCACTACTATCATTTCCAGTTCTTTTGGCAATCGGAATGAATCCAGTAAGCGCTACTGTCACAAATTCTTTGGGTGTATCAAGTGCAAATATTTTTGCTTGGATCTCAAATAAGCAAACAGGTTGGGAAGTTTTTCATAAATATAAAAAGATTATTTTCCTGGCTACTTGTTTTTCGGCATTAGGTGCAATCGCATTACTCGCTTTACCCAGTGAAGTTTTTCAGCATGCGGTCCCCTTTTTGTTACTTTTTGCCACATTTTCGCTCCTCTTGCCACGCAAACCAAGAGTAGGAAAGCTCCATAAAAACTTAGAAGGCAGTGCGCTTGCAGCAAGTGGATTTTACTGTGGATATTTTGGGCCAGGGCAAGGAGTAATAGTTATAGCCACTCTTTCTCAGGATTCTTCCCGTACCCCGCAAGAAGTGAATTCAGCTAAAAATGTAATTGTGGGAATTACCAGTGCACTTTCAAACTTTCTTTATCTATTTAGCGGTCATGTTGTCTGGCCGATTTTTGCAGCTCTATTTATTGGGTCAAGTGCAGGTGGATTGATGGGCGGGTATTGGGCAAGCAGAATTCCTACACAAATCTTTAGAGCATTAGTCTTTTGCGTTGGTTTAATTGCTTCTTGTTGGTTATTTGTTCGTACTTTTTAATTTCAAGGAACAATAACTGCACGTCCTTCAATTTTTCCGGCTGCAAGATCTAGATAAACCTGTGGCGCATCTTCTAAATTAAATTTAGAGATTTTTGGAGTGATCAGATGATGTGCCGCCAAGTCAAGAACTTCAGCTAATTCGACTCTGCTTCCCCAATAAGTGGTTTGTAAACTAGTCTCATAAGGAATGGAGAAGAAGGAGAAAGGAAGTACTCCTCCTGCTATTCCCACGATTGTGAAATCACCCAATACCCGACAAAGTGAAGCACCAAGTGCCATGGTTTGTTCGCTACCAACAAAATCCAAAACTACTTCAGCGCCATGACCGCCAGTTAAGTCTTTAACTTTTGATTGGATCTCATCACCAACTTTAAAGGTGTATTTAGCGCCTAGGGAGGTTGCGAGTTCTAAGGCTTCAGTTTTGGAATCAATTGCAATGATTGTCGCGGCAGTTGTTGCTTTTGCAATCTGTACTGCCATATGTCCCAATCCACCAATGCCAATAATTACGATAAATGCATCTGGAGTTAACTTTGTCCATGATCTTCTAATCGCATGATAAGGAGTTAGTGCTGCATCAGTTAGAGGCGCTGCATCAATTGGTTTTAAACCTTCTGGCAGATCTAGTAACAATCTTTCAGATGGCACCAACATGTATTCGGCCATGCCACCATCGAGCCCTAACCCACCGCCACCGCCGGGAATTACAGAATTGGCTGGGTTGTCGCAATATGTTTCAAAACCTGCTTTGCATTTTCCGCATTCACCACATCCCCATGCTCCATAAACAGCAACCGGATCTCCTTCTCTAAATCTTGATACACCAGCACCAATTGAATCAATCCATCCGGCATTTTCATGACCTAACGTAAAAGGTGGCTGCCACCCAATAGATGAGTGCTGACCATCGACAAAATCATGCATTAAATGCAGATCTGAATGACAGGCACCTGCTCCACCAATCTTGATAACTACTTGGCCAGGGCCTGGAGTTGGTTTTAGCACTTCGACTAATTCGGCTTCTGATTTCCAATTCATTAAACGGAGCGCCTTCACTTTTACTTCAATCTGGGATGTTGGTTGGGATACCCCGACTGGGAAATCCACTAATTTCTAATAACTTTATGCTGGAAAAATATGGGAGCTAATCTTTTCTCCGGTGCTACCACTCAGGCACATAGAAGTAGAGGTACCATCAATTCCATGAAGCCGATCGTCCAGGTATCACTTGATTTAACAAATATAAATGAAGCATTAGAGATGGCACATATTGCAATGCGAGCCGGAGTTGATTGGCTAGAGGCCGGAACCCCATTCATTATCGCTGAAGGAATGCATGGTGTGCGTGCATTGCGCGCTGAGTTTCCAAATACTCCAATAGTCGCTGATTTAAAAACTATGGATGGTGGATATTTAGAGGCGCAGATGATGGCGCAAGCTGGCGCAACACATGTTGTAGTTATGGCGCGGGCACATCCGGAAACAATCAAATGTGTTGTGCAAGCCGGAAAAGATTTTGGAATCAAAGTTATGGGAGACAACCTTGGATGCTCAGATATGGTGCAAGGAGCAAAAGAATTAGCTGAACTTGGTTGTGACATGGTGATTCACCATATTGGTTTTGATGAGCGTCGTGGAATCGCAGCAACTGGAGTACGTGCACCAAATCCAATGGATCAACTTCGTGAAGTTGTAGATGCGGTAAATGTTCCGGTGCAAGCAGTTGGTGGATTAACACTTGAACAGGCGATCGCCTGTCCTTCTTACGGAGCACCATTAGTAGTAATTGGTGCGCCTCTTGCGATTGATGCTGATTCATTTAGTCGTGGAGCTGGAAATGTAGAAGAGGTATTGCGAAAGATTTGTGAAAAAGTTCATGCGTATGGCGATGTTCCAGTTAAAGGAGAGAGTAAATGAGCAGCAAATCACTCGGAGTTGTAAATTTTTCATCAGAGCCGTTGAGCGTTGAAATTCGTGAAGTTGAGAGACCAATTGCAGGTGATGATGATGTCATCTTGCAAGTCGAAGCGGTAAGTGTGTGCGGAAGTGATTTACATCAATGGCACGGAACAAATAGTTGGCCAGTTAATTACCCTGTAGTTCTGGGTCATGAGTTTGGTGGTCAAATTGTTGAGCTTGGGAAAAATGTTGCTGAAAAAGGATTTTGGAAAATAGGAGATCGCGCAGTCAGTGAAACAGCTGCTGTGGTTGATATGTCTACTCCGATGTCAAGAATCGGAAAATATAATCTAGATCCAGATAGAAAAGGATTTGGATACGGTGTAAACGGTGGTATGACCCGCTACGCAAAAGTTCCCTCACGATGTTTGCATCGCATTCCAGATACGGTTTCATTTGAGCACGCGGCTTTAAC
>DDZI01000001.1:7914-8135 GCA_002346305.1 Actinobacteria bacterium UBA3012 | reverse complement strand
GGGTGGTTAGCTCAGTGGTAGAGCGCCTCGTTTACACCGAGGATGTCGGGGGTTCGAAACCCTCACCGCCCACCAATATTTATAAATAGGGTCAATTTTAGGTATTAAATAAATCGCAAAGACGGCGAGACGGCGAGTAATTCTATGAAAGCTAGCGAGCTAGTAGATCTGCTTAATAAGCGTTATGACCCCACTACGGCTGAAATTTGGGACCGAGTCGG
>DDZI01000001.1:6958-7751 GCA_002346305.1 Actinobacteria bacterium UBA3012 | reverse complement strand
CATCCACTTTTCCTTCATGAGCTAGCAGAAGTTCTAGACGGTGAACCACCGATTGTTATCGCCCCATGGAAAATTGCACTAAAAGAAAGATTAATAAGTGAAGGAATTGTTTTGTTAACTGCACATACAAATGCAGACAAGGCAACTCCTGGAGTAAGTGATGCACTCGCTCGCGCACTTGGCATAACGAATTTAACTCCACTTCCTGGTGATATCGGACGCGTTGGAACATTGCCTGAAGCAATTTCGTTAAAATATTTTGCAGCAAAAGTAAAATCTATTTTGCCAATTAGTAAAGCTGGCATCCGGGTTTTTGGAAATCCAGAACAAATCATTAATCGAATTGCGGTCTCTGGAGGATCTGGAGATCACCTTTTAGCAGCCGTTCGTACTGCAGATGTTGATCTATATCTGACGGCAGATCTTCGCCATCATCCGGTAAGTGAAGCGATTGAAAGTGGGTCACCTGCCTTGATCGATGCCGGACATTTTGCAACTGAATGGCCATGGCTTAATCAAGCAGCAACCCTTTTGGCTCAAGATTTAGCAAGCGGCGGGTACGATTCTCTTGAAATGAAAGTATCAACGCTTTCAACGGATCCGTGGAGTTTTTCATGAAGGCAACGCCCGAAGATCAACTTCACTTACTTGATTTACAAAAAGTCGATGCAGAGATTGATTTACTGAATCACAAAGCAAAAAACCTTCCAGAGCATTCACAAATCGCAGAACTTGAAGCTTTAAAGCAAAGCACCGATAGTGAACTTGGGTTAGTTTCAATTGATGAAGCCGA
>DDZI01000001.1:5553-6891 GCA_002346305.1 Actinobacteria bacterium UBA3012 | reverse complement strand
GATCTAGAACACTTACAGCATGAATTAGTCTCTCTAACTCGTCGGGTAAATGATCTTGAAGAGATCGAATTAGAAATTATGATGCGTCTTGATGAGATAACAAGTAAAGCTAACGAGTATCGCACAGTCATTTCCGATGCTGATGCAAAGTTGGAAGTATTAACTGCCGCTCGGGATAAACAGTTAAGTGAATTAGCGGCTAATGTTAAAAATCTAAAAGAAGAAAGAGCAATGATTGCTGGAAAGATTGCGGCGGAGTTTTTAGCGCTTTATGAAAAATTACGCGCCAGCAATGAAGGCGTAGGTGCTGCAGCAATTGTTCGCAAACGCTGCACTGGATGCCATTTAGATTTAACTGCGATTGATGCCGAAAAGTTCAAGTTAGCTCCTGCAGATGATGTACTGCGTTGTGAGGAGTGTCGCCGAATTCTGATTCGCACTGTTGATTCTGGACTTATTTAATGGCTCGCGAATTAATTATTGAAGCCGATGGTGGCTCTCGTGGCAATCCTGGCCCTTCAGGTTTTGGAGCAGTTGTGAAGGATGCAAAAACCGGAGCAGTGCTACGGGAGATTTTTGAATTTATTGGAGTAGCAACAAACAATGTGGCTGAGTACAGCGGATTGGTCGCCGGATTAACAGCCGCAAATGAAATTGATCCTGAAGCACAAATCCAGGTACGAATGGATAGCAAATTAGTTATTGAACAGATGTCAGGTCGTTGGCAGATTAAACATCCAGATATGCGAATTCTTGCCGCTCAAGCCCGGAAAGTTCATGCGCCGAACTTGGTTGATTACACGTGGATACCAAGAGAAGAAAACTCAGCGGCAGATCATTTAGCAAATCGGGCAATGGATGGCGCGGTTACACCAAACGCTGATCCTGCTCAACAAGTTAATTTCATGACTGAGCGTTTAACTTCTGGCGAACCGGCCACTACTTTTTACTTTGTTCGCCATGGTGAAACAGTGCTAACAAATAGTCGAGCATTTTCAGGAGCTAACGGCACTAATCCCTCGCTAAATGAAATCGGATTTGCCCAAGCAGAAAATGTCGGACGCGAAATAGCCAAAATTAAGCCAGATATATTGATTGCATCCCCGATGTTGCGCACGAAACAAACCGCTGAAGCGATCAGCAAAGCTACTGGATTGAGTATTGAAGAGGATTCAACTTGGCTTGAGTGTGCATTTGGTGATTGGGACGGGTTTACTTTTCAAGAGATCAAAGCGAAATTCCCAGTCGAAGCTCAACTCTGGCTTAACTCATCTGGTTATGAACCGCCTAACGGTGAATCATTTGATGAAGTGGGCGAGCGTATTGATGGAAATAATA
>DDZI01000001.1:4732-5538 GCA_002346305.1 Actinobacteria bacterium UBA3012 | reverse complement strand
AACATTTAGCGAAGTGGGGCACCACCGATGAAAAATACTGATCAAAATTTCTTAACAGGCAAGAAAGTTATGATTACAGGCGCGGCAAGTGGGATTGGCAAATCATGTGTAATTACATTTGTTGAAGCGGGTGCTGATGTGTTGGCAGTGGATTCAAATCCACAAACCCTTGAGGAGTTAGCGAAAGAGTTTAAGGTAGCCACAAAGGTTGCTGATTTAAGTGCACCTGAAAAACATTTTCCAGATAATTTAGAGATAGATATTTTGATCAATAACGCAGGAGTTCAGCATGTTGCACCGATTGAGGAGTTTCCGCTAGCGCAGGCAGATTTGATGTTTTCATTGATGTTGCGGACTCCATTTTATTTAACCCAAAAAGTCCTCCCACATATGTATGCCAAAAAATGGGGGAGAATTATTGGAATCTCAAGTATCCATGGCCATATCGCATCTCCGTACAAATCCATTTACACCACTGTTAAGCATGGACTTGAAGGTTTGACAAAGGTAACTGCACTCGAAGGAGGCCCGCGTGGAGTTACCGCAAACACAATTGCTCCTTCTTATGCGCGCACCGCTTTAGTTGAGAAGCAGATCAAATCGCAAGCAGATATCAATAACCTTTCCGAAGCGCAGGTAGTAGATGAAATCATGTTGGCACCATCTGCGATTAAGCGATTAATTGAACCAGAAGAGATCGCCCAACTCGCACTGTACCTATGTGGTCCCTATTCAAATTCGATAAGTGGTTCCTCTTTTGGGATTGATAATGGATGGACTGCTCGGTGAATAGACCCACTTGGGTG
>DDZI01000001.1:0-4577 GCA_002346305.1 Actinobacteria bacterium UBA3012 | reverse complement strand
GTTAAATATCAGATAAAAGATTTATCAGAGTTACAACAATGGTCTGTGGAGTATTCAGGTCAGTTTTGGTCTGAAGTTTGGGATTTCTTTGGGGTTATTGGAGAAAAAGGGGATCGCACTGAGATTCCAAGTAAATTACCCGAAGCAAAGTACTTTCCTGATGCGAAGTTAAGCCACCTCGAAAACTTGTTAGCTGGCGGAGGCGGAGTATCTGTCGTTAAAGAAGCGGATATCGAAAATATTGGCGAAAATCTGAGCCACAAAGAATTAGTGAATATGGTTTCAGCTTTAATTAACACTTTTAACAAACAAGGAATTAGCGAATCAGATCGGGTAGTAGCAATTCTTCCGGTCGGCATAGAAGTTTTAGTGACCACATTGGCAGGATTTGGAGTTGGAGCAACAGTTGCTACCGCATCTCCAGAGTTTGGTGCTGATGCGATCCTGTCACGCTTTTCGCAACTCGAACCAACAGTCTTAGTTTTTAGTTATTCATATCCATGGCAAGGTAAAGAGTTGGATCGCAGCCAGATGGTGGCCGAAGTTGCAAAAGCTCTTCCCTCTCTGAGATTAATCATCGGGTTAAGCGAAAGCAATGTATTGCCAAATGTAGTTTTGTGGTCAGCCGCAACATCAGAACCTAAGGAAGTAATTTTCACCAAAAGAAGTTTCGATCACCCGGCATATGTCTTGTTTACTTCAGGAACTACTGGTGCGCCAAAAGGTTTATTGCATCGAAGCGGTGGGGTATTGCTTAAACATTTAGTTGAAATGAATTTACATTGCGATATTAAAGCTGGTGATCGTGTCTGTTTTTATACAACCACTGGGTGGATGATGTGGAATTGGGAGCTATCCGTTCTTACCACAGGTGCTGATCTAGTTTTATATGACGGAGCACCGACATATCCAGATTCACTGCGTCTGTTTCATTTTGCCCGAGAACAGAAGTTAACTCATCTAGGAATTTCGGCTAGGTTATTAGATTTGATCCGCGAACAACACCCTGATTTAAAAGTTTTAGGTGGCTTGGCTGAATTAAGAGTCATTATGGTCACTGGCTCTCCACTTTCACAGGCAACAGCCCAATGGTTAAGTGATCAATTTGATGGAAAAGTTTTGATTTCTCCATTCTCTGGGGGAACCGATTTAGTTGGTTCTTTCATGGGACCAAATCCTTTGCTTCCGTATTACGCAGGTCAGATGCAAGGTGCATTACTAGGCATGAATATTGATTGTTGGGATGACGATGGAAATCCTTGTGAAAAGAATCAAGTGGGCGAATTAGTTTGTAAATCTCCATTCCCAACTGTCCCACTTGGAATTTGGAGAGATCAAAGCGGGCAACGTTTCAAAGATGCATATTTTCATCGTTGGGAAAATATCTGGGTACACGGTGATTTAGTTTCACATACACCAGAAGGCGGGTATGTAGTTCATGGCAGATCTGACGCAACTTTAAATGTAGGTGGAGTTCGAATTGGAACAGGCGAGATTTATGCTGCACTAAATTCACTGACTGAAATTTCTGGAGTACTTGCATTTACTCAGCCATGGAATGGTGATGAGCGAATAGTGCTGCTAGTTGTAGCTCCAAAAATTACAGACCAAGAAATTTGTATTAAACAAATCAGGGCCAAGATTAGAAGTAATTGTTCTCCACGACATATGCCGGCAGAAGTATTTTTCGTATCTGATTTACCAAGGACATTTAATGGCAAGCTAGCTGAAGTGGCAGTTGCAGATCTAGCCCACAATCGAAAAGTTCGAAATTTAGAATCCCTGATAAATCCAGAGATATTAAGTGAGATTGAGAAATTACTTGTATAGTTCTATTGACGTAAGCAAACAAATCTCTTACCGTTACGTTCTATAAATAATTGTTAATTGTTGAATCTTTAGGTTTCTGGAGGTAAAGATGGCCACATCGCGATTATTTGCTGAACACAATCGTGAGAGTTTAAATGAGATTGCCGCTAAAGGTGGCTTGGTTATTGTTCCGATTGGCGCTATTGAGCAGCATGGACCACATCTTCCGGTTTGGACCGATTCGTTAACTTGCGAAACAATTACCAGAGCTGCAAGCGTTTTAGTGGATAGTTCAATTCCAGTTCTTGTTACTCCAACGTTGCCATTTGGTTCTTCTGATCATCACTTACCTTTCGGTGGGACGATGTCACTTGACACAAAAGTGTTACTAGATGTCTTGATGAACTTAGGTCGATCTTTGTCCAAGTCCGGATTTCGTAAAATTATGTTTGTAAACGGACATGGTGGAAATCATGAGATTTTTCAGTTAGCAGCTCGTGATTTGGCTTTACAACTTGAAATTCATGCAGCAGCAGCATCATGGTGGTCAGTCGCATGGAGTCGAATTAAAGAAAGTAAGGCACTGGATTTTGGTGGAGTACCCGGACATGCCGGTGCCTTTGAATATGCAATTGTGAAAGCGATAGCACCACACCTTGTTAGCCCAAATCCAACACCATCGGTATGGCCAGACAAGAATTCACCAACAAAACATGATTCATGGATTCCTCCGATGCGTGTTGAACTCGCTGGATCTTGGATAAAAATGAATGGATACACAGATAACCCGGGTTCAATTCCAGATGATCTGGGTAAAGAGTTATTGCAGTTGAGTATCGAGGGAGTGAAAGAAGCTATTGAAAGTTTCTATCATTCAGCAACTGAAGCAGAGAAAGAAATCAGTAAAAAATAAAATAGCAACTTGGAGTTAAGCTATTTTAAGGAAGTTACTGTCCTTCAATAATTCCTTCATCAGGCAATAGGTGGGCCAAAATGGCTTCACCTTTTCCAAGGGCTGTGCTTTCAGCCTTTTGGTAAGCCTTAGCAAATTCCGGCGATCCATCGTCATCCCACATTTCCAAATTAGTGCCCTTGCTTTGTTGTGGGAGAGTTCCATTCATCCACATATCGCGCCATAAATGGTTAACGCCAGCAAATTGATACGACTGTCCACTTGGCAATGTAAATGTCAGTATTTTACGAGGCAAATTAGCTTTATACGGCGGCTTCATTCTGTACTTATCGATTGCATCTTCATCCACGGTAACGCCAAGGCCATAACCTGTTGGCACTTCAGCTAATCCATACTGAATTTTGAGTGGATCAGTAATCATGTCATCGGCATAAATATTCATCGCAGTAACCGCTGGCCATCTAGCGTGGGTTAATACAGCACCCAGTTGTAACGTATACGCAGTTGTTATTCCGGTTCCGACAATTTGTAACCAGAAGTTTTTATCAAAGGCAGCACACAACTGACCTTCTTTGAGGAATCTAGTTACGCCTCCCGTATTTACAACAAAACCATCTAAAGCATCCTCACGCATCCATATTGGAAACATTTTTATATCAAAGTGAGTAGCCACTGGGTGTGAAACTTTATTTCTTACAAATTTTTGCCCTGCTACATCGGTGCGAAAAATCGGATCCTCATAGATCCCGATGCGTGGTTCTTTATCCAATTCCTGCAAAAGCGGAACCGCTTCGCCTGGACTGAGCAACATCTCATTCCAGTCGATATCAAGGCGATAATTTTCTGGAGTTACAGATGCGATTGCCTTTACTTGTTCGCGGACATCAAACCAAGGTCTAGCTTTAAACTTATGTGAAAGGTAACCCTCTTTGTAAGCTTCTTTTGCTTCTTCTGCAAGTACGTGCGGCGGCATCTTCGTGCTCCACCATGAGATCGGACATCTTTCACGAACAGGCGCACTTGTCAAAAGATTATGCATTGGCACTTCTAATGCTTTGCCAACTAAATCGTATAAAGCCATTTGCAGTCCGGCACCCAATGAATCATCTGAAAGAAGTGATACTGGATTTCGCCCAATTACACGAGCAACTGCAGAATCGGTAACTGATTCCCATGAGTAGTAGAGAACAGTTTCTCCATATCCCACAATTCCGGGAACATTGCAGGTTACTTTGCAGATCTCGACTATTGCCCACTCTGCAACCATTATCTCTAGCCATGGACGAGCGCGGTCACGGTATGGAACTTGTACAACAATTCGTTCTACATCTTTTACTCTCAGATCCATGATCACTCTCAATTCAATAAGAAATTAATTGGCTTGATAATAGGTGTAGATCAACCCAAATACTAGTTTTATTGATCAATAAAAACGTTCAAATCTTAAGTTGAATTGATCAATATTCACTTCAAAAGGGCTATTTTTTAAGGCTCTAAAATGCGATAAACTCACCATAAGAAGAGTCGCCTGGATCACCGCGTTACGAAAGTACCGAGGAAAGTCCGGACTCCGCAGAGCAAGGTGGTGGGTAACGCCCACCCGGGGCAACCCGCGGGATTAGTGCCACAGAAAATAAACCGCCGAGAAATCGGTAAGGGTGAAACGGTGGCGTAAGAGACCACCAGTGCGCGAAGCAATTTGCGTAGCTAGGTAAACCCCACCTGGAGCAAGATCAAACAGATAACGTTCGAGAGCTGCTCGCTCAAGTTATCGGGTAGGTTGCTTGATTCTGTAAGTGATTACAGAACTAGATGGATGGTGATTCTCGACAGAATCCGGCTTATAGGGCGACTC
>DDZI01000018.1:3239-3568 GCA_002346305.1 Actinobacteria bacterium UBA3012 | reverse complement strand
GTGGTCGAAAGTGCCAAGGGCGCGCATTTTGTTGATATTGATGGGAACACCTATATAGATCTCTGTCTTGGCGATACCGGATCTATGACAGGTCATTCACCAGATGCAACTGTGGCGGCGATCAAAGCCCAAATCGATCGCGGAATAACGATGATGCTTCCAACACCAGATGCGGTAATTGTTTCACGCGAATTATCGCGCAGATTTGGTTTGCCACTTTGGCAATTTACAGTTTCTGCTACTGATGCAAATCGACATGTAATTCGATATGCACGAATGCTTACCGGGCGCGACAAAGTTGTAGTGATCGATCGGTGTTATCACGGAAG
>DDZI01000018.1:0-3186 GCA_002346305.1 Actinobacteria bacterium UBA3012 | reverse complement strand
GGCGCACCAGTCGAATTAGCGGTGACAACCCGAGTTGTTGAATTTAATGATTTAACTGCGATGGAACTGGCGTTGAAGATGGGTGATGTTGCAGCAATTTTGATGGAACCGGCGATGACAAATGTTGGAATAGTTTTACCAGAGCAGGGTTATTTAAATGCAGTACAAGAATTGGCCAAAAAGTACGGAACGCTTTTGATTATTGATGAGACACATACGATCTCTTTTGGTCCGGGTGGAATGACCGCAGGATTGGGATTGAAACCAGATTTCTTAACTATTGGAAAAGCAATTGGTAGCGGAGTGCCGACCGGAACTTTTGGAATGACTCAAGAAGTAGCGAATCAAATTTCCGAGTTTGTTAAATTAGCTGAAGTGGATACTGGTGGGGTCGGTGGCACTCTGGCGGGAAATGCATTGTCACTTGCTGCAATGCGTGCGACATTAAGTGAAGTACTAACTGATGCGGCGTACTCGAAGATGCAACCACTTGCAGATCTTTGGGCTGATGGAGTCGAAGAAGTTATCCGTGAATGCAATTTGCCATGGTCGGTAAATCGTTTGGGCATTAGAGCCGAGTACATCTTTAATACTCGCGCACCGCGGACCGGACGAGAGGCCGCAGATTCTGGAGATTTCGAACTAGAACAGCTGATTCATCTATACCTATTAAATGAGGGCTTTTTATTGACCCCATTTCACAATATGGCTTTGATCTGTCCTGACACCACCAAGGCTGATGTTGATGCCCACACCGCGGCCTTTAGGAAAATGTGCAAAGAGTTGACTATCGCCCCTTAAATCTGTGGGGCAAACCTGGGAAGATGACCTGATGAATCGGGTAGAACTTGGACTGTTTTATGAAGATATTTTGCCGGGCAAGCAAACTAATCAGGGATCTAGAGTAAAATTAAGTCATGAAAAACTCAAAGACACTAACTAAATTTAGTGATGGAGTTTCTCGACTCAAAAAATCGGTCAGCAGAAAGCCGGAAGTCCAGAGTGAAACTGAAATTATTTCTGAAGCGAAATTAGCAGGTAAACATCGTCGAAATATTGTCATTACTTTGATTATTCCAGTTCTGTTTTTTGGAGCCATTTCACTTGGTTTAGATCGTCCACAAAAAGCTAAAGAAGTTCCATGTCAAGGTGTAACTAGCCAATTTACCTTGACAGAGCAGCCTGTGGTAATCCCAGCAGGTACATCACGTGCAATCAAAGGCCCTGAGGACTACTCGATGATGCGCACCTACTCTGTAGCAGGACAAGCTCTTGACACAATTCCTTTGGGTTACACAACCACTGTAAAACCAAGTTCAGATCTACGTGCTATTCCGCTAACAGATATTGTAAAATTAACTGACGACGCAGATCTTGAGGCGCAACTTCGTCAAGTGCGGAATCTTGCATATGCAATCCGTTACAACGGAGAAATCGCATCAGCAATTCTTTCGATGACAGCACGTGAAGGAACAATTGCAACTTGGATTGCAGCACAGAGAATCTTAGGTGTCGATGCTGATTTCTTTTATAATGAACCGTCAGTGAGTGAGCTTGCTGATTCAATTGCAGGATCTGCGAGTACTGATGCTTGGCCATTTGATGATGTCGGGCCTGGAGCGCTTGCTTCCACTGCGACTATTGATGGTGATGCACTGCATGTCTACGTAATTACCACTCGTGAAGGTTTTGACAAAGATGATGTAACTAAAGGTAAAAACTTAGAAAAATCTGTAAGCCAAGCAGCCAAGAATCAAAGAATTACTGTGACTTACCCTGGTGGCGAAGTACGCGGTGTCACCTCAGATAATGGCGATGTTTGCATTCCTGTTCCATGGACAACAGGCAAGAACTTGCCTCAGCTTCGCGTTACTTGGCAGATGACAGTTCCGGCCGGAACTATTCTTTTTAACTCGAAAGAGTTCACAGATGGAGATCGTTATGCACTCCTTGATAACGCAGAAATTACCTTAAATGCAATTGCCCTACCTGTTGCAGCCTCTGTGATTTGGAGTTCGACCTCATGAGCGAAGAGTTGAACAAAAAAGATTTAGATAACAATGGAATTGACGATGAGATTGATGATCTAAAAGAAGAGCTCGAAGAGATGCAAGAAGAGTTGCAGGAGCAGATAGAGAAGCTAACTCTTTCCCAACGCTCTAAATCAATTGGTACGATCTCCGGTTTGATGCAAGAGAATATGACCCAGTTAGTTTCATTTGCTGGAGTTCTTTACCTTTTAACGCGACTTATTGCGATCAGTGGTCGTTCAGCCCCAACCGCACTTTCGTTTTTATCGGCCCAGGGAATTAGCCAGACCGTAACGGGCGCAATTGTTCAAGCGTTGCCAATTCTTTTATTGGCTGGAGCAACAGGATTCACGATCACGGCAATTACTAATATCACCGACAAGCCGGCTTCAAAGAATTCAAGAATTTGGATTTCGGTCGTTGCATGGTTCTTAGTTGCAACTGTTGTGCCATCCCCACTTGCTTGGAATGGCGCAGTCGCAGTTGTTGCCTTTGCTGCTGCAGGTATTTTAATTGGATACACAGCTGTAGCAACCTGGACTAATAATTTAGAGGATTGGCCACATCCATTCCAATTCTTAATTCTTTATTTTGGTTTAGTAATGGCTGTGCAATTAGTCGCAGATGATCAAGTTTGGCTAGCGCCAGAGCGTTTACAAATAGTTTCTTCTGCAGATGCCCTTATTGCAGTTCAAGGTGTAGAAAAAGGTGATCAAGCCTCAACACTTGTTGGATATGTACTAGATGGGAATGGCGATGATTGGGTCAGTATTTTGCTGGAACAACCTCGAATTGTTCTTCGAGTAAAGAGTGACACTATTTTGCAACGAAGTGTTTGTCGTTTACCTAACTCAAATCGCGAAGTTCCACCTCTATTTGTTTCATTAACGCAAAGATTCCAGAGTGAAAAAACTCGTCGAATTGAGGATGTAGTGCCGCTGTGTTAATTATTTAATCTGAGTTGATTGGCTTCAAATAAGTAAAGGTGCACTTAATTTCTAAGTGCACCTTTACTTTCAAACTACCCTTGGAGGGTTCTACGACCTACTTTTTCTTATATCCTGATGGACATGTAGCCTTGGTAATTTTCTTAGTCACTTTGCCTTTCACACAAGTGATTACTTTTACTTTCTTTTTTGCAGCTGCTTTTGCAGCT
>DDZI01000110.1:14174-21769 GCA_002346305.1 Actinobacteria bacterium UBA3012 | reverse complement strand
AGACAGCAAAGATTGCTGTTAATCGTTTGAACAAATCAGGTGGTATCAATGGTCAAAAAGTTGTATTGAAGTTTGTTGATACTGGAACAAACCCTGACAAAGGACAACAGATTGCTACTCAATTTGTTGCTGAAGGCGCAAAGCTACTTCTCGTAACTTGCGATGCAGACATTAACTTGAAGTCTGCTCAAGTTGGCGAGAGAGCTGGTGTTCTTGTTATCGCACCTTGCGTGGGATCAACAGCAATGGGCCCAGATAATGGATTGAACCTTGGTTACTCACTAGGTTCAGCCGTTCCTGGCGAAGCTGCAATCATGGCTGAATATGCATACGCATCACTTGGAAGGACTGCAACTCTTTTCAAAGATATGTCAATCGCATATACAACTAGCCAATGCGACTCATTTGCAAAACGCTTCAAGGAACTTGGTGGAACTATTAAGTCAACACAAGAGTTCAACCAAACCCAAGCAGGAGCGCTCGATAAGCCAGTAACTGCACAAGTTGCTGCTGCTAGGGCAGATGCTGCTGGCGTAATTGCACTTTGTTCATACCCAGGCGGTGGAGCTGAAGCACTTGGTGCTATCCGCGCTGCTGGAATAAAGACACCTGTAATTTCAGGTTTCGGTATGGATGGAAACTTCTGGGCTGGAGCAGTTCCAAACCTTTCTAACCACTATGTTGTCACATACGCATCTGTTCATGGCGATGACACAAAGGGAAAGGTCCGAAGCATTCTTGCTGCTTTCAAGAAGGCAACTGGATCAGATGCTGCAACTTCAGGTCTAATCACCGGAGCTGCTGCAATTGAAGCATTTGCACTTGCTGCAAAGCGTGCTGGTTCAACAGATGGCAAGATGCTTGCTGCTGAAATGGACAAGTTCAAGAATGAAAACCTAACAGCAGGTCCAACTTCATTCACACCATCACTTCACGTGAGCGTAACTCGACCAATGGCGATCTTGAAGACCACCAATGGCAAGACAAAGCTTGTGAAGTATGCGGCTGCAAAGAAGCCAACCTTCTAGTAGCTAAAAATAGCTAGAAATAAATAGCTACAAATAAGTAGAGAGGGTGTGCGGCATCACGTCGCACACCCTCTTTTTATTGTTATTCTGCGGTCTTAATAAGTTTTAAGTGGAGGGAGAAAAAGCTTGGATCAAAAATCTTTTCATGCCAATGAAATTAGCAAATCTTTTGGCGCCCTTCAGGTTCTAGATAATGTAACTTTAAATGTAAATCCAGGAGAAATCGTTGGCCTACTTGGTCCAAATGGAGCCGGTAAATCAACTTTTATTAACATCTTGGCTGGATACGAGAAGCAAGATGGCGGAACAGTTGTTGTCGAAGGAAAGCCACTTGATGGATTAAAGCCAAATGCCCGTGCACGTGCTGGCATCGCCAGAACGTTCCAATCAGGCCGCCTATTTGGAAATCTTACCGTTGCCGAAAATGTTGCTTTAGGCGCTATTGGATTAGGTGAATCTGGGAAAGTTGCGCATGAGAGATCTGAATCAATTTTAGAAATTTTAGGTATTGAAAAGCTCTCGCCACACGCAGCAGGAAGTATCTCTCACGGTAATGCCAGATTAGTTGGCCTTGCACGTGCGGTTGCCGCACACCCAAAGTATTTGATCATGGACGAACCAGCTGCCGGTCTTAATGAAGATGAAGCTCCAAGATTGCTGCAGGCACTAGAAGTGATCAGGAAAAACATTGGTTGCGGAATGTTGCTTGTAGAACATAACGTTAAGTTAGTCACTCAGGCGTGCAGCAGAGTAGTTGTTCTGGCAACAGGGATTTTGATTTTTGATGGCAATCCACGAGATGCATTGAATAATGCCGATGTAAAAACTGCCTATCTTGGAAATGCCGGGGTGCACTAATGGCGCTTCTAGAAGTTACAAATTTGGTAGCTGGATATGGGAAAGTTGAAGTTATTTCAGATGTTTCATTTACTTTAGAGCCAGGAAAATCAATCGGAATTGTGGGACCAAATGGCGTCGGTAAATCAACGTTGCTCCAAGCAATTGCGGGTGGAATTGCACCAAAAGGTGGAACCATAACTTTTGACGGAAAAAATATTGCTGGCAAAAAACCAGAGGACATTGTGCGATTGGGGCTTTCATTAGTTCCAGAAGGCCGTCAGATATTTAGTGGGCTCACAGTTAGAGAAAATCTCTCACTTGGCTTAACCGGCCGCCGTAACAAGAAAGGCGCAAACGAAGCAATTCTTAAAGTGCGCGAACTCTTTCCAGTTCTATTGACACACGAAAATCATCAAGCTGGAATGTTAAGTGGTGGACAGCAACAACAACTAGCAATTGCTCGGGCGCTGATTTCAGAGCCAAAAGTTTTATTGCTTGATGAACCAAGTTTGGGATTAGCCCCAACAGTTATAACTGATGTTTTTGATCGCTTGAAAGAAATTATCGAGATGGGAACTGCAGTTGTTATTGTTGAACAACGTGCCAACCTAGTGACATCATTTGCTGAAAAGACGATTGTTATTCGAGATGGCAAAGTGCAGTCGACACTTACTTCAGCAGATGCTGCTAATTCTGAATCTTTACAACGTTCTTACTTTGGGGCTGGTGAATAAATAAATGGTTCAATCAATACTTGATGCAATTAGCCTTGGCGGTCTTTATTCCTTAGCGGCTCTCGGTCTTGGTCTGGTTTTTGGTGTGATGCGCCTAGTGAATTTTGCTCATGCTGAATTGATAACTATCGCGGCATATACATTGGTTTTAACAGCACAATTTCCACTAGCTGTAAGTTTGCTTTTTACCGTCATAGTTACGGTATTTGTTGCGCTTCTAATGGAATTTTCGGTTTATCGACGATTGCGTGGAGTAAATCCAGCAATTATGTTGATTGCATCTTTTGGACTTTCAACTGTTCTACAGCGTGTTTATGAATTAATGTTTGGAGCGCTTCCAAGGTCAGCGGTAGTTGCACCATTCCTTCGTGGTGATTTCAAGGTTGCCGGTCTTTCAATAACTATTTCAAGCATAATTACAATCGTATTAACCATAGTCATTCTGCTTGCGATGGGTTACCTAATCGAAAAAACCTCACTTGGCCTACAACTTCGCGCTGCATCTGCAGATTTCAAGACTGCGCGACTTTTAGGAGTCAGATCAAATCGGTTGATTAGCGCAGCTTTTGGTCTTAGTGGTGTTCTCGCAGCATGCGTTGCTCTAATTTTAGTAATTCAAAATCCACAGATCAGTCCTTACTACGGCCTTAACATCACAATTCTTTCGTTAGTTGGAATTGTTATTGGTGGAATTGCGTCACTGCGCGGTGCTGCTCTTGGTGGATTCATAGTTGGCGTCGTTCTAAGTTCGCTAAATACCCTGCTTGGAAATGGCCGAGTCTATGCATATAGCTGGCTCTTTATTCTGGTCTTGGTCATCTTGTTAGTGCGTCCAGGAGGGCTCCTAAGTAAGGGCTCTGAATTGGAGCGTGTCTAGTGAAGCACGGTGGCGTAACTAAATTCTCAATTCAAAACCTACTTGGGCCGATTATTGTTCTGATTCTTTTAACACACTTTGTCGGCGGTGCTTCAACTAGCTTGCAATTAGTTACGCAAATGGCTCTCTGCTTATTTGTAATGGTTCTCGCACTTCAAGTTTTTGTAGGAAATTCAGGCGTTCTCTCATTTGGTCATGGCGCATTTGCGCTGATCGGCTCTTATGTATCTGCGATATTAACTGCACCAGTAAATATTAAAGACAATGCCCTGTCGATGAATCAGCTTTGGGAGCCACTAGTTTCACCGCAAGTCAATATTTATGTCGCACTAGTTATCTCGGCCGCAGTGAGTGGGCTAATCGCAGCCATCACTGGAATTTTCTTAATGCGGTTAAATGGACTTGCTGCGGGTATTGCTACCTTTGCCCTATTGGGTGTGGCTTATAACGTCTTTTTCAATAACAAAAAGATTGGTCCAGGATCTCAAGCCTTGCCTGGAGTTCCTTTGATTGATAACAATTGGATTCTGCTCCTTCTGGCAGTTCTCTCTTTAATTCTTGTTTACTTCATAAATATTTCCAGAATCGGTAGAACACTCCGCGCAACTCGTGAAGATGCTATGGCAGCGCCAGCACTTGGAATAAGTATTTTTAAGGTCCGACTAATCGCATTCATTATTTCTGGTGCAGTAGCAGGCCTTTCTGGAGGAATGTATTCACATGTTGCGGGAACCTTTCAAGTTCAAGATTATTACTTAGAATTTACATTTATAACTCTTTCAATGTTAATTGTTGGTGGCAGTGCAAGTATTTGGGGCGCACTTGTCGGCACCTTCTTAATTACCGCTGTTGGCCAAGTTTTGCTAATGATGGAGCAAGACCTGCCTGTATTTGGGATACAAGTTCAAATTCCACTTGGTTCGCGTGCCGTGATAATCGCGCTGACTTTCGTAGCAGTGCTGCTCTGGCGATCAGGTGGCATAACAAATGGTAAAGAATTTAGAATTCCAAAATTAAAAAAGATAAGCTAAAAAATGAGCAAGGTTTATCTCTTTGTAGCGATTGATGTAAAACCAGGCAGACGTGAAGAATTTCTTGAAAAGATTAAATTCCATGGGGCGCATATTCGCACCGAAGATGGTTGTGAATCCTTAGAGATTTTCACTAACTCACAGAGCGCCAACCAAGTTTGTGTCTGGGAAGTTTGGAGAAATCGCGTGCTATGGGATGCGCATATGGCTAATCAAGCAAGTGCAGCTTGGCAGAAAATTGCTTCGGAATATGTAAATGGTGAGCAAATCACTGTTCTGGACTCCATCTAAAAATGGATGTAGAAGATCGTTCAGTCTTTGAATTACCTTACGAAAAACCAGATGAGACCTTCACCTTTGGAAAATCCGAAGATCAGGTAATCGATTTCTATCTTCCACCAGATCAAAAAAAACCACTAATTGTTTTAATCCATGGTGGATATTGGCGTTCAGAATATGATCGTAAGCATCTGGCCCCGCTAGCTAGAGCACTAGCAAATATTAGCTGGCCAGTTGCACTCATTGAATACCGGCGAATTATTGGCAATCCCGATGCAATGATGAGCGATGTAATTAGCGCTATCGAAGAAGTTTCGAAGTCATATTCAAATCTGATTCTGATTGGACATTCTGCTGGAGGACATCTTGCGTTAGTCGCTTCGCATAAAGTCAATGCATCAGCCATAATCGCACTTGCACCACTAACAAATTTACTTGCAGCAGAAGAATTAGATTTAGATGAGGGCGCCGTCTCTGACTTTCTCGGGGCTCCGGCAGCTTTGAGGTCTGATTTAGATCCAACAAGGCTTCCTGTGTTAACGATTCCAACCACGCTTATCCATGGGACATTGGATTTGAGAGTGCCTATTAATTTTTCACGTGAATATGTTGCCCAGAAAGCTGGGCCCTTTGTCCACTTCTTAGAATTTGAGAATCTAGGTCATTTCGAATTAATCGACCCAAGGTCAGAGGTTTTTGCTGAAATATCCCGAGTTCTTACCTCTTTGAGTTAAATCCAGCAAGTAAGGTTTTACTTGTGGCCAAGAAAATAATTGTGCATGCTGGTTTCCATAAAACTGGGACGACGGCGATTCAATCCAGCTTCTTTGCAGCAAAAGATAAATTAAGTAAGTTAGGAATTACATATCCCGATGTGGGTGGAAAAGCCCATCACAAAGCTATCTACTCGCTTATGGCCAAAACTTGGGGCTGGGAAGATCGTGGTGGCGTGTTAGCAACAGATAAAAAATGGCAGGACTTTATTAAGCAGATTAAGCGGGCCAAATCAACAGCACTTATTAGTTCAGAATTTTTATGTGAGCTTAACGAAGAGCAGATAGCTAAGTTTAAAAAAGATTTAGCCTGCAGTGATGTCAAGATTTACTTCACTCTGCGGCCACTTTTGAAGATAATTCCCTCGGCCTATCAGCAACATTTGAAAATTGGAATAAAAAGTAGTTACGAAAAGTGGTTGCATTCAATCTTAGATGAACCAGGGGTTTCAACGATAACTCCATCATTCTGGGTGCGACACATGCATGCAGATGTATTGGCAAAATGGGCAAAGCATTTTGGAAAAGAGAATGTGATTGTAATCGTGGTTGATGAAAAGCAGCCAGACTTTATGTATCAAGAGTTCAATAACTTGCTCTCGCTAAAGCCAGGATTCTTAAAGCCGCAATTAGATCAAGATAGTAATCGTTCGCTAACCCTTGATGAAATCGCCTTGCTCAACACAATAAATAAAAAGTTTCCAAAAAAGCGAAGCTGGCATGATTATGAGACCTTTATTCGCAATGGATCAATTAAGTATCTGACAAATAAAGTTGTTCCAGAGCCTGATGCTGCAAAGCTCTTAACCCCACAATGGGCAGTAGACATAGCTAAGACCGTTTCCAAGAGAAATGTAGAAGAGATTAAAGCACTAGGAATACAAATTATTGGAGACTTTGATTCATTTGAAAGTGCACAGATTCCTATCGGTGAAAATCCAGAGATAACAATGATTCCTGTCGACTTAGCAGCTACAGCGCTAGTAGCGACGGATTTGCGGGTAGTTGAGAAACTTCCCACCCGTTATGTAGCAAATATCCTCTGGAAAATGATTAAGCGAGATATCCGAAAGAAGCTTTAACTAGATTCCTTACTATTTAAATTATTTAAGACCTTCATTTGCTCGATCTAAATCTGCCTGAAAGTCGACCTCAACTGCAAATAAATCTGAAATATCTACCGGCTCCATTTCGATGCCATTCTTCTCTATCGCAAGCTCAAGTCCACGTTCAAAATAATCTTGATCAGCGCAGACTTCCAATTGTGCAATTACTTTGGCTTTCTCATGAGCAGAAATAAAGTTAATTCCCACAGCTTCACCAAGAGCGTTCTTAACCGTCTTTGAAAGCTCCTTGATAAATCCCTTTTCGTTGACTGTGTATTTAACCTCCTCTTCAGCAGTTGCTGATGTATTGACACAGACGAATGATTTCTCATTATTTATTCGATCAGCAACACGTTCAAGAACTTTCGAATCAAAGACAACATCTCCATTTAACCATAGGACACCAGATTCTTGACTAGCGCGCAGTGCCTTAAGCAGACTCTTTGAAGTATTTGTCTGATCATAAACTTCGTTATAAACAAAACTTGCACTTGGATGCGCCTCGATAATCATTTCAAGTTTGAAGCCAACCACAACTGTAATTCGAGCTTTGTCACCGAAGACTTTTGAAACATTCTCCATCTGTTGTTGCATAATCGAGCGGCCATCAGATAAAACAGTTAGTGGCTTTGGCCAAGGCTTACCTAATCGGGTTCCCATACCTGCCGCCAAAATCACAACTTGAATAGCCATCTCTATCTTTCCAACCCGTCTATATCTAAATATTCCCTGTCAGACGCGATAGATTACCGCTTATGGGGACAAATCTTCGGACTTTAGATATTGATCAGGTCACCAAGATTTCAGATGTGCTCCAGGCATTTGAATCTAGCAACCAAGATTTGCTTCTCGTCGATGTAAATTCTGTTGTAACGAAACCTCACCTCGAACTATTGACCGATTACCCAAGAACGGTTACGACGGCGC
>DDZI01000110.1:13845-14114 GCA_002346305.1 Actinobacteria bacterium UBA3012 | reverse complement strand
TGGTAGCAAAGTTAAAAAATGGCGAAACCCGAGTAAGTCAAGGGCGAATCGCTGGCGCCAGTTCCGGGTATCACGAAGTAGGGCATGGCAACCATACATTTTTAGGAATCATTCGGCTTTCACAATTCCAAAGAAATGAAATAATCGAAATTCTTTCAAAGGTAAAAGATGCAAATCACCCTGGGAATGCAATTGATTTAATTCTTGTTGCGCTAGTTCGAGCCGCCCTTGTTGTTGCACCGGCAGAAGTTTCAGGAGCACCTTTCATT
>DDZI01000110.1:0-13740 GCA_002346305.1 Actinobacteria bacterium UBA3012 | reverse complement strand
CTTTCATTAGAAGTAACGATGCTACAGAACGCGTCACAATACAGAATCAAATAGCGGAGCTCAACGATGCTCGCTTACGCCTCAAGTTGGCGAACCGTGCAAATGACGGCTTCTACTCTGTTTTCTTCCTCCGAAAAATTTCTAAGCTATTCACCTGGCTAGCAGTGCGCCTAAAAATGACACCAAATCAAGTCACTTTGATTTCATTTGGTGTTGGTTTGCTTTCTGCCTATGAATTCAGCAAGGGCAGTTTCTGGGCAATTTTTACCGGAGCCGTCTTACTTCAGCTCAGCATCATTATTGATTGTGTCGATGGTGAACTTGCCAGGTATACCCGACAATTTTCACAATTGGGTGCTTGGTTAGATGCAATCACTGATCGGATAAAAGAGTATTTGGTTTTCTTTGCTCTTGCTTATGGCGCCGCAAAAAACGGACATGACCTTTGGATTCCAGCCATGGGAATGATGTTATTTCAAACATTTAGACACTTATCTGATTACAACTTTGCCCGGATAAATAAAATTAGAAGTTCATACTTAGTCCCACTTGATTTCAATTTAAAGAACGACGGATTCGTATCAGGTCACTATGAAAAGAAAACCCGCTTGGAATACTGGGCAAAGAAAGCCGTGCAATTCCCGATTGGAGAGCGTTGGCTAGTAATTAGCGCTACTTCTGTGATTGGTGGCGCAAAGTTTACTTTCTTAGTGATGCCAATTCTTTCGTTGATATCTATTGCACTTGTCTTCCGTGGTCGATTCAAAAAGACTCTAACTTGGCCGAAAGAGCGAGTGAATAAAGATTTAATTGATAATCAGATAGATTCATTTAGGAGTAAGGGCTCGACCAATCGCTTCGATTGGCTCATGCCATCTGTGCTTCGACTTCTTGAAGGCGCGATTCTCATACAAATTGCAATTACAACAGATCTGGATAAATCAGTTATTTTCTTGCTATTGCTCGCAATTCTTTTCAGCCACTACGACAATATGTATCGGGCACTTCAAGGCGAGAAGAAGCCAATCTGGCTATCTATCGCAGGCGGATTTATCTTTGGTCGCTTATTCATAATTGCGCTATGGATTGGGTTGGGCTGGTCCCTCACAATTCTGGTTTTTTACTTCTGCATTTTGTTCTTTATTATTTCTTCAGTTCAATGGGTTCTCAGCCGTAAGGTAAAGGTTGGTTAATTCATGACCACAAGACCAAGTAGACCGACTATTGATCAGATCCGTGAAATTTCACAACCAGCTTCGGTTACAGGTAGATCTACATCAGAGCACTGGATTGCGGATCTTTATCAAAGAAAAATCTCTCCTTATCTGACTCGGATTTTTTTAAGGACTCCAATTACTGCTAATGGCGTCACTTGGCTGATGATTATTGTTGGTGCTTCGATAGGGCCCGCACTACTTATCCAAGGTTGGCAAGGCATTGCATTGGCACTCTTTCTGAGTCACTTGCAGATGTTGATTGATTGCTGCGATGGTGAAGTCGCAAGATGGCGTGAAACAAAATCACCAATGGGTATTTTTTTAGACAAGCTCGGTCATTATTTAGCAGAGGGTTTGATACCTATCTGTTTTGGATTACGCCTTGCCAACTGGCCAAACGAGCCGATCACAGATTCAATTTATCCATTTCTTGGCGCGCTCTTAGCCATCCTAATTATTCTAAATAAAGGGCTGAATGATGCAGTCCATGTTGCTCGGGCGTTTTCAGGACTTCCAAAAATCCAGGACCTAGATGGAGCTAATCTGCCAGTTAAAGGGGTGCTTCGTAATATCCGCAAGGTATTCAACTTCATTCCAGCACAACGGATATTTCACTCAATCGAATTCACTATGTATGTAGCAATTTTCGGAGCGCTCAAAGAGTCAATGGAAATTGCGCTTGCAATCTCCCTATTCGTGACCATTGGCCACATAGCGGCAATCGTGTCTTCGGCAAAACTAAGGAATAATTAAGCCATGCTAACAATATTTCTACAACTCAAAGCATCTATGTTGCAACTTTTTCCAACCACGCGATTTCGTTTAATCTTAGTTGTTCTCGTCTTGACCGGTGCATTCATTTCGGTATCAGAACTAGCTGTTGCTAAATTTTTTATGCAGATAATTTTACATGAGGACGAATTAAGTAGAAACGAAATAATTTTATTTGTAGGAGCATTCTTTCTTTTCCTAGGCGGAACTCGAGCAGGCCATTACTTTCAGCGAATTTATAGAATCAATGTTTTTGATCGCGCCTTTAAGGCCTCGGAGAAGAAAATACTTCGCAGAAATGAGAATTGGCGTTGGTCACAAGCCTTTGAGTTAACAAGCCTATTAACGAATTTTATGCAAATGGGAGTGATCATTCTTTTCTCTACTATATTGAATTGGAAATTTGGTCTACTAAATATTGTCGTAGTTGCATCTGTAATACAAATAATAGGAAGAATTTTTGCAAGGCAGCTAAAATCTCAAAGAGGCTTTGTTAAAGCACGAAGGCGTAAAGAGCGGGTTTTAAGTTCAACAAAAGTTAGAACCCGCATTCGTTCTGGAGAAAATGGAATCTTAATTTCTGGCTTGGCCATGCTGATTCTTTTTGGTGCGTTGATTGCTCTCAGCTTTACAGGAGAAATTAGCACGTCGAACACGGTTGTTCTCTTCTTTGGTCTTCGCATGCAAAATTCAGGCCTCTCGAATATTTCGAGAAGTTTGATGAAGTTCGCAAGGGCTCGCACCCACAGTGAGTAGTTTGTTACCTTTAACAATTGGCTATTCAACCTTAGCCAACCGGGCGAAGAACATAAAATTTCTAGCTTCGGTAAATAATCTAGTTATAGTTCAAAATCCAGATTCAATTTCAGTCCCAGGTTTCAGTCCTGAAGTGAAAGTATTTGAATTAAAGAATCAGGGTGTGGCAAAGAGTCGAAATACTGCAATTGCAAACGCGGAATCCGCGTATCTGCTCTTTGGTGATGACGATATTGAATTTAAAGAATCAGGAATTGCTTCAGCCATAAATTACTTAAATGCGAATCCAGATGTTTCTATCCTATTGATGCAGGCCATAGACGAAACCGGGAAACTTAGAAAGCGTTATCCAACTAAATCACATCAACTGAAATTAACTAATTCTGCGAAAGCTGCGACATACGAAATGATGATTAGAACTTCTGACATCAAATCTGCTGGGATTAAGTTTGATGAAAACTTTGGTGCTGGTGCCCCAAACTATCTAGGAGACGAATATATTTTTATTGCAGATGCACTTAGGTCGGGGCTTAAGGGGCAGTTTGAACCTATTGTGATTGCAATTCACCCAACCGAAAGCTCAGGAAATATTAGAAATTTACATTCTGATCGCAGCGCGCGGGCCAAGGTATTTTCTCGGGTTTTTGGAATCTGGGCGCCAGTTATGCGCGCCTTGTTTCTAGCTAAACCCCCTTCTAAGAAATTTGGATTCATAAATTCGCTCTTTTTCATAATTGGCAAATGAAAATTTATGCTCACCGCGGTTCTTCCGGCAATAATCCTGAGATGACGAGATCGGCCTACGAAGTTGCAATCAAAGAAGGAGCAGATGGTTTTGAATGTGATGTCCGTTTGTCGCGAGATGGCGAAATTGTCTGCATTCACGATGCTACGACAGGACGAATTGCTGGTAAAAGAGTTTGGGTTTCTCGCACAAATCTAAAAGAACTTCAAAGCTTGCATGAATTAATGACGCTTGACGAACTACTTAATTTAGCAATCTCTGCTAGAAAGCATCTATTAATTGAGACCAAGCATCCAAATATTCATGGCGGACGAATCGAGCGTAGCGTTGTTGAATTGCTACAGTCGATGGCAAGCGACATAAAAGCGGCTGGAATCGAAGTTGTAGTCATGTCCTTTTCAAAATTTGCCGGAAAAAGAGTTCAATCTGATTGGGTGGCAGGTAAAATATCAAAATACTATTTACCAGCGATTTTTTCGAAGAGCAAGATCTCTGCGCTCGACATAGACCTAATAACAAAGCATCCATCGCTCGTAAAGAAATTGCAGGAACGAGGAAGCAGAATTTTGATCTGGACTGTAAATGAAGACGTTGACTTTGAGCGTTGTAAAAAGTTAGGCATCGATGGTGTAATTACCGATTTTCCTGAGATTGCTCGGCGCTATGGATAAGCAAACTTCAGATTTCTACTTCTGGGGAGCAGGCTATCTGCTACTGGTCTGCGCAATTCTCACTCTGACTACCAGTAAAACTGCTGATGTTCAGATTCAAATCGCTCCCAAAATTGTTAAGCCACTTCTCTGTTTCAATATCGAGGTCAGTGAATTACGGACAAGTGACACTGAAAGTGGATGCATAGCTCCGGAAGAATCTTTAGGCACAGCACCAATTACTTATTCAGAGATTAGTCCAACTAAATTAGATCGAACCTTCGAAGTTAGATTTCTGGCAGCACAAGCAGCAGCTAAGGCGGTTGGATTCAATATTCAAATAACTTCAGGATTCAGGTCTCAGCAATTGCAAGAACAGTTATTTAATAATGCGGTGAAGAAATATGGGAGTGAGAACGAAGCATCAAAATGGGTGTTACCAAAAGAAGTTTCAAATCATCCGCGGGGACTCGCAATAGATGTTAATTATCCCGGCGATCGGACTGCTGTTAGATGGTTAGAGGAGAATGGAGCAACCTTTGGTATATGCCGCATTTATGAAAATGAATGGTGGCATTTCGAACCGGTAATCGCACCAGGTGAGCCCTGCCCACCAATGATGGCGAACGCTTTAGAAAGCCTGCCACCTGCGAAAACTAAATAGCTAGCGAAGCGTTTTTCGCTAGTGGTGGGCGACAGACAACTCCGCTTGCACCAGTCAAAGTCCAACTTCCAGCACTGTGTGGAATCAAAATTGCATCACCTTTAACCGCATCAATTGGCGAGTCATTTTCGAAAGCAATATTTCCATTGCCTTCTAAAACCAACATGATGCTAAACCCTGCGGCGACCTTGCTGCTGTTGCCGGCGAGATAATCTGCACGGAAATAAGGATCAGCAACTGCGGTAAATACCGATTGATCAGAGCCACTAAACAGGCGATTAGAGAAAACTAATTTACTAGCTTCATCTTTTTCAATTGGTGTGTATCGAAGTGCATCTAATACGGTATCGAAACCTAAGCCGAGATGGCCGTCTTTGACACCATCAACCGCAAAATCATTCCACTCAAGAAGTGCAGAGAGATCGGTTGGTTCTTGAAGTTCTAGAACAAATATCCCAGCGCCAATTGCATGTGGGGTTCCAGCAGGAACAAATACGGTGTCTCCAGCTTTTACTTCAAACTTTTGAAGTGAAGCGAGCAAACCATCTGAATCTCTGGCATCAACCATTTTGGAAACTTGGGACTTAGCCATCTCTTTACCAAAACCTAATCCAACACTTGCTCCTGCAGGTGCCTCCAAAATAATCCAAGCTTCTGTCTTTCCATGCCTAAGTGACAAATGCTCTTTAGCAAACTTACGATTTGGATGGTAATGAACTGGAAGTCTTTGATCTGGATCAAGAAGTTTCATCAATAATTCAGTGCTTGCACCAAAGGTATTTAAATGTTCAGCGCCAAGCCATTGCTCGGGATTAGCAATAACTGAATCACGTAGATAACTTCCATCTGAAAGTGTCGATAGCCCCATGGTTTTCTCACCAAAACGAGTTGTCATCGAACCGATCCACTCTTCAGGTCGCATAGGTCCACCTGGGCCATTGCGAAGTGCGCCGATGCGGTATCCGCCTTTGTAGAAGTGATCAAATTGATTGGATGCGAGTTTCTGAGGAGTAATCATGGAATGCAATTTACTATGACAATACTTTTTTTGCACTTAATCCAAAGATTATTGCCAATACAGCAGGCAGCAGCATGGCCCAGCGCAGCGTTACGATTTCTGAAATGAATCCAATTAGCGGTGGGCCAATTACAAAACCAAAGTATGCAACTCCAGTTACTAAGGCAACCCCTTCCGCGGCTGAAACTTGGCCTGAGTATTTCTCATTAGCAAGCGTTCCGGTTGCGCTAATCATCATTGGTATGACAGTTGAAATACCGATTCCAAATAAAAACCAGCCGATAATTACGCCATAAATATTTCCTGCAAATAAACCTGCTGTTAATCCAATTCCCGCTATAAACCCGGACCAGGTTAATAGTTTCACTACTCCAAATTTATGAGCAAGAAAATCTCCGGACAGTCTTCCGATAACCATCGTGGCCGAGAAGAAGACGTATGGCAGTGCCGACATCAGCGGAGATGCTTCATAAGCGTCACGCGCTAAAACTCCACCCCAGTCACTTGCCGCTCCTTCACCGAGCGCCCCACAAAGACCTAGTAAACCTAGAATCAAAAATCTACTGGGAGTTTTTCGTTTCTTATGTTTCTCAATTACATGTTGATCTGCTTCCGCATGCAAGAACCAATTACGAGTAATGAGAGCAACTAAAATAATAAATCCACCAACAAAAAATGAATGAATTTGAATTGAAACATTGAAGCTCGCGAGTGCACCACCAATTACGCCACCAAACAGACCACCGATTGACCACATGGCATGAAAAGTGCTCATTACTCGCTTTCCCGCCTTATTTTCCAAGGCAGCAGCATGTGCATTTATAGAAAGGTCGTGGATTGAAGAGAGAACTCCATAAACAAATAGTGAAAATAGAAACCAAGGAAGATTGAAAAGTAAACCAACTAGTGGCACCGCTAAGGCGAGGGTAAATGCAGACAATCTAACTACTGGACCACTGCCATATTTGGCTGCGGCTTTACTCGTAGGGCGAAGCGCTGCGAGGACCCCAAGTGATGCACAGAAAAGTGCGACTCCCAGAACCCCATTAGAAATTGCGAGTTCAGATTTGAAGTCTGGGATTCTAGAGACGAAGTTCCCAACTGAGAATCCGTTGATGAAAAATGCAATTAAGATTGCGAGTCTGGCCTTTAGAAATTCATCTTTCGCAAACATCTGACAATCTTAGCGACTACCTCTACTCTTGGCCCCATGCTAGAAATCAATGGAACCAACTTCATTGCGCAAAATGAACGAGGTGGAACTGCGCGCTCACTTTTCTGGCCCTGGGCTGCAGCAAATGTATCTTTGCTGGCACTTTCATATGGATCATTTTTTCTTGGATTTGGAATTTCTTTTTGGCAGGCGACATTTGCAGCAATAATCGGAACAATCGCCTCCTTCTTTTTAGTAGGAATTAGCTCCCTTGCGGGCAAACGCGCCAGCGCACCCACCATGACAATTTCCCGCGCAGCCTTCGGCGTCAAAGGGAATGTGGTTCCTGGCTTACTTTCCTACTTAATCTTTGTTGGTTGGGAAACTGTCCTAGTTGCACTTGCAACACTTGCAACCGAAACAGTTCTGACCAGAGTTGGAAATATCGAACCAAATGTCTCGCGGATCATCGGGTTTTCGATAGCCGCAGGCTTAACTATCGTTGGTGGAGTTCTTGGCTTTAAAGTAATAATGCGAATTCAAAAAGTTCTAACTTTGTTAACAATTACCTTAACTGCTGGCTATATTGCTTTGACTGCGCATCTGGTTAATTGGGACTCAGTATCTGCAATTCCTAGCGGTAATATTCAAGCTTTCTTGGGCGCACTTATTTTCGCAATTACCGGAATCGGCCTGGGTTGGGTCAACTGCGCCGCAGATTATTCGCGTTACTTACCACGCACTGTTTCCAGCAGAGGTGTAGTTGGATGGACAGTTTTTGGTGCATCAATTGTTCCCATTACCTTAGTTATCTACGGTTCAATGTTGGCAGGAAGCAGCAAAGATCTTGCCGATAAAATCGGAATGGATCCAATCGGTGCACTTACAACACTTGTTCCAACCTGGTATTTAATTCCCTTCGCAGCTGTTGCAATTCTGGGGCTAATTGGCGGTGCCATCCTTGATCTGTATTCATCTGGGCTTGCGTTGATCTCTGTCGGGGTTCCAATAAAGCGACATGTTGCGGCGTCGATAGATGCAGTAATCATGGCTCTTGGAACAATTTATATTGTTTGGATTGCTAAAGAATTCTTTGGACCATTCCAAGGGTTTCTAATTACTCTTGGAGTGCCAATTGCAGCTTGGTCTGCAATCTTTGTTGCAGATGTCTTTATGCGCAAGCGCGATTTCAAAGAGGAAGATTTGTTTAACCCTAAGGGTATTTATGGTGCCTGGAATTTGCGTTCACTTTCATTAGTTGCAGTCGGAGCCATTGTTGGTTGGGGATTTGTTACGAACACCTTCGCTGGCTGGCTTTCTTGGCAGGGATACTTCATGGAATTAATTGGCGGTAAAGATGGACCGTGGGCATATTCAAATGTTGGTGTAATTTTCGCTTTAGCAATTGGCTTCTTCGGCCACATTCTCTTATCTAGGAAAAATATTGCACGACAAGAGAGTCAGAGTTAATTACCAACTTGTGTGAAGTGGGCGGCCTTCGGCATAACCAGATGCTGATTGAATTCCGATAACTGCGCGATCTGCAAAATCCGAGATGCTAGTTGCGCCAGCATAAGTAAATGAAGATCTAACACCAGCAATAATTTCATCAAGCAAATCTTCAACCCCAGGACGTGCTGGATCGATATACATGCGAGAAGAAGAGATCCCTTCCTCAAATAACGCTTTGCGTGCCCGGTCAAATGCACCATCGTTTGAAGTTCTTGCCGCAACCGCGCGAGCAGATGCCATTCCAAAAGATTCTTTGTAAAGGCGCCCAGTTGCATCCTTATTTAAATCACTAGGGGATTCAAAAGTTCCAGCAAACCAAGATCCAATCATTACTTGAGATGCACCAGCAGCAAGAGCAAGTGCAACATCGCGTGGATGTCGGACACCGCCATCGGCCCAGACATGTTTGCCATGTTTCTTGGCTTCAGCCGCGCACTCTAAAACTGCAGAAAATTGTGGACGCCCAACACCGGTCTGCATGCGAGTTGTGCACATGGCTCCGGGCCCAACTCCAACTTTCACAATGTCAGCACCAGCTTCAATTAGTGCTTTAGTGCCCTCTGTGGTTACAACATTTCCAGCAACGATTGGAATATTTGGTTTCAGGGCTCGGATTAGCTTTAGGGCTTCAATCATTTTTATTTGATGACCATGAGCAGTATCAACAACAAGCACATCGGCGCCAGCAGCAATTAGAGCTTTTGCTTTCGCCGCAACGTCACCATTTACTCCAACCGCACATGCAATTCTTAAATTTTTATTTGCATCAAGTGCGGGCTGATAAAGAGTTGCACGAAGCGCGGCAGTGCGAGTTAGAATCCCAACTAGCTTTCCGGTTTTATCTACAACCGGAGCTAATTTACGGCGCTGAGTATTGAGAAATTCAAATGCTTCGCGTGGCTCAATCGAATCTGGAACTGTTACTAAATCTTTGCTCATAATTAATTGGAGCTGGGTAAATCGGTCTACCCGTTCGCAATCTGCTTCGGTAATGATTCCAACTGGCTTGCCATCTTCAACAACAATCAGAGCGCCATGTGCTCGCTTATTTATCAGGTCAACAGCATCGGCAACAGTTTCAGTTGGTGAAAGAGTTACTGGAGTATCAAAGAAAGTATGTCTTGACTTAACCCATTTAATAACGTCACTAACTACTTCGATGGGAATATCCTGAGGAATAACGGCCATTCCGCCGCGTCGGGCAATAGTTTCGGCCATTCTGCGGCCAGAGATCGCCGTCATGTTTGCAACGACTATTGGGATTGTGGTTCCGGTTCCATCATGTGTAGAAAGGTCTACATCCATGCGGCTGGCAATTTCAGATGAGCTTGGGACCATGAAGACATCGTCATAGGTCAGGTCGTGGCTGGGGGTATTTAAGAAACGCACGTGTCGGAACTATACCCCTGCCGATGCGCAAGCGGGAAGGTATTGCTAGAGTCATCGTCATGAGTGAGGACGAGGAGTCAACGGACGATATCGTCACCGAGGAGATGCTCTGGGAGCGAATTCCAGAAACTCAAGGCTTAGATCGCGCTAATACCTATTACGAGTTAAGCGCTCGAATCTATGCGCGTGGTCAATATGACGAAGCGCTCGCACTTGCTGAAACTGCACGAGATATTTATGCCGAACTAGGTTCAGTTGTTCCATCTGATGGTTTAGCGCAGGCTTATTCAGCGATTGGATATAACTTAAATCAATTAAAGCGGATGAATGAAGCCGCAAATGCAATGAGTAAAGCTGTTGACTTACTTCGCGAATCAAAATCTCCGTTAGCAATTGATTTGGCTTGCACTCTTGGCGAATGGTGGTTCTCCTCAAAAGAGTATGAGAAAACAATCGAGTGCATGTCCGAATGTGTTCAAGAGCATTTAGTTGACGGGAATGACAGCGGCGCAGCTAATGATTTACATCTAATTGGGTGCGCACAACGTGAGTTAAAAGAGTATGGGCTAGCACTTGAATCATTTAGAGAAGCTCGCGATTTATTCAAGAAATTAAAGGAAGTCATAAACGTCGCAAGATGCGATCAAAAAATTGCCCACTGTTTGATAGAAATTGGTGATGGCGATGGTGCAATAATCGCAGCCCAGAAATCACTAGATGTTTTTGTAACTGCCCACGATCACTATCGAGAGACTTATTCACTTCTGGAATTAGGGAAAGCCCAAATAGTTGCTGGGCTTGGCGAAGAAGGTTTAAATACTTTAGATCGGGTCTTAGAAATTGCAACAGATCATGACAATAAGGATTTTGAATTCATTCTAGAAATTGAGAATCGGATGGCTGATGTTTTGCAATCCTTAGGTCGAGTAGATGAAGCAGATGAGATTCGTCGCCGAATTAAAGCTGTTGAAGAGGTAGTAAAAGAAGATTAATTGTTTAGGTGCTGCATTGCCCAGGCATACATGGCAATTGCACCAGCAGCAGATGCATTCATTGATCTCGTCGATCCATACTGTCTAATTGCAAGAACTGTTTCACAGATTTCAACGGCCTCATCTGACATCCCAGCCCCTTCTTGCCCAAAGAAAAGAACACACTTTTTAGGCAACTCAGTAGTTTCTAACTCTTTTGAAATTGGCAAATTATCAATTCCAATTATCGGAACACTATTTTCGTCACACCAAATTTTAAAATCAGCAATAGTTGGATGATGCAATACATGAAGGTATTTATCTGTAACCATCGCACCGCGTTTATTCCAATCGCGTTTACCGACAATATGAACCTTTGAAACATTAAAAGCATTTGCTGTTCGAACTACTGAACCAATATTTAAATCATGTTGCCAATTTTCTATAGCTATCTGTAAATCATGTCGCTTAGTATCTAAATCTGCGACTATTGCTTCAACGCTCCAATATCGGTAGTGATCTAAAACATTTCTTCGGTCTCCGTTTGCGAGAAGCTCTGAATCAAAATGTTCTGCCTCAGGCCACGGTTTTGGATGTGGGCCAACACCAACCACTGGATAGAATTCACCAGGTCCGATTTCAGCAGTTGTCATACCCAAACATTAGGGGGAGTTTGCATGAAGCAAAAATCCTGGCTCCCTATTTATTTGATACTTGGCTTGGTTTGGGGATCCTCCTTTGTATTTATCAAGCTAGGTCTAGAATTCTTAACTCCGGTCGGCGTTGCATTTGGAAGATGTGCTCTTGGTGCGATGATTCTGTTACTGATTGTAAAAATTCGAGGAATCAAACTTCCTACGGATCCTAAAACTTGGTTTATTCTCTGGGTCGTCTCACTCCTTCTAAATGTTTTCCCTGGATTCTTATTTGCATATGCCCAACAAGAAGTCACAACAGTTCTTGCTGGAATCATAAATTCCTTCACTCCATTGGCCACCCTAGTTTTTATCTTTATCTTCTTTAGATCCGAGAAGATTCAAAACCAGCAAATTCTTGGGTTAGTGGTAGGCGGAGTTGGTGTAATAGTTGTGCTCGGAATTTGGAATGGAGTTGGGACCGGTTCTGGCGATGGTGTGCTCGCCCTTTTCGCAGCTGTAACTTGTTACGGTCTTTCTTATCCGATAATTAGGAAGTATCTGATACCACTAAATCTAACTGCTGAAGCACTTGCCGCAGGACAAGTAACAGCCGGGGCACTAACTCTTCTGCCATTTTATTTAATGGATGGAGTAGCTAGCGCTGAATATCGCATCGGCCCAGTTCTTGCAGTGATGGCACTAGGAATCTTTGGTACTGGATTTGCATACATCTGGAATTTCCAAATCGTAGAACGGGCAGGAAGTTCTGTCGCAAGTTCAGTTACTTACTTAACGCCAGTCGTAGCGGTATTCATTGGATGGATTTTTCTTAACGAGAACATCACTTGGCACGAACCGGTCGGCGGTGCAATAGTTGTTCTGGGAGCAGCAATTTCACAGGGTAGATTTAGTAAGAAAGTGGCGGAGAAGAGTGATTAAACTACGGTTAATTTCTCTCATATCAGCCATGGTCTTGCTGGCTTCATTTAATCCGAGTGCACATGCAGTATCGGTTCCAAAAACCTTTAAGAAACTCGCTACTTCTTCGACCCTTGCGAAACCAGGAATTATTGTTTTTGATCCAGCAACGCAGACTGAAATTTATTCAGATGCTGCGGATGAGCCTCGTGCTCCGGCTTCGGTCCTTAAAATAATTTCTGCGGCTGCAGCGATTTATGCCTTCGGGCCTGACAAAGTATTTAATACAACAATTAATTCAACAGAAGATCCCGATGTCTATATTTTGCAGGGCGAGCGTGATCCATGGCTGACAACAAGTGCAAGTGAGGCGAAGCGATCGAATCGCGCACTTTCTACCAAACTTATTAATGAAATCATTAATAGGCGTGGCGATTATGCTGGCTTGAAAATTAAGTTTTATGGCATGTTTGATGCTGACATAAAAAGCCTTAGGACTTATTACGGTAACGAAATTAAGTTTGAAAGAATTATTAAGCCACCGGCTACCCCAGATCAAGAGCCAACAGAGATTTCAAGAGTAACTTCTCCGAAATTACGCAAAATTCTAAATTTCACTCTTCTATGGAGCGATAATGTGTTGGCAGATCGGGTAGCCCGAAATGCTGCTGCGAAACTGGGCTATTCGCGTGATGATTTAAGTTTGAATCTAGCCTTTGAAGATACGTTAAGTTCTCTTGGTGTGAATTCAACCGGTCTAAAGGTTTTTGATGGCAGCGGGCTTTCACGTGAAAACAGAGTCTCTGTCCGAACAGTTGCTGAGCTCTTGCTTAAGATTAGGAATGAACCACAGTTCCAAGCTGTTTATGACGGCCTTCCGCTTTCTGGTAAAACTGGAACACTGAAGAAGAGGTTTCAGGAATCTGCTTCAACCGCAAAGGGATTAGTTAAAGCTAAAACCGGTTGGATTAATTCTTCCGTAACTTTAGCTGGGTATGTCGAAGCTGGAGATAGCGAATACGTCTTCGCGGTTATTGCAAATCGTTTGACCCCAACTGAAACTACTCGGGATCGAGCGCGAAAGATAATAGACAGGATGTTGGCCAGCATCGCAAAACCGATTCAAATAGCGCCAGTAGGCTAGGTTCGTGCGTAATTTAAAAATTTCACCGTATATCGCCCTGATGAAATTGCGAGTCGTGGAATTACTTCTGGTTACTACATTGCCTGCACTCTTTCTCGCAGCCAAAGGCGTCCCTCCACTTGGGCTGACCATTGCAACGCTAATTGGTGGAACACTTGCAGCTGGCGCATCTAATGCATTTAACATGATTATTG
>DDZI01000099.1:15701-24471 GCA_002346305.1 Actinobacteria bacterium UBA3012 | reverse complement strand
GTAGTTGGATTCATAATGATCCCAACCTGTAAGTATCGGTGATCCTCTGGTGCCACCACATTTTTCGAGATTCACTTACCGAATATTTCTTTAGCTTGCCTAGATCAATTTCAACTTTTTCAACTTTAATTTTTCCATTTACTGGAAGAAGTGGATTGCTCACAACATCTCCTTCAAGTAAAGCTACAGTTCCCAATCCAAATGGTACAGGTGTTTCATTTCTGCTTAAAAGTTGAGTAGCAAGTGAAACTCCCGCTGAAATTCCGACGCTACTTTCCAGCGCGCTAGATATCACTACTGGAATATCTACTTTTTCAATTAGTTGCAAACAAGAAGTAACTCCCCCCATGGGTGCCACTTTGATAATTAGCAGATCTGCAACTTCCAAAATTTCATTAAGGTTTCCACCCTTTCTCAGATTCTCATCTATTGCAATCTTAAGTGGAAAAGATATTTCCTTTTTAAGTTTTTTATTTTCAGCTAACGTCTGACATGGTTGCTCAACATATTCAAGTGAACTTCCAAAGTCGCGATACAAACTTTCTAAGATCTCTTTTGCTTCGGCAACACTCCACAACCCATTTGCATCTAATCGGACCTGAGCGGCAGCGTTAATTCGAAAAACTTCCCTAATTCGCTCTAAATCCTCTTTGGTACCAACTTTAATTTTGACTGTGTTGCATCCGGGAAACCAGGAGAGAACTTCAGCCACCTGTTCTATTGGTACCGCCGGCAATGTCGCATTTACTGTAATCAGATCTACCCCATTACTTTGAAAAGGAGTTATAGCGGACTCAATTGCGCTTCTAAGCCAAGATGCCGCTTCTTTAGTTTTGTACTCTAAAAATGGCGAGAATTCTCCCCAATTTGAATCACCTTCGATTAATGCAATTTCGCGAAGTTGGACTCCACGGAAATTTGTTTTTGTAGGTATTGAAACAATGTGAGTGCGATCAAGCACTTCCTTTAGTTGCATTTAAATTATGGGCGCTTTGGAAAGCGACCAAAATCTGGAGGGCGTTTCTCTTGAAATGCATTACGACCTTCTTGTCCCTCTTCAGTTAAATAGAAAAGCAAAGTTGCATCTCCAGCAAGTTGTTGTACGCCAGCCAATCCGTCATCTGCCGCATTCAAACCAGCCTTTAGCAAACGCAGCGCCATTGGTGAATGCCGCAACATTTCACGAGCCCAAGAAACAGTCTCAGCTTCTAACTCTTTCACCGGCACAACTGTGTTAACTAATCCCATTTCTAATGCTTCTTTTGCATCATATTGACGACACATAAACCAAATTTCGCGCGCCTTCTTTTGACCAATGTGTGCCGCAAGTAGTCCTGCACCATAACCGCCATCAAAAGATCCAACCATTGGACCGGTTTGGCCAAACTTCGCATTATCAGCGGCAACTGTGATGTCACATACAACGTGCAAAACATGCCCTCCACCAATTGCCCATCCGGCTACCATCGCAATAACTGGTTTTGGTAGACGTCTAATTTGAATTTGTAAATCTAAAACATTTAATCTGCCAATTCCTTTTTTACCCAACTTATCGTCGCCAAGGTATCCATCATCCCCGCGAACATTTACATCTCCCCCAGAACAAAATGCTTCACTACCGGCGCCAGTAAAAATTACGACTCCTACTGAGTCGTCATCTCTTGCCATGTTAAATGCATCTTGTAATTCGAAAAGAGTTTGAGGTCGAAATGCATTGCGCACTTCGGGACGATTGATGGTGATTTTGGCAATGCCTTCCGCACTTTCGTACGTGATATCTCCAAAGGATCCACTAGAAATCCAGGCCGGAATTTGCCTGCTTCCAGGCTCGGCTTTTATAGGCTTGCTCACAAGACGATAGCCTAGAGGCGTGTTGCAAGTGAAGCGAGTCAATCTTTTTGACCCCGTGCTCGCGCGTGAGCAGATTCACCAGGCCCTAGCCGGAACTGGTCCGGCAGTGCTGATCTCCTCAAGTGCAAAGTTTGATCCTGAGAGCGAAAACTTCAAATCGCTGCTGAGTGAAAAAACAATAGGCGCCGAGCAAATAGCAGTTTTAATTGAAACTAGTGGTAGCAGTGGAACCCCGAAATTGGTAGCCCTTAGTGCCCAAGCGATCAATTCATCTGCAAAAGTTACAAATCAATTTTTAGGTGCCGAAATTGGCGACCGTTGGTCCTTAACTTTGCCACTAAACCACATTGCTGGAATAAATCAATTAACCCGCTCAATTAATTTAGGAACAACTCCAGCGCCTAGTGATGGAGAAGGAGCCGACTTTATTTCTGTAGTCCCCACACAATTGCATCGAGCCATCCAAAACAAAGATTCGTTGTTTAACAATTTACTTGCCGCAAAAAAAGTTTTAGTTGGTGGTGCACCTACTTCTGAAAAACTAATTGATGAAGCGCTTGAATTTGGAATCTCAATTGTCACAAGTTATGGAATGACAGAGATGGGTGGTGGTTGTGTTTACAACTCACTACCTCTTCCTGGAGTAGAAATCCGAATTGATGGCAATGGATTAATAAATCTAAAAGGACCAATGATCGCTAACTCTTATCTTGGTGATTCAGAAGCAACAAAAAAGCATTTCCAAGGAGAGTGGTTTGTTACATCAGATGTTGGCCAAATAATTAATGGTGAATTAAAAATTATTGGTCGTAGTGATGATTTAATTATTAGTGGTGGAGAAAAAATTTCAGCAGTAAAAGTGGAGTCTCTCATTCGTTCTCATTACCCTGATTTAGAAATTATTGTCATAGGAATATCGGATATTGAGTGGGGACAAGCTTTAAGAGTTGTCGTTGCGGGAGAGAATCGTGGATTGACTCTTTCGCAGATTCGCGACATCGTAGGAGTACAGATTGGACGTTTTGCAGCCCCGCGTTCGCTTCTGTATCTTGAACAGATGCCGATGATCGGAATTGGGAAACCAGATTTAGTACTTTTAAGAAGTGCTCAAGCTACTGAGGAGATTTAAGTGGCAAATGCAAGTGAGTGGATTCAAGGAGCAAGACCTAAAACGCTTCCAGCGGCAGTTGCTCCGGTTTTAGTCGGAACAGCCCTTGCATTCCCAAATCCAAATTACTCAAACGCCTTTTTGGCTTTGATAGTTAGTTTGGCTTTACAAATTGGTGTTAATTTTGCAAATGATTACTCAGATGGAATTAGGGGAACTGATACTGAACGTGTTGGTCCGCTTCGACTTGTAG
Organism: Actinobacteria bacterium UBA3012; assembly: GCA_002346305.1. Lineage (GTDB taxonomy): Bacteria > Actinomycetota > Actinomycetes > Nanopelagicales > Nanopelagicaceae > UBA3012. The sequence continues at coordinate 21,259 of DDZI01000099.1, read as the reverse complement.
GAAGTGGTTTGGCAAAAGCAATCGCAGTTCGCAATACCGCATTTGGCTGCTTTTCAGTTGCTGCAATTTTTGGGCTGATCCTGTCTTATCGTTCATCTCTGTGGTTAATTTTGATTGGCGCACTCGCAATTGCTGCGGCTTGGGGATATACCGGCGGAAATAATCCGTATGGGTATCAGGGGCTGGGTGAAATCTCTGTTTTCTTCTTCTTTGGAGTAGTCGCAGTACTCGGAACTTATTATGTGCAAAGCCAGGAAATTACTTTCTTAGCACTTTGCGCATCATTTCCGATTGGCGCTTTTGCTTGTGCAATTTTAGTAATGAATAATTTACGTGATCGTGCAAAAGATTTAGAAGTTGGAAAGCGCACTCTCGCAGTTGTCATCGGTGACCGTGCCACTCGGATTCTCTACCTCTCATTATTAATGGGTGGAGGCTTGATCGGGGCACTCACAGCGATTTCTAGGCCTTGGGCGCTACTAACTATTGTGACTCTGCCTTTAAGTATTTCACTAGCCATCAATGTGTTGAAGGGCGCAGGTGGACGAGATTTGATTCCGTTACTTCAGCGCACAGCTATCCTTCAACTTCTATTCGCCTTTGTCTATTCGGTGGGACTGGCAATTAGTGCGTAAGATGTACCCATGACCCGCTTGCTCCCACTAATTCTAATTTTGGCTATCAGTGTTTATGCGTTTGTAGATTGTGCACGCACTCCTCAAGAATCAATTCAAAAATTTCCAAAATGGGCTTGGATTCTTGCGATCTTGGTTGCACCTTTTGCAATAGGTGGAATTGCGTGGCTCTTGATAGGTAGAAGCCGCGGATTAGGCGGACCAAAAGGTGGTCGCAAAAAAATTATCCCACCAGATGATGATCCAGATTTTTTAAAAAATCTCTAATTTCTTTTACAAGCCGGAGTAAGTGTGGCGCCCAGCCCCCCAGATATTTACATAGACGTAGTTGAATAAGAAAGTTGAGCCGGCAAATAAACATAGCCAAGCGGCTCGCTTGCCTTTCCAACCCGCAGTGACTCGTGCATGTAAATAAGCTGCGTAGGCAACCCAGGTAATAAAAGCCCAAGTTTCTTTTGGATCCCAACCCCAATAACGGCCCCAGGCAGCTTCAGCCCAAATTGCACCTGCGATTACTGCGAATGTCCATAAGGGAAACACCAGAGCAACCAGACGGTATGAGAGTTGATCTAATTCAGCAAGCGTTGGAAGTTGCTTCGCCCAATTTGGTCGATTTTCGTTGCCGTCTTCATCTTGATAGCGGTCCATAATCAAGTAGGCGCCTGCAACGCAATTGGCTAGCAGAAATACTCCACCAGAAATAATCGCAGCACAAACATGAATAACTAACCATGCCGATTTTAATGCCGGCACAAGTGGGGCACTTGGAACGTAAAGTAATGTGACTGCAGTACCTAATGTAAGTAGAACTGCAACGGTCACAATTAAACCGAGCCATTGAATTTTATATTTTCTTAGAGTAACTAAATATGCAAATAAAAATGCGAGCGCACCTGTAATAGAGAATTCATACATATTTCCCCAAGGAACGCGGCCAGCAGATACGCCTCGAGCTACAACTCCAGCTGATAAGAAAAGAAATCCCAGAATTGCTAAAGCGATTCCAATTCGTCCAGCTTTTGTATATTTCACACTTTTAGGATTTGCGGCATCGACTTCCTGCGGCACTACACGAAAAGACCAAGCTGTTTGAAATGCAAAAGAAATGAATGCAATAAAAATAACGCCCATTGAGCTATAAACAAGATCATTAGAAAGTGTTGCCCAATCAGCCTTATTCATCATCACCTTTCTTTTCATTCAATACCTGTACAAGGGCGTCAATCTCTTGAGCTAAACCAGGAGATCTGCTGAGTCCGGCGATTTCAACAACAACCCCTGAGCTAGACATATTCTCGCCTATAACCGTGCGGATCCATATTCGCCGTCGGCGTGCAAAAAGTGAGATTAGCAACCCCAATAGTGCAAAAATTGCTCCGAGCAGTGCAAATGGTTTTCCAGGGTCGCGCACAACTTGCAAGTTGACCCACTTGGTAACTCCATCAAAAGTAATACTTCCTACGCTTTCGGAAATCCCAGAACTGCCCGGAATTTTCCAAACTTGCCCAGGAGCTAATGATTTCAATCCAACGCGCTCCATCTCCTCAGTCTTAATTCGATAAACCGATTGTGGTACTCCTGTATCCAATCCCAAATCCCCGAGCCATGCCGCCATTAGTAACCTAGGATTCAAAGCTTCTGGATAAGAAGAAAACCCACCCCTGATTTTATCTCGCTCTGCAGTTGGAAGAAATGAAGCAACAATTCCTAATTGAGTAGGCGTTAAGTCTGGAACTTTAATCGCGCCAATGGAAGTCAAATTACCATCCTGTGGCAAGAATGGAATTGCGCCACTTAAAACAATATTTTCACTTTCATCTCTGACTGTGACTTTAGGTGAGAAACCATTTGCTTGTAGATAGATACGAGTTGATCCAAAAGTTAGCGGCTTATTGACTTTAACTTCAACTCTGCGGGAATTTGACTTACCACTTTCAGTTATATCAACGATTAGTGAATAATCACGTGCTGCATTACTTATTGGATCATAAACAGCTGTGAATTTAACTACTTTTAAAGTTATTGGAGGAAAATCGGACAACCTAAAAAATCTTCCTGCAGATAATGTGTCATAACTTGTAGCAACATTTGTGAAACTCTCTCCCTCATTTACAATTGCACTACCACGCATGCCACCGAGTGATCCAACTGAAACTCCAATCAAAATTCCAATCAGGGAAAGATGAAAAAGTAAATTCCCACTTTCTCTGATGAACCCTTTTTCCACAGCAACTGAGGCTTCACAATCTCTTATCCGATATCTTCGTTTACTAAAGTGTGATCGCGCAATAGCTAAAATTTCATCAGAACTTTTCGAACTTTCAAATTTTTTAAACTCTTCGAGTCTAATTAGGTTTTTTGGAGTGAGCGGGGGCAAAGCACTAATATTTTTAAAATGTTCCCATGTTCTTGGTAGAACACAGCCGATTAGCGATATAAAAAGCAATAGATAAATGGCGCTAAACCATGTTGATGAATAAAGATCAAATAATGATAAATTGTCAAAAACTTTTGCCAAAGTTGGATCATTAGCAAAATACTGTTGTACTCGAGTTGGATCCTGATTTCGCTGTGGAATTATTGATCCAGGAATAGAAGCTACGCCTAATAAAAGTAATAAAATTAATGCGGTGCGCATGCTTGTTAATTGACGCCACAACCAGCGCAATAAACCAACAGTTCCCAGTTCGGGCGTTTTGATCTCGTAACTCATCAGAGTGCCGTCACAAACGCAGATGAAAAGCCTTGTAACCAAATCACAATATCAACCCAAACGCCAGTTATCTGTGCAAGACCTAGGAGAATCAGCATGGAGCCACCGGTTCGCGTTATAACTCTTGGGGGAATCTTGCGATAAATCTTCATGCTGCGCTCGATGCCAAAACCAGCAATCAAAAACGGAATTCCTAAACCTATGCAATACCCAAGTGAAAGAAATGCACCACGTACTGCAGATGATTCGGAAAACGCCAATGTCTGAACTGCGGCTAGCGTTGGACCAATACAAGGAGTCCAACCAATCGCAAATAGCACTCCTAAAAATGGCGCCCCCGCCAAACCCCAAGTTGTAACAATTTTTGGCTGCCACTGTCTCTGATTTGGTAACACTCCTAGAAAAGCTAAGCCCAGTAGAACTGTAAAAACTCCTAGTACTTTTGTCACCAAACTTTGTTGTTCCAACAAAACACTTCCGGCTCCTCCAAAAAGGGCTCCATAAGAGATAAAAACCGTGCTGAATCCCAAAATGAACAAAGTGGTTCCCCAAAGGATCCGACCTCTTGCCGCTTTTGTAGTTAATTCAAGCCCAGTTAATCCGGTTATATATGAAAGATATGCCGGGACTAATGGCAATACGCAAGGCGAAAGAAAAGCCACTATTCCAGCGACGATCGCAATAGGAAATGAGATTAAAACTGATCCATTCAAGACTTGTTCGGTTAATGAAGATGCAATAGCAATCATTTAGCACTCTCATTATCTATTTTCTCAATTAAATCTGATAGGGAAGCAATTGTGATTGCTCCTGAAATTCTTGCAGCTACTTTTCTATTTTTATCTAAAATTATTGTAGTTGGTATAGATGTTACTGGTAATGAGTTTCTAAACCCCAAGAGAATTTCATCATTAGCAATAGTTGGAAATGTAATTTTAAATCTACGCGTAAAAGCCAATGCAGAATCTTTTGAATCTCTGGTTAAAATTCCAATAAATTGAGTGACTGGATACTTTTCAGAAATTGCCTGAAGCGCAGGTGCTTCAGCGCGACAAGGAGAACACCATGAGGCCCATACGTTTATAACTGTGATTTTTTCTTTTTCGATAAAAGTTTTCTCTCCTAAAAGCGATTCCCCATTGATAACTGGCGCAAATGATCGATTTTCTTTCGCAACAAAAGTGACAACACCATCACCAGCGACAAAGGATTCTTCACTTACTGATGTACCACCAGATCCACATCCTGAAAAAATCAAAGAGCTTAGAACTAATGCTGAAATTGAGACCCTAATTTTCACTTCTGCTTAGGAGGAAGTAAATGTCTAGCGGGTTCACAGTATTCAACATCCTCTATCACCCCATCACTATTAAAAACAAAAGTTGTTATTGATGCTAGCGAGCACTCTCTTTTACGGGGGTCATGTATTAGTGATTTTCCTTCGACATGTGATCTCACAATCCAAATTGGAAGTTGATGTGAAACACAAATAGCTTCAGCCCCTATTGCACTATCGCGTGCAAAATTAATTGCAGAGATCATTCTTTTAATCTGTTCTTTATATGGCTCTCCCCAAGATGGGCGCCATGGGTTCCACAAATAACGCCATGTTGATGGACGGCGCAAAACTCCATCACCAACTGAGAAAGGTTTGCCTTCGAAAATGTTTGCAGCTTCAATCAATCTTGGATCGGTGGTGATGGAAATTCCATGAGTGACGACGATCGGTGCTGCTGTTTCTTGCGCTCGTTCTAGGGGCGAAACATGTATCGCACCTATTGGGCGGTCTTTGGACCAAAGCGCAACCGCTTCGGCCATTTGAACGCCCCTGGTGGATAGGTGCCAATTTGGCTGGCGGCCATACAAGACTTTATTCGGGTTTTCGACTTCGCCATGACGAAGCACATGTACCCGAGTTTTCATGAGGGAAATCATAGTGAGGTCGGGATTGGGGTAGCGTTGGCAAGTTATGTCACCTCAATCACTCAACTCGCACCCGACCAGATCGCTGGCACAGGAACTCCGATCGCGCGACGATGAGCAATTAAGGCTACTTCTGGCCGCAAGAGGCGATCTTCTGTCGCCATTACCTACTGATATTTCGGCTCTGGCATCTCGCGCCAGTGCTCCCCCAAGTATTTCAAGGGCATTAGATTCACTAAACCTCTGGGAGATTCAAGTTCTTGAAGCTCTCGTTGCGCTGCCGGAAC
>DDZI01000099.1:6869-15648 GCA_002346305.1 Actinobacteria bacterium UBA3012 | reverse complement strand
CATCACAATTGAAGCAGTTGTTGCTGCAACATCGGAAGATGCCAAATTAGTTATTGAAAAACTAATTGCACTTGCGTTGATTTTTCCAGATGAAGACCAAATAAGAGTTCTCAACGCAATACGTGATTCAGTTGGAAATGAACCAACGGGACTTGGGCCCGTACTTGGATTGCTAAGTGCAAAAGCAATCAAGAAAATTAAAGATGCTCCAGAAAATGCTCGCACAGTACTTGATCGCTTAACTTGGGGACCGCCTAGAGGCAGTGTTTCTGACATAAAAAAACCAGGAGTGGCCATCAAGTGGTTACTTGATAATGATCTACTCCTGGCTGTAGATAGCAAAACTGTTGTACTTCCTAGAGAGATTGGGATGCATCTTCGAGGCGGAAAGATTCATCGGGAACTTCAAAATCAACCTACTGATTACCGCGGTCGCGAATTTTCTCAAAGTGAAATTGATAAAAGTGCAGTAGGCGCAATAATAACTTTGTTACATCAAGTTGAAGAGTTAATGAAGTTTTGGTCAGGAGAACCACCAGCGATCCTAAGGTCTGGCGGCATTGGTGTTAGAGAAGTTAAAAAGGCAGCAGATTCACTTGGCGTCGAGGAAAATTACTTAATTTTTATTGCTGAACTTTCTTATATTTGTGGTCTTGTTACCGTTGACCGAGAAGAAGAATTGCTTCCAACATCCGCATTTGATCTTTGGCTGAACTCAACGCACGATGAGCGTTGGCAACTCATAGTAAATGGCTGGTTAACAACGTCACGAGTAAGTGGATTAGTTGGAAAAAGTGAAGCAAGGTATATCTCTGCACTTGGTCCGGAGATTGATAGAGCCGCAGCTGCAAACTTGCGTGCTTTATTCTTAAAGTTAGTTAATGAAATTTCCCCATGTGCACCTGACTTATCAGAATTGTCAAAAAGAGTTCGATGGGAACGTCCACGACGTGGAGTTGGATTGCACGCTGACATTGCACATTGGAGTTCCCGAGAAGCGGAGTGGCTCGGAATCACCGGGCGCGGGGCGATCTCTTCATTTGGTTCTGCAATTCTGAGTGGAAAGGAAGATTCTGGATTAAGCAAAGCTCTGCCAAAAGAGATTGATCACATTTTGATTCAAGCAGATAACACGGCAATTGCTCCCGGTCCACTTCGCATTGATCTTGCACAAGAGCTTTCACTAATCGCGAATGTTGAAAGCAAGGGTGGGGCTACTGTTTATCGATTCAGCGAAAACTCAATTAGACGTGGCTTAGATAGTGGTCGAAGTAGCGATGAAATAAATACGTTTCTAAGTAAAATTTCTAAAACTTCGATCCCTCAACCTCTCTCATATTTAATTGCGGATGTTGGCAAACGTCACGGAAAGTTAAGAGTAGGTATTGGTTGGAGTTCATACATTCGATGTGAAGATGAATCAGTTGTTAATTCAATACTCGCTGATAGACGCACTGCCCATTTGCAATTACGAAAAATTGCACCTCAAGTTTTATTTACTGAAGTCGACACAGAAGAAGCAGTGAACACATTGATTGAAGCTGGTTTCTTGCCTGCAATCGAAGGAAGAGATGGCGCTCTTGTCACACGTAAGAGATCTGCAGCGCGTGCGATCTCAAAAACTCGTCCACCTCGAGTTATTGGAGAGTACGAAACTCCGCGTGATGAACTTTTAACTGCTGCACTTAGAGCTTTACGTGCAGGTGATCGAGCCTCAGCCAAACGAAGTGGTGTTCCAACTACCGTTGCGAGTGCTACTCCAAGTGAAACTATGGCCGCTTTAACAATTGCCATAAAAAACAAGGAGACATTAGTTATTGGGTATGCCGACTCTGATGGTGGAGTGAGTCAGCGAATAATCGACCCAATCCAAGTTATGGCTGGCGTCCTTGTGGCGTATGACCATGGCAATGATGAAGTCCTAAGGTTCCCAGTTTCACGCATAAACGGCATCGCCTTAGTCGAATAGGGCAGACTTAGCACTTAGGAAAAAGGGGTAATTGATGAGTTCGCAAGTATTGGAGCACCTAGAGAAATTAGTGCGCTGCCAATCCCCGACTTCTGATTTATCAGCGTGCCAAGCCGTCACTAAGTTGGCCGCAGAGATTGCAAATGAAGTACTAAATGCGCCGGCAAAAATTCATGAGATTGAGAATCGTCCAGTTTTTTGGTGGGGAGATCCGAATCCTGAAATACTCTTACTTACGCATCTAGATACAGTTTGGCCAAAAGATTCATTTACGCCTATTTGGGAAGTTAAAGAAAACCGAATTACCGGGCCTGGCGTTTTTGATATGAAAGCTGGATTTATTCAAGCACTTTATGCACTTCGTGGAGTGAGTGGATCTGTTGCTCTAATTGCAACTACTGACGAAGAAACTGGATCTCGCTCATCCAAAAAACTAATTGAGGATTTGTCACGCAACGCTCGCGCAGTTTTAGTTTTTGAAGCATCTGTAGATGGAGCAGTAAAGATTGGAAGAAAAGGCAGTGCTGATTTTAAAGTCACAGTTACAGGTAGAGCGGCCCATGCCGGGCTAGAGCCTGAAAAAGGCATCAACGCCAGTACTGAAATTTCCCAATTAGTTCTTGCGATTGCCAAGATGGAAAATCCAGAATTTGGAACAACTGTTGTCCCAACAACAATGACATCGGGATCCACCACAAATACTGTGCCCGCGTTAGCTTCTGTAGATGTTGATGTGCGTTCCTTTAAAGCTGCTGAATTAACGCGGATTTCAAATTCCCTTAATTCGCTACAGCCCCAAAATCCGGAAGCAAAAATTACTGTCACGGGTCAGATTAACCGTCCACCTCTTGAATTAACTTCAACGAAATCATTATTTGAGCGAGCCCAAAAAGTTAATGAACAACTAGGAAGACCGACTTTGACTGGCGTATCTGTCGGAGGAGTAAGTGATGGAAACTTTGCTGCCGCCGCAGGCGCCCCAACTCTTGATGGTTTGGGTGCAATTGGCGGTGGAGCCCACGCTCGAGGAGAATGGGTCAAAGCAGATTCAATTGACTCTCAAATTACCTTTTTAAATGCACTGATTACTGATCTTATTGAGAGGCCTTGATAATGAGCGATGGTCCACTAATTGTTCAGAGCGATAAAACCCTTCTGCTAGAAATTGACCATTTGTTGGCTGATGAGTGCCGAAAAGCCATTGCTCCATTTGCTGAATTAGAAAGATCACCAGAACACGTACATACATATAGATTGACTAATTTGGGACTTTGGAATGCGCGTGCTGCCGGTCATGATGCAGAAGCTGTAATCGATATTTTGTTGCGTTATTCCCGGTACTCAGTCCCACATGCACTGCTTGTCGATATTGCAGAAACAATGGACCGCTACGGAAGACTCCGGCTTGAGGCGCATCCAGTTCATGGCTTAATTCTGACCTCCACTGATGCAGCAGTTTTAGAAGAAGTATTACGAGCCAAAAAAATAGCGCCGATGTTTGGGCCACGGATTGATCCCGAAACTGTCGTAGTTTTTGCAAGTGAGCGCGGACGTCTAAAGCAAAGTTTGTTGCGTCTTGGTTGGCCAGCAGAAGATATGGCTGGTTATGTAGATGGTGAAGCACATCCAATCTCACTAGTAGAAATAGATTGGAAGTTGCGTACCTATCAAAAAATGGCTGCTGAAGGTTTTTGGCATGGAGGTTCAGGTGTAATTGTTTTGCCTTGTGGTGCTGGAAAAACCATGGTGGGCGCTGCGGCTATGGCACTCGCTAAAGCAACAACATTAATTTTGGTCACAAATACTGTTGCAGCTAGGCAATGGCGGAATGAATTACTTCTTAAAACATCTCTAACTGAGGATGAGATCGGCGAATATTCAGGCACTAAAAAAGAAATTAAGCCAGTAACCATTGCTACTTACCAAGTGTTAACAACTAAAAAAGGTGGCGTATACGCACATCTAGATTTATTTGATTCTCATGACTGGGGTTTAATTATTTATGATGAAGTTCACTTGCTCCCAGCTCCTGTCTTCAGATTTACTGCTGATATTCAATCCCGCAGGCGCCTTGGCTTAACTGCGACACTTGTTCGTGAAGATGGCATGGAGGGTGAAGTCTTTTCACTAATTGGTCCAAAACGATATGACGTTCCGTGGAAAGAAATTGAAGCACAAGGTTATATCGCCCCTGCAGAATGTATTGAAGTTCGCGTGAATTTAACTGATGCCGAAAGACTTCTTTATGCGACTGCCGAACCAGAGCATCGTTACCGAACATGTGCTACAACTTTGACCAAAACTAATGTTGCAAAATTTATTGCTGATAAACACCAAGGTGAACAAGTATTAGTGATTGGTCAGTATCTCGATCAACTAGCAAAACTTGGTGAAACTCTAGGTGCTCCTGTTATTACCGGTGACACTCCGATTAAAGAGCGCGAATCTTTATTTCAACTATTTAGAGAGGGAGAAATAACTACTTTGGTTGTCTCCAAAGTGGCAAACTTCTCTATCGATCTACCTGAAGCCACAATTGCGATTCAGGTATCTGGAGCTTTTGGATCACGCCAAGAAGAGGCTCAGCGGTTAGGCAGAATTCTTCGACCTAAAGCTGATGGGCGAGGTGCCCGTTTTTACACGTTAGTTGCACGGGACACTATCGATCAAGATTTTGCGCAGAACAGACAAAGATTTTTGACTGAACAAGGTTATTCATATCAAATTATTGATGCAGACGACATTCTCTCGGGTGATAATAAATTAGGAAGTTAACGCTTTCCTAAATCTTGTTTCATTAAGTCTAAAAAAATCATGAATCTGGCCATCTATCAAGATGACCGGAACTTGCTCCCCGTATTTCTCTTCTAACTCTCTATTTTTATCAACATAAATTATTTCAATTGTGAAATCAAGATCACTTTGGATTTGCACAACTTCGTCTCTCATTACATGACAAAGATGACATCCATGCCGAGAGTAAATCGTGACTTTGGCTTTCATTTGCTCGAAATTATCCGATCTAGCAACTCCTGTAAAACAAAGGTCAACTCTGTTTTTGCTTTAGTTGAGTTTTCTTCAAAATCTTTCAGGAACTTCTCAATAGCACCTTCTGAGATTGGTCCAATTAGCGGACCGTATTTGTGGGCAAAATTTTGTTGGATAAAATCACCAAGCGCTCGAGCCAAGTCACTGCGTAAATCTGCTAATTCTGATTCTTTACTCTGATTCTTTTGCTCTTTGGCCGCCCGTTTAATTCCTGCGCTAGCCAATTCTTCCGAATTCACTTTGAGCTCCTCTTGAGTCCAATAAAACTGCTACGGTTTTTCCATGAAGCGGGGTAAATCAATAACTGTAATTGTAGGGCTGCTCGCAGCCTTGCTGCTACCTCTGGCTCCAAACGCTTCGGCGTTAACGCCTGAATCAATAATTGCACCGTTGCAAGTTGCGTATGCCGGTGCTACGACAAAGGTAACGCCAACTTATATTCCTTTTAATGATGCAAATTTAGATCCTAAATCTAAATTTGAAGTTAATTTTCTCACCGAATCTCGAACGCCTTGGCCAGAACCAGCGAAAAAAGCATTTTTGCGCGCAGCACAAATCTGGTCATACCTTTTTGAATCCACTGTCACTATCAGTGTTGATGCTTACTGGTCACCACTTGATCGAGGAATACTTGGAAATGCCAGACCTGGTGGACCTAAGGGAGGCGGATATTTCAAAGATTTCCCTGGCGCACCAGAAAAAAATCTTTGGTACCCAGCCGCACTTGCTAATTCATTGGCTAGCGATAAGAAAGACCAAGATGAATTAAATGCTGAAATATCGGCACGTTTTAATTCAAATCCATCCAACGTAAATTGGTATTACGGTACAGATGGGAAAAATGCTGTTGGCCAATTTGATTTTTTAAGTGCCGTTCTCCACGAATTAGGGCATGGCCTTGGAATTATCTCAACAGAGACATTTAATGATCGGTTTGAAACCTTTGCAAATGATTCGCCCAGCATCTTCGCAGGCTTTGTTGCCAACGAGGCGGGTCGCCGATTATCTGACCTTTCCGCAACTCTTCCTGAGTTCTCAACCTATGTAACCTCTCCGCTTTATTGGGTTGGCTCGCAAGGAGCATTGGCAAATAATGGTATTAAGCCAAAACTTTTTGCGCCTAGTCAGTACAAATCAGGATCTTCGGTTAGTCATTTAGATGATGAGTTATTTCCAAAAAGTGCTATCAATGGATTAATGAGCTCGACTATAGATATGCAACAGGCAATTCATGATCCGGGTCCAGTAGTAATTGGAATGCTAAAAGATATGCGTGGGAAAACTCCAGCTACAAGAATCAGTGAAATTCGAAACCTTCATACAATTTCTGGAAATAAGTCAATTACTCTCTCTTTCGATCCACCTGAAGAAGCAATTAGGCAAGAAATTACTTCTTATCAAATAAAAGTTTACCCTGGCAATCAAATCATCACAGTAACTAAATCTCCAGTTACGATTCCTAATCTATCTGCTGGGCTCCCTTACTACTTTGGAGTAATAGCAATTTCAAATGGCTTTCAAAGTAAAGAATCCATTTCTTCGGTAGTTGTTCCGGAAAATACCTGGGCCAGTAAAGTTCTCGATCCAAATTCAGATGCGCAATTTACTACCAGCACCATTTATAGGGGAAAACAAACACTCATTTACACCGATTCTAAAAGTGGATACCTAATTATGAATCAATTTGATGGAAAACTCTGGAAACGACAAATCGTAGATGGAGATTCCACTAAATCAGGTAAGCGAAATAACAATCTAAGTGGAAGGCTTTCTGTCTGCAAAACAAATCCTGGGAAAAAAGAGAAGTTGCATATTTTCTATACAGATACTGTTGAAAAAGATTTACTTTATGCAAACTATGATGGGAAAAAATGGAGTTATGAGACAGTTGATGGTAACGGGCCGGTAATCCAAGATTACCGTGAATCTATTCGCACCAAGACTGCAAGTAATGTCAATATCTCCAACGCCTGTGCATCGACCACTCAAGGCTTGCAAGTATTTTATCGAGATGACTCGCAAGGAATTTTACTTGGTGCAACGCAGGTTAAATCTGGTTGGAGTTATGAAATTGTTGATGGAGATAAAATCACTGGTGGCCGAACCGAAGGCGATGTAGCATTTCATCTTGCGGCTGTATCTACTGGAAAGAAAATTCATCTACTTTATGACTCTGTTCTAGCTGCTCCAGAAAAGAAACCGATCCAAGGTGATATTCGATACGCGACCAGAAGTACTGTTTCACCACTAGATTGGCAATTTACGACGGTTGAAGCAGGAAAACGTGAATTACCTGTTGCTGGTTTTGATTTAGACCTAGCTGTGGATGGTTCTGCAATTCGAGCAATTTGGTACGCATCATCTTCTGCGACTATTTCGAAAGCTGATCGCATTCATTGGACTGACTTGACTTCTCCCGGGAGTATTTCTGAGTTTGTTCCTACATCAACTCCAGTCTCACCTATTGCTTTAAATGGAAAGAGCGTAATTTACGGATGTGAAGATCGACTTTGTTCTCTGGATTTAGTTACTAAAAAAAGTACTTTGGCAAATGACACTGCAATTGATAAAAGCAATTCAATATCATGGACAAAAATCAAGAGCAGAGATTACGCTTTTGTAAATGTCAATGGGAAAGCCACTTTACTTACTAAGCCGCTGAGTTAATTTTGTTGCTAGTTTTATTTAGCGTTACGTCTTTGAATTCTGGTGCGCTTTAGTAACTTTTTGTGCTTCTTCTTGGCCATTCTTTTGCGACGCTTTTTGATTACTGAACCCACGAATCACTCCCTTAGAAACTTACCTCAACTACCGCTTGACGAATTTTAAGTAGGGTCAGAGATTACCCTGTTAGGGGAAGAGTTCTAAATTGAGGAGCACCTCCCCAAAAGCCCCAAAGCCCTAAAACGGGAACTGGGCTAAGGAAAAGGTTCCATCACTAGCCAGAGTCGCCACGCAGCTACCAAGGCCTGACTGAGATCTTAAGCCGATGATTTCAGCACTGAGTGGAATTCGCCCACCTAATGTTGGCTCACCTTTTTTATCAAATTTGTACACCACCACATCTCCCGCTTTGGATTTTAGGAGTGAGTTACTTTGAGTGGTTAGGACGGCAACAACAGCCAAATTGTTTATGGCAGCTGATGCTCCCGCGTATCTCTTGCTCCACAGAACCGAACCAGTACTTGAGAATTGAGAAATAACGCCTTCATTTAATCTTTTAGTTTTTGAGGTGCCACCTACTGTTAAATTACCTGCGGAACTTTTCCAAGAGCGAGTGGCGCCTTTGCCACTGCTTCTTAAAATCTTCAAGATTTTTCCATCTGAAGGTGAAACATTGAGAATAACTCCATCCACTTTCCCTACAACAGACTTTTTCGCAAGCACTTCTGCGCTATTGCCCACCAAGGTTAGGGTTTTATCCTTATTCAAAACTCCAGAATTCAATGTAGTTGCAGATTTTCCAAAATAATATTTTTGTCCAAATTCACCTGTGCTGGAAAGTGATTGCATGAAAGAACGCTCACCACCAGATTTTGTAATCTCAATTCCAATCAAAAAAACTCCTGAACTATCCGGAATAATCGCAGTTACATAACCATAATTTTTCAAAGCAGCGACAAATCTATTGTTGAGTGTTCCGTTCTTATCTATCTGCGCAACAGTTAGAAACTTTAAATCTTTCCTGATTGGTTTCACTGTTTGCGCAGTGACCGAATCTGGGTTAAAGGTCTGCACGGTTGGTGTCTGAATTGGTGTCTG
>DDZI01000099.1:5439-6778 GCA_002346305.1 Actinobacteria bacterium UBA3012 | reverse complement strand
TGAATTGGTGTCTGAATTGGTGGTGCTTCAACAGTAGTTGAAGAGCTCTCCGTGGTCGCTATTACAGTTGAATTTTTATCACTTTGTGCCAAACCTGCAATCCAAATCTGCTTTTTTGAATCCACTGCAATTGCTGTTGCTACATCATCCTCCGTTGTTCCGATTCGAAGTGACCATACATTTGCTCCTGAAGAATCAAAGGCACCAACCCATGAATCAAGGCCACCTGAAGGAGTTAAAGGGTCTGGTTGATTCAAAGGAGTGGTGCCAAGGAAATCTCCTACAACATTGCCAGCAACAATCCAATTCTTTTTAGTTGAAGTTATCCCGATGATCTCGTCATTTTCGTTACCAGAAATTATTGTGCTTAAAAATGGAACCACAATTTTTGGAGAAAAGGGCGCCGCTTGAGCACTTGGAGCAAATATCAGTGAAAAAGCTACCGCGACAAAAAGTGCTCGTCTCAGCTTTACTCACCCCTGAGCTAATTCGCGTGAACGATCACGCGCTGCCAAAAGTGCTGCACTGAATATCTCCTGTATTCCACTTTCATTTAAACTCTTAAGTGCAGCGGCAGTTGTGCCATTTGGACTAGTGACATTTTCCCGCAATGTAGATGGTGTTTTCCCTGAATCACGCAACATCGTTGCAGCACCATAAATAGTTTGGATACTCAGTTGATGCGAATCCTCAGGCGTGAGACCTAACTCAATTCCAGCCGCCACCATTGCTTCAACAATCCGAAAGAAGTAAGCCGGGCCTGATCCACTCACTGCCGTTACCGCATCTTGCAAATCTTCTTCAACACGAATTACTTTGCCCGTTCCATTTAGTAATTTTTCGGCGAGCGCTAAATCTTTTTCACTGCAATTTGTTCCTCCAGAAATAGCTGCCATTCCTTCACCAACTAACGCTGGAGTGTTTGGCATCACTCTGATAACTGGAACCCGCTTGCCTTTGAGTCCAGCTTCGACACCAGCGATTTTCTTACCTGCTGCCAGGCTAATAAGTACAGTCTCTGTAGTGATGTGATCTGAGATTTCGGCAATGCTCGCGGCCAAATCTTGCGGCTTAACGATTAAGAAGATTGCGGCAAATCCCGAAAGTGCTGCTAAATTTGGGAGCTCGCTGACCCCATATTGCGCACAAATCTCAACACTTCGTTCTTTCCGTTTTTCTAATATGGAAATGGAACCGGAGTTGGTCCCTGATTTTATGAGCCCGGCGATAATCGCCTCTCCCATTGCCCCAGCGCCGATGATCAATACCTGGCTCATGAGGTAGAGCCTACAACGCGAAGATCTCGCCAGGTCGTTAAGCCAACCAATTAGCAGTATCT
>DDZI01000099.1:0-5287 GCA_002346305.1 Actinobacteria bacterium UBA3012 | reverse complement strand
AAAAAGCCTCTACCCTTGTGCCTTATGCCTGAGGTAGTAATTGATTTCCCACGCGACTGGGTCGAATTTGATAATCCCGCAGATCCATTTGGTGAGCGTTTTCGTTGTGATTTAACTTGGCTGACCTCTAATTGGACCTGCATTTATGGCAATGGCTGCAAGGGAATTTATGCCGACCGTCCAAATGATGGTTGCTGTTCTGAAGGTGCTCTTTATTCAGACAAAAAAGATGAAGAGCGTGTTCTAAAATTTGCCAAGAAATTAACGAAGTCTCAATGGCAATACTTTGACAAGGCCCAACCTAAGAAAAAAGGTGGGAAGTTAAAAATTTCTGAGGTAGATGAAGATGGGGATCGTAAAACTCGAAAAGTAGACAACGGTTGCATTTTCTTAAACCGAAAAGGTCATACGGCTGAAGGTTTTACCGGTGATTTTGGTTGTGTTTTGCACCATCTTGCCCAAAGTGAAGGTGTCCATTTTGTTAAGACAAAGCCTGATGTGTGTTGGCAATTACCAATTCGCCGGAGTTTTGAAAAAGTAGATCTCGGCGATGATGTTGAAGTATCAATCACAGTAATTGGCGAATACGAAAGTCGAGGATGGGGACCTGGTGGTGAAGATTTCCACTGGTATTGCACCAGCAACTCTGATGCTCATGTTGGCAAAGAGCCGGTCTACATCTCAAATGAAGCAGAACTAACTCAATTGATGGGCAAAAAAGCCTATGCTGAATTGAAGCAAATTTGCGATGCTCGAATGGAAATCAAGCGAGCTGCATCCCCGAAGTTATTACCCTTCCTTCTTGAGCATCCGGCTACAACTCTGGCTCGCAAAGAGGCCGCCGCAAGGAGTGAATAGCAAAAGGTCAGTTGTAAGTCGTACTCTTAGAACATGGCAAAAGCATCGCTCAAAGAGCCCTTCCGCTGTTCAGAATGCGGTTGGAGCACCTCTAAGTGGGTAGGTCGATGTGGTGAATGTCAGGCGTGGGGCAGCATTGATGAGGGAACTCGCAAACTTAATGTTGTAGCCGCAGGAGCGGTCACTGCGACCGCGCGCCCTATTGGTGAAGTTGATTTAGCAGCGGCACAATCTCGATCAAGTGGTGTTGCAGAGTTAGATCGGACACTTGGTGGTGGATTAGTTCCTGGTGCGGTTGTCTTACTTGCTGGAGAACCCGGTGTTGGAAAATCTACTTTGCTGTTGACTGTCGCAGCCGAGAGTGCACGCACCGGATTAACTGCACTTTATGTAACAGGTGAAGAATCTACCGCGCAAGTTAGATTACGTGCCGAACGCCTTTCTGCAATTCACCCATCACTCTGGTTAGCCGCTGAAAATGAATTGAGTGCAGTTGTTGCGCACATTGATGCCGTCAAGCCAGATTTGTTAATTATTGATTCAATCCAAACGATGGCTAGTGCCGCTGTTGAAGGATCACCTGGTGGTGTTACGCAGGTGCGCGAAGTTGCAAATACTGCAATTCGAATCGCGAAAGATCGTGGAATAACCGTAATTTTAGTTGGTCACGTTACAAAAGATGGGTCAATAGCTGGTCCAAGATTATTGGAACATTTGGTAGATGTGGTCTTGAACTTTGAAGGCGACCGACATTCACGGTTGCGTTTAGTTAGATCAATAAAAAATCGATTTGGTGCAACTGATGAAGTTGGATGTTTTGATTTACATGATGGTGGAATTTCAGGTGTTACTGATCCAAGTGGACTTTTCACGACTCGTCACGCCGAACCGGTTCCTGGCACTTGCGTAACAGTTGCACTTGAGGGGAGACGGGCCCTAGTTGCTGAAATTCAGGCTTTAGTTGGAGTTGAAAAAGATCGCGACTACGGAAACGCTCGTCGAGTCACCAGTGGATTAGACAGTGCTCGAACCGCCATGACCCTGGCAGTTCTCGAGTTGCGAGCAAATACCAAATTAGCTGGCCGAGATGTTTATGTGGCAACTGTTGGTGGAATGAAATTAACTGAGCCAGCCGCCGATCTTGCTGCAGCACTTGCAGTTGCATCTGCAGCAGTTGGATTAGCACTGCCTGCAGATTTAATTGCGATTGGCGAAGTTGGTCTTGCTGGAGAAATTAGAAAAGTAACCGGTGGTCAACAAAGAGTAGTAGAAGCTGCTCGGCTTGGATTCAAACGTGCACTGATCCCTGCAGGTAGCGAAATCAAAGTTTCTGGAATTGAAATTGTTGAAGTACATCGGATTTCACAAGCTCTAGAGAAAGTAAAACTCTTAGAACGTTAAGAAGAAATGATGTATTCATCGCTGATCTTCACTGGAAGTTCAGTTAACGGAGTCCGAGTGGGTCCACCAATGGCTTTTCCTTTTTGCAGTGGATCAAATCTTGCACCGTGACAAGGACAAATCAATTCTTTGCTTGCACTGTCATAATCAACAGTGCAACCTTGGTGAGTACATACTGCTGAAAAAGCACAAACCTCATCATTATCTGTACGAATTAAAATCCCTGGGTCCCCTGATGCAAGTTTAATCGGCAACGCACTTCCTACATTCAAATCTGAAATTGCCGCAATCGCATTATCTGGGGCACCTCCACCTTTTTTTGTAACGATTCTTGATCCTGAGGACACGATCTTTGCTGGTCTAGCAAAGAAATTTCCTAATGCAGCGAATGCGATTGAGAGGACACCTACAACACCAACTCCAATTGCACTCCTTCGATCAACATTTAAGACTCTTGAAACTGTGCGTTTTCTTGGCATGACTGACAATGCAAAAACTAACCACATAATTAAGTAAGCAGTATTTGAGGCTAAAAAATAAGGTGTTGTATAAAACGAGGATGAAAGCCAAAGGGATGCTGAAAGTCCAGCACCAGCAATGGCTGCCAAAAAGGGTAAGACTCCGAAAAGAGTCGCTAGGCCAATTGCAATTTCGCCAACCATAGTTCCAACACCAACCAGAGTTGCGTGTTCAACCATCTTATTTAACAAAGGTGAGATTGGAGATTGTTGAGCAAATCCGGCAAGCTGCTTGCCAATATAGGTGGTGGCTTCTGGATTTAGAAATCCTCCGTCAAGGGCTTTGTCTAGACCAGCGTAAGTGAAGGTAATCCCCAGCCAAAGACGCAGTAAGCGCACACTCCAACTCTGGTGCGTCCAACTTTTGATTGTCCCTTTGAAAAAGACTTGAACGCTAGTCATTATTCTCCTTAAATAGGTGGGTCAAATATAAACAAAGTTCCCGAGAAACCACCGTCAACTGGTATCGCGATACCAGTGACAAAATCTGAGGCTGCGCTTCCTAAAAATGCGGCCACGCCCTCAAAATCTGATTCCGTCCCCCACCTATTTGCGGGAGTTCTCTGCATTACTTGTTGTTCAAGGCCAGGGATCGAACGCGATTGAGTTGTCATTTCAGTTTTGACCCATCCCGGAAGTACTGCATTTACTTGAATATTATCTGCACCCCATGCAACTGCTAAAGATTTAGCTAATTGGACTACCGCTCCTTTGGTCGCGGCATATGCAGGAGTTATCCCAAATCCAAAAATACTTGTCATCGAGCCAATTGTGATTATTTTTCCGCCACCACGCTTTTTCATTTCTGGATAGACAGCTTGGCAGCACTCAAAAACGGCAGTTAAGTTTGTGTCTAAAACATCTTTCCAATCTGATTTAGAAAAGTCTTGTGGCTTTTTACGAATATTTATTCCAGCATTTGCCACCAAAATATCAATTGAACCAAGTTGCGCCACCGTATCAATTACGGCTTGATCAATATCTTCTCGATTATTTACATCTACCTTGAATGCGACTGCTCGGATTCCAAGTGACTCAAGCTCGGCTACCGCTTTTGCACTCTTTTCGATGTTGCGCGACCAGATCGCAACATTCGCTCCAGATTTTGCAAACCCTCGCGCAAAACCAACTCCAATGCCACCATTCCCGCCAGTTACTACCGCAACTTTGCCGTGTAGATCAAAAGCGGATGAGGACATATGCGGAGCTTAAACCGCTGGTGTTTCGGCCAAATCCTCAGGAGTGTTTGGTGTCGAACTCTTTGGCTCGCCAGTAAAAGTGAACTTGGCGTCAACTCCTTCGCCTTCAGTATCCACAACGATAATTTCACCGGCTTTTAGTTCACCAAATAAAATCTTCTCAGAAAGAATATCTTCGATCTCGCGTTGAATGGTGCGGCGAAGTGGGCGAGCTCCCATTACTGGGTCATAACCGCGAGAAGCTAGTAACTCCTTAGCGGAAGGCTTTAACTCGATGCCCATATCTTTAGATTTCAAGCGCTCATCAAGCAACGCAATCATCAAATCGACAATTTGAACGATTTCTTTTTCTGTCAATTGATGGAAGACAACAATTTCATCAATGCGGTTTAAAAATTCAGGACGGAAGTGAGCTTTAAGTTCATCCGTAACTTTATTACGCATCCGCTCGTATGAAGTTTGTGAATCACCACTATTCGCAAACCCAAGTCCGGCACCCTTTGAGATGTCACGGGTTCCTAGGTTTGTAGTCATGATGATTACGGTATTTTTGAAATCTACAACACGACCTTGAGCATCTGTTAAGCGCCCATCTTCAAGAACTTGAAGCAAGGAGTTGAAGATATCTGGATGCGCTTTTTCAATCTCATCAAAGAGCACAACAGAGAATGGACGGCGTCGAACTTTCTCGGTGAGTTGTCCGCCCTCTTCATAACCAACATATCCTGGAGGTGAACCAAACAATCTCGAAACTGTATGGCGTTCTGCATACTCACTCATATCAAGTTGAATAAGTGCATCAGCATCACCAAATAAGAAGCTTGCTAAAGTGCGAGAAAGTTCAGTTTTACCAACACCAGATGGACCAGCAAAAATAAATGATCCTCCAGGGCGCTTAGGATCTTTCAATCCTGCGCGGGCACGACGAATTGCTTGTGAAAGTGCCTTGATCGCTTGATCTTGACCGATTACCCGCTTGTGTAATTCATCTTCCATGCGTAGCAAACGTGAAGTCTCTTCTTCAGTCAACTTCACGATAGGAATACCGGTTGATGCGGCAAGAACTTCAGCGATCTCTTCTTCGCCGACAACTGAAACCTGATCTAAATCTCCAGCTTTCCATTGCTTCTCGCGCTCACCTTTTTCTTGAATCAGAGTTTTTTCTTTATCGCGAAGTGAAGCGGCTTTTTCGAAATCTTGACCATCAATTGCTGATTCTTTTTCACGTCGAACATTTGCGATTCGATCATCAAACTCACGTAAATCAGGAGGAGCAGTCATCCGCTTAATACGCAGACGTGATCCGGCTTC
>DDZI01000016.1:429-10175 GCA_002346305.1 Actinobacteria bacterium UBA3012 | reverse complement strand
ACTCATAATCCGGTCGTCGTCGGTTCGAGCCCGACCCGCCCCACACCACCTCACGCAGATGGTACAGAGCAAGGCCTGAGTAACCGACCAGTACTAGAAAAGATAAAGTTTTGATAACGAAAATTGTTGGACATTCTCAGGAACTTTATCTCAAAAAACCTTGGCTACTGCGACATTTTTCCAGTAGGGTTTTCCTGAATACCTCACCACATGTTCATCAATTCGTGACCTGTTGGCCACCTGAAAGGACCATAATGAAAAGTTCTCGCAATCGGTTTGGAAAAACCCGTAAGTCCCTTGCCACCGGCATTGCTGCTGCACTTCTAGTCGCAGGACTAGGTGCATCTTCAGCACATGCTGATGCGGCCACGGATGCAGCAATTGCCGACGTCAAGACTTCCGTTACGACGGTAAACACCAGTGTCAAGCAACTTGCCGCTCAGGTAGTAACCCTTCAGGCGGCTGTAGCAACGTTGATCGATTCATTTGGCGACCAACTCAATGAGATCCTCGCAACTCAAGCAACTCTTATTGCTACGCTCGCGAAGATGCAGAAACAAATCACAGCTCTACAAAAAGCATCAGCGAAAAAGAAGTAATGATGTGCTCAATGCCACCCGCTGGAAGATCGCACGACTAAGGAGTACAAATCAGCGGGTGGCATTGAGGACTTCTTAAAAGAAAACTTTAAGGATTTCGGAAGGATACCTGAGTAAGCCTTAGCCCAGTTTTTTTATTTCGGATCAACGACCCACGACCCTCGTTTATCTTTTTCCCCCTGATCACATCTACTTGCTTACTTGCTCTTCCAGCGTGCCCGCGTTCCTTCTTTCTTGCATACAACTTTCGAACCGTCTGGGGGTTTTACTGTGTTATTGGTGTCCGCGGATTTACAGAACTGTCCAGCCTTTTGATTCTTAAATGGAACTGTCTTTGAAGCCTAGGCAGTACCTAGAGCCATCAGCAAAACAACCATCAACCCGACTAGCGATTTACGCATACAACGAGATTAGCCCGACCCGCCCCACTCCACCCCAGATGCATCTCATCCGTGGTTCGCAGAAAGGAACTGATGGACATAATCATCGGCGCCACCATTTCGATCATCGGCACCTTTCTCTTTAATCTCTGGCTCTCATCCAGGGCTGAATCCAAGCGTTGGGATGCTGATCGGTTAAGGGCACTCACTGATGCCCGCATAGATTTTCAACGTGCATTAGGAGCAATTGAAGCGTTGGCAGCCAAGAATTTTGAAGTCACGCAACCTAGAAAACGCCCTCAAATTATCGAACGCGCTATAGATAAGGCGTGGTACTCACTAGAAGAATTAGCCATTTTATTTCCCCGTGCTGAAGTCGATACAAAAGCACTGCAACAATCTTTGGTTGAACGTTTGGAATTTGCCTTTGATTCCCTAGAGAAAACAAATTCATTCGAACACTACAAAACAAATCTCAAGCCTGATGAGAAATCGATCCGCGAGATTCAAGACCGTGTCCTACAACAATGCCAAGAAATCGTTGGTATTAAATAAACTCCAATAATCAGCTGTTCTCACTAGACCGACTCGTCCCAGTTGATTTTGATCCTTTGTGTAGAAAGGTTGATGCAATGAAAAAATTGATTGTATCCTTCACCTTCGCTCTCATCTTTACGCTCTGTCCCCCAGCATCATTTGCAAATGAATTAGCAGTATGGGACAGATTGCAAGGTACTGCTCCCAAAGGCTATGTCTTGCTGTTACGACATAGTGAGGCGCCAGGAGTTGGTGATCCTGAGAACTTTAAATTAAATGATTGCTCCACCCAGCGCAATCTCTCAGCACTCGGTCGTCAGGATGCACAAGATGTTGGTGCATGGCTTGCGCGCAGAAAGATAAAGATTGCACGAGTCGAATCAAGTAGGTGGTGCAGAGCTAAAGAGACCGCTACGTTGCTAAACCTTGGAAAGATTCGGCTAAATAAAAACCTTGATTCACTCTTTCAAGAATCAGATTTACCCAACCACCCGCAGACACTTAAAGTTCGAAAGCAGATTGTTGATCATCGAACCAAAAAGGGGCTACTTATTTTGGTGGGCCATTACGTGAATATCGCGGCTCTGACTAGTCAAGGTGTTGATTCAGGAGAAGGCGTATTGGTTCGAGCAGACAGCCAAGGTGTCATCAGAGTCGTTGGTGCAACCCCAAAGTTGAACCGATAGAGAATTACTCTTAGCCAACGCGACCAGTGATACAATAAATGGGTCGTCGTCGGTTCGAGCCGACCCGCCTCACTAAATCAAATCAGGATTGATCCCTAAGTTGGATAATTAGGTTATCTTTGCCAAATGTCTTTAGCGTTGATCTCTCTGCTAGCGCTAATCGGATTTCTGACCGGATTTTCCAAGACGGCAATCGGCGGAATCGGATTAGTAAACGCAGCATTATTAGCAACTATCCTGCCTGCGAAAGAATCTATGGGAGTAATGCTGATTCTGTTAATTACTGGAGATCTTTTTGCAATTGGCATCTATAAAAAACATGTTGAATGGAAGATGCTTCGGTCTCTGATCTGGCCAATAATTTTTGGAATATTTGCCGGAGTTTACTTTTTGTCCCGCTCAACAGATGCATCTCTAAAGCACACAATTGGAGCAATCGTAATTCTGCTTGTGATTTTGTACCCAATTAGTCAGAGATTGCAAAATAATAATTTCAGCCTGAACCTTCGCTATCCAAAGTCATTGCGTCTAACACTTGGGATTATGACGGGCTTTATGAGCATGGTGGCTAACTCAGGTGGTCCCCCAATGAGTATTTACCTTTTACTTAGGAAAAATACCGTGATGAAATTTATGGGTAATAATGCTTGGCTTTTCTTTATAGTAAATCTATTCAAGCTCCCTTTTGTCTTTGCTTTAGGTTTATTAGATTTTAACTCTCTCTCCTACATCATTCCTGCCTTACCTCTAGTACCTCTTGGCGCATTATTGGGTCGAAAGGTTATTAACAAAATAAATCAGGAACTTTTTCAAAATATAACTTTGATAAGTGCAGCGCTTGCTGGCCTAAATTTACTTATAAATTAGTTGATTACAGGGAGATTTATAGCTGAAGGATAGCTTTGATTGCAGTGAAGAGTATTTTCTGCCACAACCATATGTGTATGTTTTCCGATCGCTTCTCCAGTATTCGGATTTATATCCAACCGCGGAAAATTACTACTAGAAATATCAACTCGGATTCGATGCCCGGCTTTAAACAAGTTACTAGTTGGCGCTAATTTAATATGAATCGGATAAATTTTCCCGGGTTCTAGCAACTCCTCATGTTCCCAACTATTTCTGTACCGTACCCGCAGAACGGAATCGACAATATTAAGTGCGTAACCGTTTGGATAATCTGAATTTGGTGGAGCCAAATCCACTATTTTTACAGTGAAATCAGTATCCAAAGCAGATGAGCTGATCCAAAGATCCGCGGTGATAACACCAGTGACCTCTACAGATTGGGTTAGTGGTGCGCTTTCAAATACTAAAACATCTGCTCGATCGGCCAGGGCTGGATACGGGAATTCACTGCCAAATATTTCTGGACTCTCTCTTTGATCTGCTCCGCCAAGACCTACAAAGTGGCGCAACTTAAGAACTGGTGAAAGAAATCTGCTCCACATATCGTCAAGATTTCCACTGTCTTCGGGCAATTCCATCAATCCACACAAGCTTCCTCCGATAGTTGGAACTGGCTTGGTTGGATCAAATGTATAAGTGAGAGATCCTTCGGCTTCACTTGGAGGTTTCAATTCTAAAGTGCGATTGGATTGTAGAAAATAATTTGCAACTTTGCTTCGTTCAATAGGCCATTGTTGCTCACTACGCCAGAATCCACCATGGAAATACTTTCCTTCATGGGTCTTGTGGCCATCGCCACCACCCATTACAAAAATATCAACTGGTAATTGATCTACTTTCGCCTCGACGCCCTTTAAATATTGATCGAAGTATCGCAACTGTTCCGCAAAATAATGAGCCACTCCCCAAACACTTGAAGCTCCAAAATCAACATCACCGGTGAATGTCGAATCACCACGCATTCCGACATGAGACCACGGACCCATTACTAAACGCTGTGGAGCTTTGTTCTTTACAGTCATGGCGGTGTAGTAATCAGTCATTGCTGTTGCATAGGGATCAAACCATCCTCCCGAAAATAGGCCAGGGATATCGGCATGATCTGGAAAAAACGCTTCAAAGTTGTTGCACTTTTGAGCCCAGTACTCGTCGTACTCACCTCTGGTGTAGTAATCAAATAAGACTTGTTCGAGTCGCGGAACTACAGCAAGTGGGGTCTTACCTTTTTGCCATGGTGTTTCTTTGACCAAATTGCGCATATTGCGCAAGCCTTCCCACACGACTTGTTGCGCTGCTGGATTTTCGGCAATCTCTAACTCATCTTGAGCATGTACAAACAATGCCCAAAACATGTGCAACTGCATCGCGCCACCTTCGCGCGCTTGATGAAAATAGTTGTTGGTCGGAGTCACATCAGGCCAAATTGCAGTTAGATGCGGAGGTCTTTCCAAAGCTGCTGCCACTTGTGTTACTGCAGCAAATGAGCTTCCCACCATTCCCACTTTTTTATCAGACCAAGATCTGCTGGCAATCCATTCGATGGTGTCATATCCATCAATACCTTCGTGTGGATTTACAGTGTGAAAATACTGCCCCATTCCTTGAGATTTATTTCGTCCGCGAAGATCTTGTATAACTACCACATAGCCACGTTGGGAAAAGAACTCACCAACTTCGACATACCGCAAATCACTTTTGTTATAAGGGGTACGACATAAAATGGAAGGAAATGCGCCAGAAAGTGGTTCGCCATTCTGCGCTGGGCGGTAGATGTCAGTGGCAAGTCCAGCTCCATCACGCATTGGCACCATCAGATTTTTCGCAATTACTATTTGGTTTAGCGTTCCGTTGTTGCTCATCGTCACCTCATTTTGATTGCTCTGCTGGATTTGTTTGATCAGGAGTTCATAGTAACCTCTGGATAAAGTCGATTCAAGAGGTCCTCCATGGCGATATCAATTAATTATTAACTACTGCCACGATAAGTGATAGCGAAATCAAGTGACCACTATAAATTGAAAGCGGGTACCGCCCTAAAAACGCGAGGGCTGATAACAACTTTTCAAATCTTATCTGCTTCCATGTCTTATCTAGTGGTGCACGGGTTATTAATACCCCTACACCTAAAAATATTGCCAACTCTCCCGGTTGGTAACCACTCCACGGTACTGGCCAGAAAATGAATTGGGTATACCCGACAATCATTACGGTAATTGGAAAACGCACTATTAATCGAGAGCCGATAGCAAGTATCGTCCAAATAAAAAGGATTTCTGGATTATTAAAATCTGGCCATAAAACTTTAATAGTTAAGTTAATGAGTATGGATAAAATAAAAACTTGAATCCATCTTTTGATTCTTAATCCATATAATGCCCAAATAAAACCTGATGCAATCATAAAAAGTGGCATAGAGAAACGAGTAATGCTTAAACGTGCGTACTCCACAATATTATTAGCAACTCCGATACTTTCGATTGCGAAAAGTGAATGGTCGAGAATCATCAGAGCTATTGCTAGCCCCCGAATGGCATCGATCATGAAGATGCGCCCTCTGTTAAGGGCGGGTGATTTCATGCCCAGAATTGTAAACTCGATCGGTCTTATTGTCTGATTCAATCTGCTTAGAATACTTGCAGAGTTTAGATTCTAAGCGGAAGTGCTTTATCCTCTACTTGTGAGGATGAATTACCTGTCTCACGACTTGAGCACCCTCTAAAGCATCCATTGCCTCATTAACTTGTGCCATCGAAGATGTTGAGGTGAGTAATTTTTCTACAGGTAATTTTCGGTCGCGCCAGAATTCAACAAACTCTGGAATATCTAAACGTGGATTCGCCGATCCAAGGTATGAACCCTTGATAGTTTTAAGGTCGGCGACCAATGACAAAGCAGAAATTGAGAATTTTTCCTCTGCTTTGGGTAGGCCTACGCTAACTGTTGTGCCGCCACGAGCGGTTGCTTCGTAAGCAGCTATCAAAGTATCAGCACGTCCTGCAGCTTCAATTGCTACCGAGACACCTGTTGCAAGGTGATTTCTAAGGTCATCCTTTGGATCTAAGGCAATATCTGCGCCAAGTGAAAGCGCCAACTTTCGCTTACTCTCCACTGGATCAATCACAATGATCGGTGCAGCTTTCGATATGACAGCGCCCAACAATGCTGAAAGGCCAACACCGCCTAATCCCCAGATTCCAATAGATTGCCCTTCTTTGACTTGTGCGGAATTTCTGACTGCGCCAATGCCAGTTAGTAATGCACATCCAAAAAGGGCTGCAATATCAAATGGAATATCCGATGGAAGTTTTACAAGAGAGCGCTGATCAATAACCGCATATTGGCTATAACAAGAAACTCCGTTGTAATGATTTACTGAATTACCATCAATGCTAATCCGTGAGCCTCCACCAATCATTTGGCCACTTGCATTTGCTTTGGCTCCAACGGAACAGTTTGCAGGGATTCCTGATTTACATTCATAGCAATTCTGACAACTTGGTAAAAACACTGTGGTGAAATGATCACCCACTTTGAAATCTTGAACGCCGTGCCCAAGTTCAAGAACTACTCCTGAAGATTCATGACCAATGATTATAGGAAGAGGGCGGACGCGGGAACCATTCACAACAGAAAGATCAGAGTGGCATATCCCAGCAGATTCGATTTTTACCAGCACTTCGCCGGCTTTAGGAGGAGCAAGATCAATGTCAACAATTTCTAATGGTTTAGATTTTGCATAAGGAAGATTTAGGCCAGATTCACGAATTAAAACCGCTTTTGATTTCATTCCTTTGCTACCTACTTTTCATTTCTTCGCTATCTGGATTTGTAATATCCTTTGGAACAAATCTATTGAAAAATACCATATTTACATTGTAAATACTAGATAAATAAAGGCTTTTACAGTTAAAAACCTGCCATAACTCTTATATAATTAGATTTCTAATGCGAAATTATCTGAAATCAACACATAAACGATCTGCTCAAATTATTCCATCGTTAATGATACTTCCTTATGTTTGCTTTATGTTTTTTTGTGGGATCATTCCAATTGCCTACGGAATTCTAGAAGTTAGAAATCCCTCTTGGGTAAATATGGATGGCGGCTACGAAACTTTTCTTAAAGTTTTACAAGATTTTCGGGTCGGTCCAGCATTAATAAATGTTTTTTTCATAATCATAATTTTCGTGCCATTAATGGCCATTACGGTCCTAAGCATTTCACTACTGCTTGATGCAACAGAACTACGTGGAAATGCGCTAATGCGATTGTTATTTCTGATTCCTGCTTTGATACCTACTGGTGTCGCCGTTTTATTTTGGGTCTCTGTAGTTGGTCCGGATGTAGTTTGGGACCATTCCAATATCCGCTGGTTTATCGGCAGTATTGCATTTTCTACTGGGATCGGAAGTTGGATAGTTATTCAGTATGGATCACTTAGGTCGATCCCTCCTGAAGTTTTGGAAGCCGGAATCATTGACGGATGCAATCGCTTTCAGCTCGCCATCAGGCTTAAGTTGCCAATGATAAGCAGGTACGTGGCCTATATGGTTATTTTGCTAATCGTAAGTGCTTTACAAATTTTTAACGAACCAAATTTACTCATGTTCACAAATATGACCACAGACTGGTCTTTAAGTCAGATTGCATTTAGTTACGCCTTTAAGGCCGCAGATTTTGCTGGTAGCTCTGCCTTATCAATTATGATTTTGATACCAAATATAATTCTGGCACTTTTATTTGTTTTTTTCACAGATTTTCTCAAGAAGAGTAAAAACTCATGAAACCTATAAATCAAGATAGAAACGCTAGCCTTATAAAAATAACGTTGTGGTTTATGGCTTTTTTAACCTCTATACCTTTTCTTTGGCTGATTAAAGATGCCGGAAGAATGATTTTTGCCCCAGTGATTTACTATGACAATGGAATTTTCTTTGTATGGTTAAAAAATACTTCGATTTTCGTAGGCTCCGCTTTGTTAATTTCTGTATTAACTTGCGTTACCGCTGGCTTTGTAATGGCAGTACTAAATGTTCCCTTTCGCCGCTTTCTGCTTTTTTCGACACTTGTAACAATGTTAATTCCGATAACCGCAATGGCAATGCCACTTTATGTCTTAATTGATCGCATTAACCTTAACAATACTTTGCTTGGCCTCATCTTGGCCTCATCCTATTTTCCATTTGGTGCCTTTCTCTCTTATCTCTATTACTCATCAGTGCTTCCGCAAGAGCTGATTGGAATGGGCCGCATTGATGGTTTGACAGATTTTGGAATTTATCGGCATCTTGGAATTCCTTTATCAAAATCTTTAATTTCAATCGTGACATTCTTTTCCTTTGTCGGTCTATGGAACAGCTATCAACTGCCACGTGTGCTTTTAATTGATCCATCGCGGTCTGTTATGTCTATTGGAATAGAAGTCTTCTATGGGCAAGGCACGACCCTAATTGGAATCATGATGTTGATTCCGTCCGTATTGCTTTACCTAGCCTCTCAAAAAACAATCGCCCGTGGAATATTCAGTGGGGCCATGAAAGGCTAACCTCCTACGCTTTAATTGAGCCCGCCAGCATTCCGCGAATCAGACGCTTCTGGGAAATTAAGAACATCACCATGATAGGGAATGCAATTAACGCACCAGCCAGTGCAATCTCTGGCTTGTAAATTGGCACAGAGGTAGCACCTACACCTGGATTGATCGCTGGGGTTGATGAGAACAAGAAGCCCAGTCCTAGTGGCAAGGTGTAATTCTCGCCCGAATAAAGCATTACGTAAGGCATGAAGTAATTAGCCCAGTTTCCAATAAAGGCAAAGAAAGCTAGCAATCCAAGTAAGGCTCCTGAGAGTGGGAACGCAATTCTTGTGTAAAGCTGCCAATCGCTACAACCATCTAGCCGGGCAGATTCATACAATTCAGGTGGAATAGTTGTTGAGTAATAAATATAAGAAAGAAAAGCCCCAAAAGGATAAAGCGAAGAGATTAAAATTACAGACCATGGGTTATCGACTAATCCAACTTTGTCCATTAGAACGAAGAGTGGAATAACTAATGCCACCGGTGGAATTAACATCATAATTAAGGTACTGATCAAAAATGTTCTCTTAAACTTAATTCTAGATGCTGAGATTACAAAGCCAGCTAAAGAAGCAGTGATTGTGGCGATTACAACAATCGCTGCGTTATAAAGTACTGAGTTAATTACCCATTGCCCAATTACACCATCATCAAAAAATGTAAGATTGTTCCAAGCATTTATATAACCTTTAAAACTACCAAATGCTAATGGATTACGAGTGCTTAATTCTGGATCGGTCTTTGATGAGGCGAGTAGCAGCCAAATCATTGGAATAACGCTGATTGCGGCGAAGAAAATCAACCATGAGTTGACGAAAAACATACCGATTCGACTTTCATGACGGGTTTGTTTTTTTGCCTTCTTTGGACTCTCCGTCAAAGTACTCATGACTCCACCTTATCTGAATCTTTCTTAGTTCTAATTGTCTTATCATCAAACATATCTGTTTTGAAAATAACCACTAAGGCGCCAATTAAACTTGGAATCAGAAGAATGATTGAAAGTGCTGAAGCACCGCCAAAATCTCCACTCTTAAATGCAAGCTCGTAACTAAG
>DDZI01000016.1:0-301 GCA_002346305.1 Actinobacteria bacterium UBA3012 | reverse complement strand
TAAATGCAAGCTCGTAACTAAGTTGATCAAATGACCACGAGGCGGCGATTCCAGTGTAAACGCCAGTGTTCAAAAGTTGTGGTTCGACGAAGATTTGTAACCCACCAGCAAATACAAGCACAGCCATATAAATTACGTATTTACGGATGAGCGGGAGTTTGATACGAACAGCGAGTTGGAAAGCAGAGCAGCCATCGACTCGTGCTGCTTCAATAATTTCAGTAGAGATACTTTGGAGTGATCCATATTGGATCAAAATCCAGTTTCCCGCTAAGGAAAAGAAGGTCATGATGGCAATGAG
>DDZI01000017.1:7796-11933 GCA_002346305.1 Actinobacteria bacterium UBA3012 | reverse complement strand
TTACCAGCAGCACTGTTGTGGAAATAAACCGCCCACGCGTTTATATCAAAACCGGCTTTGCGGCCAGATTCCTGAATTTTCTCCAGTGTGCTGTTGTCTTGATAAACATCATCTGGGGATGGCGTGATTGCACCCGTTGGATAATTGCTCAAATCTGGCTGGTAATAATGTGCTCCATCTTCCAGATACCTAAGAGATGGCGTACTTCCAAGTGTGAAGTCACGAGATGCGTGATAATTAAGAGCAAGATTTATCCCCGTTAGGCCAGAATCCTGTAACTTGTTTATATTTACTGACGGATTATTAGGTGGGCTAAAACTGTGTATGAATGCAAATGCGTTGTGACTCACGTTATTTCCTTAGGGCCTGAGTAGATGCACGGATAACCAATTCAGGTTTAAAAACTATTTGTTCATGTTTGAATTTCTTACCATTTTCAACTTCATTGATGATCATCTGTGCAGCAAGTGCTCCTAATTTATAGGCTGGTTGGGCAATGGAAGTTAGTGGAATTGAAGCAGATGCTGAAAAACCAATATCGTCATAACCAATTAGCGCATAATCAGTTGGGATTTTCTTGCCATTCTCCAGCAAAGCACGGAGAACGCCAAGTGCGACTAAATCATTAGCGCAAAAGATAGCGGTTACTTGAGAAGTACTTTCTAAAATATTTTTTGCAACTTCATATCCATTTTGGGAACGCATTTGATTCACTTGAAACTTATTTATCTTCACGTTTTGTTCTTTTGCTGAATCCATCACCCCAGCTTCACGGCTTGCGCATTGAGCGATGGAAAGAGGTCCATTTACCCAAGCAATAGAGGTGTGACCTAGAGATGCTAAATACTTAACCGCACTTTTACCACCATAAAAATCGTCCATAGACACCGAAGACTGTTCTAGAGATTCAGCTTTTCTATCAATAAAAGTCGTGGGAATGTTTCGTCGATTTAATTCAGCGACTCCCGCAAGTCCTTCAAATGAGGGAGTAATTAACAAGCCACATATTCTTTGTTCAATGAGAACTTTTAAATGGCGCTCTTCCTTTTTCGGATCTTCATCGCTGTTGCACAAAAGCAAGGTGTAATCGTTTTCACTGGCGGTATCGCCAGCCCCACGTGCGACTTCCGTAAAAAAAGGATTTGTAATATCTGGGACCAGTAAGCCAATTGTTCGACTGCTGCCTGAGCGCAGATGTCTGGCAGAGGCGTTAGGGACAAAGTTGAGGTCGGCAATCGCAGATTCAATTTTCTTCCGAGTTGCCTCCGCCACCCGATCTGGCCGGTTGAGGAAATTAGAGACGGTACCAACGGCAACTTGAGCGCGGGAGGCCACATCTCTGATGCTGTTAGCCATGATTGAATCGTTTCGGTTTAATTGAACAGTGTCAACGGTTCAATTCCTTGAATTTCCCTCCCCTTTGCTGCCTCTTGTCCATTTAGCCCCCCTCCACTACCGTTGGCTGAATCGGTTCAACGAAGCAGTTCAACTACCACCGCTGGAGGGCGTTATGGAGCGAGTCTGTTTTAGATTTTATGTACGCACAGAGATGATCGATGAGTACAAAAAGCGTCATGCGGCGGTCTGGCCAGAGATGTTGCAAGCCCTTACCGATTGCGGTTGGAAGAATTATTCAATTTTCTTAAATGAAAAAGAAGGAACACTTATCGGTTACTGCGAAGTAGATGATTTCGCGGCAGCAAAAGCCAAAATGTCAAAACTAGATGTGAACACTCGTTGGCAGAAGTATATGCAGCCGCTGTTCCCGCAAGACAAGCGCGCTGATGAAAGTTTCGAAAATTTCGTTGAAGTATTCCATCTTGCTTAATCTTGCTTAATCTTGCTTAAAAATTAAAAGGAGAAAATCATGGGCGCAAACACAACAGCAGTTAAAGAGACTATCAAGCGACTAGGAATTGAAGTGCCATCTTGGGCATACGGAAATTCCGGTACGCGCTTTAAAGTTTTCGCTCAAGTTGGTGTTCCACGTGACCCATACGAGAAAATTGCCGATGCGGCTCAAGTCAATAAATTCACCGGCGCAGTTCCGACTGTTGCTTTGCACATTCCTTGGGACAAAGTTAAAGATTATGCACACTTCGCTGCATACGCTAAAGATCTTGGCGTAACTCTTGGAACTATAAACTCAAACACTTTCCAAGATGATCAATACAAATTAGGTTCCGTATGTAACCCAGATCCAAAAATTCGCAAAATGGCGGTTGATCATTTGCTTGAGTGCATAGATATTATGGATATTACTGGCACACAAGATTTGAAAATTTGGCTTGCGGATGGAACAAACTACCCAGGACAAGATGATTTGCGTGATCGACAAGATCGCTTGCAGGAGTCACTAGAGATTACTTACAAGCGACTTGGTCCGAATCAACGAATGCTCCTTGAATATAAATTCTTTGAGCCATCTTTTTATTCAACTGATGTCCCTGATTGGGGTACTTCCTATTCACATTGCTTGAAGCTAGGTCCAAAGGCGATGGTTTGTGTTGATACCGGACACCATGCACCAGGAACTAATATCGAATTTATCGTCGCATTACTAATGCGAGAGGGAAGACTTGGAGCTTTTGACTTCAACTCCCGTTTCTATGCAGATGACGATCTGATTGTTGGCGCTGCTGATCCTTACCAACTATTTCGCATTATGCATGAAGTTAATCGTGCGGGTGGATTTGATGTTGGAACTCCAGTTTCTTATGTTCTTGATCAATGTCACAACATCGAAGATAAAATCCCTGGTCAAATTCGATCAATTACTAACGTTCAAGAAGCTGTCGCGAAAGCATTGCTGATTGATCGCGCGGAACTCAAAAAAGCTCAACTTGAGGGAAATGTATTAGCCGCAAATGACATTTTTATGGACGCATACAACACTGATGTGCGACCACTACTAGGCGAGATGCGCAATGAGATGGGCTTAGATGCTGATCCAATGAAGGCCTACCTCGCTAGTGGATACGGAGCAAAGATTGCTGCTGAACGTGTTGGTGGAGCTCAAGCAGGGTGGGGCGCATAAGTGGGAGATAGCAAAGAGTTAGTTGAGCGTTCAAATAGATTAGGTAGCGACCCGCGTTCGACAAATTATGCAGGTGGCAATACCTCTGCAAAAGTTTCAGTAACTGATCCGGCAACTGGTGAGGCTGCACAGGTTATGTATGTAAAAGGATCTGGTGGAGACCTTGGCACACTGACTCATGCAGGTTTGGCTGGGCTTTATGTAGAAAAAGTGAAAGCATTAAAAAAGGTTTATCGAGGCCTTGATCACGAAGATGAGATGGTCGCTTTGTTTGATTACTGCTTATTTGGTCGCGGCGGGGCAGCACCAAGTATTGATACCGCTATGCATGGTTTAGTTGATTATGCACATGTAGATCATCTACATCCCGATTCGATAATTGCATTAGCAACTTCCGTAGATGGTCCGGCTCTCACCAAAGAGTGTTTTGGAGAAGAGATTACTTGGGTTGATTGGCGCAGACCAGGTTTCCAACTTGGTTTAGACATGGAAGAGATTGCCAAGAAATTCCCAAATGCAAAGGGATGCATTCTTGGTGGCCATGGTTTAACAACTTGGGCTGAGAGCAGCGCCGAATGCGAAGAACGTTCGAAGTGGGCAATTCATAAAGCTGAAGAGTTCATCGCTAAGAAATCAAAAGCTGAACCATTTGGAAAAGTAATTAAGGAGCGCATTGCACTTGCAGAGAGCGCTCGCCGTGAGAAAGCCAGCAAGTTGGCACCGACACTGCGTGGGATTGCCTCACGCGATGCGCGAATGGTTGGACATTTTTCTGATGCCCAAGGCGTGCTGGACTTTATAGCTTCGGATGCGGCGCCAAGATTAGCTGCACTTGGAACTTCCTGCCCCGATCACTTTTTGCGCACCAAAGTTTCACCTATGTTTATTGATCTTCCCGCTGATGCCTCTATTGAAGAGACAATTTCGCGAGCAAATGAATTGCATGAGGAGTATCGCAAAAATTACACCGCTTATTACCAACGTTATGCCGATAAATCCTCACCAGCAATGAGAGGTGCAGATCCGGCAGTTATTTTGATTCCTGGTATTGGAATGTTTACTTTTGGAAAAGATAAGCAGACCGCACGTGTAGCCGGGGA
>DDZI01000017.1:4064-7680 GCA_002346305.1 Actinobacteria bacterium UBA3012 | reverse complement strand
GTAGCCGGGGAGTTTTACATCAATGCAATTAATGTAATGCGCGGTGCTGAGGGAATTTCTACTTATGCCCCAATTCCGGAATCTGAGAAGTTCCGAATCGAATATTGGGAGTTGGAAGAAGCAAAACTTCGCCGTGCACCTAAAGGCAAACCGCTACAAGGCAGAGTCGCACTTGTTACCGGTGCGGCCTCAGGTATCGGTTTGGCTACAGCAAGACGGCTACAGGCAGAAGGTGCTTGTGTTGTTATTGCTGATCGAGATCTTGAGGGTGCAACAAAAGTTGCAGCAGAATTCGGCGGTCCTGATAAAGCAGTGGCGGTATTTGTTGACGTAACGGATGAGGCGCAAGTGGCTGCATGTGTTGATGCCGCTGCCTTAGCTTTTGGCGGAGTCGATATCGTTGTAAACAACGCTGGTCTTTCGATCAGTAAATCTCTTGTTGAAACTTCGGTTAAGGATTGGGATTTGCAGCACGACGTCATGGCACGAGGTTCATTCTTAGTTTCTCGCGAAAGCGCAAAGGCGATGATTGCGCAGAAGATTGGCGGAGATATTATTTATATCTCTTCTAAGAACTCAGTTTTTGCCGGACCAAACAATGTTGCATACGGATCAACAAAAGCTGATCAAGCGCATCAGGTCCGTTTGCTTGCTGCTGAATTAGGCGCCTTTGGAATCCGGGTAAATGGAATTAATCCAGATGGCGTTGTGCAAGGATCTGGAATTTTCGCCAGTGGATGGGGCGCTCAACGCGCGGCTGTTTACGGAGTTGAAGAAGCAAAACTCGGAGAGTATTACGCCCAACGAACAATCTTGAAAAAAGAGGTACTTCCAGAACACATTGGAGCAGCTGCATTCGCATTGCTTTCAGGAGATTTACCTTTGACAACAGGATTGCATATTCCAGTAGATGGAGGAGTCGCCGCAGCTTTCTTGCGGTGATTCTAAATGCCAGCATTTGCTGCAGTTGATTTAGGCGCAACCAGCGGTCGCGTGACCCGTGGTGAAATAGTTGATGGGCGGTTTGTTTTAAATGAAGTTCACCGCTTTATTCATGAACCAGTTGATGCAGGTGCAGGTGGATTGCTTTGGCAATGGGATGAGATTGTTAGTCAAGTAAAAATTGGTTTAAAAAAAGCCATGGATCTGGGGCCGCTTGATAGTGCTGGAATAGATTCATGGGCTGTCGACTACGGCTTTTTGACATCTGATGATCAATTAATCGGCTCAGTGCATTGCTACCGAGATAGTCGCACTGATGGAGTTTTGGAATCCGTGACTGCGCAAGTAGGTCGAGAGCGAATCTATTCAACAACTGGGATTCAATTCTTATTTTTTAATACTATTTACCAACTAGTTAGCGCAATTGGAACACCTGAGTATGTTTCGGCGACAAAATTCTTACTGCTACCTGATTTGCTAAACAATCATTTAGTGGGATCTTCTACTTCAGAAATCACAAATGCTTCAACTACCCAATTACTTGATGCAACTAGCAGGCAATGGGATTTTGATTTAATTGAAGAGTTGAATTTACGCACCGATATTTTTCCCGAATTGCATGAAGCTGGCGAGGTCTTAGGAAAGATTGCAGGCCATGGTTCAATTGACGGATTACCGATCGTGGCAGTCGCATCTCACGACACAGCATCTGCTGTTGCTGGAATTCCACTTCGGATTGACGGAAAAAGTGCATACATTTCAAGTGGTACCTGGTCGTTAATTGGCGTAGAGGTTGCTTCGCCAATCACTACACCTCTTGCTTTAGCTGAAAATGTCACAAACGAATTGGGTTTCGGTGGCACTGTTCGACTTTTGAAAAATGTGACTGGCTTTTGGTTGCTTGAGGAGTGCCGCAGAAATTGGCGATTAAACGGCCATGAATTTTCACCTGAACAGCTAATAAATTTAGCTAATGAGATTGAAATTGGAAAGTTTTTAATCGATCCAGATGACCCAAGGTTTGCCGCGCCAGGGGAAATGCCGGAACGTATTGCAAGTTATTGTAGAGAGAAAAATTTGACAGCACCTGAGACACCTGCAGAGTTCGCGCGTTGTATTTACGATTCCCTTGCACTGGCTTATGCAAGGGCCATCCGAAAAATTTCTTCAGTTTCAGGTAAGGATATCCAGACTATTCATGTTGTTGGAGGAGGCTCGGCTAACGACCTCCTAAATCAATTGACTGCCGATGCCACTGGATGTGAAGTATTAGCTGGCCCCGTTGAAGCAACAGTCATGGGAAATTTGGCGGTTCAGGCCATAGCAGTTGGTGCAGTTTCTGATTTAGTTCAAGCACGTGAACTAATCGGGCGCTCTGTCAACCTAAAACACTTTGAGCCAGCTGCTGGAATTGATTGGGATAGCATGCAAAATCGTTTAAAGTTAAATAATTGAGTAAGTTAGTACCACTTAATTATTCGGTCATGGATTAATGGATTAGGAGCGCAGATG
This sequence comes from Actinobacteria bacterium UBA3012, assembly GCA_002346305.1. GTDB lineage: Bacteria > Actinomycetota > Actinomycetes > Nanopelagicales > Nanopelagicaceae > UBA3012. The sequence goes on along the minus strand of DDZI01000017.1, from coordinate 5,226 downwards.
TCAGAGAGCATGGTTGGTCAGATTGCAGTAGTCGCCGGAGGCGGAAGTGGAATTGGCGCTGCAAGCGCAATTGCTATCGCTGCAAAAGGTGCACATGTAGTTATCTGTGACATTCGAATCGAAAATGCCGAAAAAATTGTTGCCGAAATTAAAGCAAAAGGTGGTGTTGCGTCGGCACGATTGCTCGATGCCACTAAAGAGGCTCAGGTTCATGAGGTCATAAATTCAATCCATGCTGACCATGGCGAGATCCACGCTTTTGTAAATGCTGTTGGAATTACCGGTCCGACGGGAATTGCAGCACATCTGCTTAAGACGGAAGATTTTGTAAATGTTTTTAATGTAAATCTTTTTAGTGCTATTTATATGAACGCTGCAGTTCTTCCGCACATGATCAAAGCTGAGTACGGCCGAATCATGCATGTTGCTTCGATCTCTGGCAAAGAGGGCAATCCAAATATGGCTCCCTACAGCACTTCAAAAGCAGCGATGATTGGTTTTGTAAAAGCAACCGCAAAAGAAGTTGCCACAAAAGGTATAACTATTAACTCAATAGCACCTGCGGTAGTTCGTACACCGATTAATGAAAATACCCCAGAAGAAGTTATGAAGTACATGATTTCTCGTATCCCAATGGGACGTATCGGTGAAGTAAGTGAAGCGGGTGAAATGATCGCTTTCGTAGTCTCGCCAGCGTGCTCATTCACAACTGGATTTGTCTTTGACTTATCTGGCGGCCGCGCTACTTATTAAATTCAAGCACTTCAATCTTTATGGGAACCTTATATATGGACAAGGCGATCTCTTCTAAGATCGCTAATTTGCTCTGGTCCCGCACAAATGCAAAATCATGCGACGTCGAAAATTTATCGGCATCTCGAAAATCAAGTTTGAGCACACCCTCATCAAAAGCGGCCAGCCGGGCATCAAAGAAAATCAGCCACAGGGTCCGGTTTCGGGATTCCAACTGATCTAGGAGTTGATTCCATCCAGTCTTTATTTTTTCAATTGTTAAATCAGAACTGCTAGGCGGGGATATGGACGCATCTGAATTGGGCATGAAGACTACGTTAGCGGTTGCCTCCTTCCGGCTCCTTGAGGGTGCGGAAGTTGAACCAGATTGAACTAGATACCGTCGTAATCTGGCCTATAACAACCGGAT
>DDZI01000017.1:3658-3942 GCA_002346305.1 Actinobacteria bacterium UBA3012 | reverse complement strand
TGGTCAGACAAATATGCTCAGAATCGTTGACATCTCACCGATTTACTGTAAATGTCACCCTAAGCATTACTAGTTCGTCAGATGCTTACCAATGCATGCCAAAGTAGAACCGATGCACAAGAGAAAGGGACCCTCTTGAATAACAAGATTAAATCCATAGCACTAGCCGCTGTGCTTGCGCTAACAATTGGCGGCGCAAGTTCAATTAGCGCTGACGCTGCTACCAAAAAACCAGCAGCTAAGACTGTTAGCAAAAAAGATGCCAAAAAATCTTCCAAAAAATC
>DDZI01000017.1:0-3465 GCA_002346305.1 Actinobacteria bacterium UBA3012 | reverse complement strand
TTCCAAAAAATCTTCCAAAAAACCAGCAGCTAAACCTGTCGCATCACAATCTGCAGATCCAGTACCAGTAGCTGCAACTACTCCAGTTGAAAAAGAAGCCGCTGCACTAAATGCATCCGGTAAGAAATTTACTTATTGGATCGGTTTGATCTTCTCTGACATCGCAAACTCAGCCGCACAAGATCAAATTAAATCTTGGGGCAAAGTTCGCGGAATTCCAGTAGATCCTGTACTAGTAAATCAAAATAACTTGACTTCACAGGTAACCGCAGCATTGGCTGCTGGAACAATGCCAGATGCGCTTGATATTTCATCAGGATTGATGCTACAACTTGGCTCGAAGAACCTGCTAAGCGTTCAAGGCCTTACAGATGAACTGGCAAAAAAATATGGTGGTTGGAACGCAGCCGCTGGGGTCTTTGATGATAAGGATTACGTTGGAAAGGGACTTGGAGTTCCATACGGAATTTCCGGAAACTTAATCAACCGTCGTCTCGATCTACTTAAGGCTGCTGGCGCAAAGACAACTGCACCAAAAACTTGGGAAGAGTTGATGGAGGCCGCAACCACAACAATGAAAGTTGGCGGCGCCGGATTTGCACTTGGAAATGTTGGCGATGCTGAATCTGTATTTCGTGCCCAATTTGTTGGTTACGGTGGACGTTACGCAGATGCAGCGGGCAAGAAGTGCACCATTGATGCACCCGCCACAAGAGACTTCCTCGCATTTGTGAAGAAGTGGTACGACAAGAATGCTTATCCAACCAGTGCTGTAACTACTGATGGTGGATGGGATAACAACCTTTACTTGGGTGGCAAGACAGCATTTATAGCTAACCCAGGTTCGGTATACACCACACTAATGAACGGTTCTGCCGCTTGGCCAAAGAATCCAACTCTTGCTAAGAACACCGGATTCTCTGCCCTACCTGGTGGACCAAAAGCACGCGTAGCTCCATCTGATGCATGGTTGCGCGCAATTCCAGCAAATACCAAGTATCCAGAACTTGCAAAAGATCTGATTCGATTCTTGATGGATACTCGTAACATGCAGGAGTACTACGAGTGGGCAATTTACGGCCCAACCTTGAAGGATTACAACAAGTTTAATTTCTGGGATGAGAATGTGGATCCAGTGCACGGAGGTCTATTTGACCTAGCTTCAAACGGAACCTCATCATCATTCCCAGATGTGAACAATGCCGCATTCGCAGCATTTGGTTCAGTATTCGGCATGTCAAAGATGGTGCAACGTCACCTGCTTGATGGAGATAGTGCTGATAAAACAATCAAAGAAGCACAAGCAGTCTGCCAAACTCTTTACGATAAATAAGCTTTAGTATCGTATAGAACGGCTAAGAAGTTTTGGGTGAGTCACAGCAAAAGTTGTGACTCACCCAAATTTCTGATTTTTTAAATTTTATAAAGGTATTTAGGAGAAAAAATGTCTAGAAACACCATTGAAAGTTCAAGGTTGGTCAGCACCAAAAAACGCGATGGTATTTTTGCCGCATCAAGTCTCTTTGGTTATTTAATGATGTTACCTGTGATGTCTGTACTAGTTTTCTTTTTTGCTTATCCGCTTACTTTTGAAGTCTGGACCAGCCTTACTGATTCGACGCTTGGAAATGATGCAAAGTTTATTGGAATCGACAATTACATCGCTTTATTCTCAGATCCAGAATTTATTACTGCTGCTCGTAACTCAGTTGTCTATGTCTCCTTTGTGCAAGCTGGAAAATTTATTTTAGGCTTAGGTATTGCCATCTTGTTGCATCAAAAGTTAGTTGCGCGCGGATTTTGGCGTGCAGTTGTCCTAGTTCCATACGCAATGCCGGGCTTCGTCGCTTTCATGGTGTGGAAACTAATTTACAACCCTGATGTGGGAGCATTAAATATCTTTTTGACCAAAACCGGGATCACTGATGCTCCCATCGCATTTTTAGGTGATCGTACTTGGGCAATGGCTTCAGTAATCTTTGCCACAATTTGGCGCGGCTTCCCATTTTGGGCAATTATGTTTTTGGCAGCATTGCAAGCGGTCCCGAAAGAGTTGTATGAGGCTGCGGCGGTAGATGGGGCGAACGCTTGGCATCGTTTTAGAAATATCTCATTGCCTGGGATCAGACCAGTTATTTTGATTGTTTTTATGCTCTCAACAATTAATACCATTAACTCATTTGAGGCGATCTGGTTGACTACAGCAGGCGGTCCTTCTGATGCCACTGTGATTTTACCGGTCTTCGCATACAAGGGGCTAGCCACTTTTCAAATTGGTGAATCTGCAGCGGCAGCGCTAAGTATGGTGCCGATCGCAGTTGTGATTGCAATCCTCCTGCTAAATAAATTAAAGAAGGATTAATCATGCAGCGAACAAATATAAAATTTTCAATCTTTAAATATGCCATGTTGTCGCTAGTGGCTATATTTGTACTTTTCCCTGTGTACTACATGATTACTTTGTCACTACGTTCGCAATCTTCTCTCTTCAGCAGATCTACCTTGCTTCCTGTTGATTCAAATTTAGATAATTATCGAGCAGCTATTGAAAATACTGATTTTAAGAGAGCTCTACTAAACAGTGTGATTATTTGTGGAACTGCAACTGCAATCACAGTTTTATTTAGTGTTATGGCGGCATATGCGCTGGTAATTTTGAAATTTAAAGGTCGCGATACTCTGGGCAGGATCATAATTATTGCCTTTTTAACTCCAGGGGCACTGTTATTTATTCCTTTGGCAGTAATTATGGCAAATATTGGACTTTCTAATTCCTTGCAGGGTTTAATCTTGGTTTACTTGAGTTTCATGGTGCCATTGGGTACCTATTTATTGATCGGATTTTTCCGCTCGCTGCCACCTGAGTTAGAAGAGGCAGCGCGCATTGATGGCGCCAGTCGCTTGCAAGCTTTGTGGATGGTTTTGCTGCCCTTGGTCGCCCCGGGGTTAGTCTCTGTTGCGATTATTACTTTCACCGGCGCATACAACGAATTGCTTTATTCGCTAGTAATTAACATTTCACCAGAAATGCGCACAATTCCAGTGGCAATTCTGAATTTAAGTGTTGCTGATGAAGTTCCATGGGGACGCACGATGGCATTTTCATCCATCGCCGCTTTGCCTGTTATGGCTATTTATTTTGTTGGACAAAGATTTGTTGTTGAAGGTTTACAGACGGGTTCGGTAAAAGGTTAAGTTAAAAAATCCAACAGGTACTCACAAGAAAGCAGGTAAGCAGATGCGTCCAGGATTTGGTCAGTTTCAAGTAGCCAGCGAGGAGTATTTACAATTCGCACAACAATTTGGTGCTACAGACATTCTTTTTAACACCCCGCTAATTCCAGGTGACGGTGGGCGTTGGCAATTGCATGATTTAGTTAAGTTGCGATTGCGTGTAGAGCAGTTTGGAATGAAATTAAGCGCACTTGAGAATGTGCCAACTAATTTCTATGACCACATCATGCT
>DDZI01000043.1:1416-4562 GCA_002346305.1 Actinobacteria bacterium UBA3012 | reverse complement strand
CCGGTAACCTTCATAGATAAATTAGAGGATATTTTGCACGGGTTCCTTGGAATTATTTTATTTGTGATTTCAGTCTTGGCTGTTGGCTACAGTTTGCAGCGCCTAATTGAGACCCGCCCCTTTTTCCCACTCGGAATGATTCAGGCAATAAATGACATTCTTTTTGTGGTAATTATTCTAGAAATTATGCGAACTGTAATTGTTCGATTTACCGATGGAATTTTTCAGTTAGATAATTTTTTAATTATTGGTGTAATTGCCGCGGTGCGACATATTCTCACTGTCGGAGCATCTCTTACTATGGAAAAAGAGAAGACTGACGAGTACTTCAATAGAGCGCTGATGGAAATGGGCGTCAACACTGGAATCGTTTTAGCACTTGTTTTTGCATTATTTTTGTCCCGCGCAGCCCGTATATCGCGTTTAAAATAAAGAATTAAATAAGAATTTAGATACGAGTAATGGGTGAATAATCCTCATCATGTAATGGATCCTAAAAATGCAAAATAAAAGTACTTATTTATGGCCTGTTTTGAAATCCTATGAAGGCGACGATCTTAGAAAAATCTCCATGCCTGTTGGCGGCATAGGAACTGGAAGTATTGGACTTAGCGGAAATGGAGGTTTAGTTAATTGGGAAATAATGAACCGGCCTTCTTTCAGAAAAAGTCCTGAAGTAAATGCCTTTCTCATTAGAGTCGAACAAAAAGATCAGCAGATATTTTCTAAGGTTTTGGAGGGCCCACTCGATACCTCTCAGTATGAAGGACCCTTTGGGGCTGAAGTTCGGAATCACGGAATGCCTCGCTTTCGTGGGGCAACATTTATGAGTGCATACCCGTTTGGACAAGTTGAATTAGAAGACATAAATTGCCCGGTCCAAGTCACAATTCAATCCTTTAATCCGCTTATACCCTCAGAATCAGATGCAAGTAGTTTTCCGGTGATGGTTCTTCGTTATGTGGTCGAAAATTCCTCAAATGAAGATGCGACTGTCTCAATAGCAAGTAATATCTCAAATTTTATTCGGCCCTTAAATAATCAAGACCTCTCTTTTGTTAATCACAATGAATACATCGAAAATAGTGACTTTTCTGCGATTCGGTATTCATCGGAAATGCAAAATTCAAATGATGAAAACTATGGAGATTTTTCCATAGCACTTCTGAAACCAAAAAATTGTACATATCGAACTTCTTGGGCAGATTTAACATGGCGTGATTCATTATTGGATATGTGGGACGATTTTATTGAAGATGGAAATTTTGATCTACGGAAATCAGTTAGCTTAGAACCAGCTGGCTCGTTATGTGATAAGCGAATCATTAAATCAGGCGATGTTGAAGAATTTACTTTTTTAATTTCATGGCATTTTCCAAACCGAAGAGGGTGGTCGATAGAAGGTGAAGATGGTACTAGTCCTCCTGGTACTAATATTGGAAAATACACAGACCTGATAATTGGAAATTATTACACAACAAAATTTAGCGATTCGATTGATGTTCTCAAAAAATTTATTCCTAGGTTGGAAGATCTAGAGAATCGATCAAGAAGATTTGTTGAAGAAATTCTCAACACAAATTTCCCTGTACCGCTCCTTGATTCTGCTCTTAGTAATCTATCTACTTTAAAAACGCAAACAATCTTTCAATCTAGTGACGGTAAATACTTTGGTTGGGAAGGAATTGGTTATAACGCTGGATCTTGTTTTGGTAATTGCTCGCATGTGTGGAACTATGAACAGACAACTGCTTTTTTGTTTAGCAATATTGCCAAAGATTTTCGCGAAACTGAATTCTTACATGCAACAAATGACGATGGGTTTATGTCTTTTAGAGTTACTTTCCCTTTGGATGGGTTACAAGACTGGCCAATCGCTGCAGCTGATGGGCAGATGGGTTGCATCGTTAAGCTCTATCGTGAATGGAGTTTGAGCGGAAATACTGAATGGCTTCGCTCGTTATGGCCTGCAGCGCGAAAAGCGTTGGAATTTGCATGGATTCCAGGTGGGTGGGATGCAGATCAAGATGGTGTGATGGAGGGCGTTCAACACAACACCATGGACGTGGAGTATTACGGACCTAACCCGCAGATGGGTTTCTGGTACTTGGCGGCGCTCAGAGCAGCTGAAGAGATAGCAATCGAATTATCTGAAGATGAATTCGCAGCTAAATGCAGAAGATTATTTGAAAATGGGAGCAGATGGATAGATGAGAACCTATTCAATGGCTCCTACTACGAACATAAAATTTATCCGTTGCAAGAAGGTCAAACTATTGCTCGCGGACTGCGCCATGGAATTGTAGGGGCGCAAAATACTTCTGACCCTGAGTTACAACTTGGTTCAGGATGCTTGGTTGATCAACTCATTGGTCAATTCCTAGCAGATTTAACAGATTTGGGATCACTTGCTAATCTGGAAAATATCAGGACAACTGCGCGAAGTATTTTGGAATTCAACGAAAAGAAAGATTTATTTGACCACTTCAACCATATGCGTAGTTATGCCTTAGGAGATGAAAAGGGTTTACTAATGGCTACCTATCCACTGGGCAACCGCCCTAAGCGTCCCTTTCCTTACTTTACAGAGATGATGACAGCCTATGAATACACAGCGGCGGGAAATTTAATCTACAGCGGAGAATTTGCTAAGGGTGTTCAGGTAATTTCAAATGTAAGAGAGAGATTTGCGGGCAAAACTAGAAATCCTTTTGATGAGGCTGAATGTGGTCGGCACTATTCCCGAGCAATGATCGCTTGGGGACTCTTTTTGGCCTGGACAGGACAGAAATTTAATGCAAAAAAGAAAACACTGTCCTTTAGAAAAGAGTTAGAAAATTCCTCTCTACCTTGGTATACAGGAGCGGCTTGGGGCACAGTAACTTTGGATAACCAACAATTAGTAGTGCAGATATTTGAGGGTGCTGTTGACATTGAAACTGTAAATTTCAAAGGACTTAAGTATACGAAAAGTCCCGAAAACTTAGGTAAAGATTCTCAAACTTACTATTATTCAAAATAGCAAATATTCAACTCAGCCAAATTCAATCACTTAATTGGAAAACCGTGGTGGCGGGTGAAGGATTTGAACCTTCGAAGGCAGAGCCGGGGGATTTACAGTCCCCTCCCATTGGCCGCTCGGGCAA
>DDZI01000043.1:0-1360 GCA_002346305.1 Actinobacteria bacterium UBA3012 | reverse complement strand
CCGCTCGGGCAACCCGCCAGGGGATGAGAGCGGGCCAAGATTACCACCGCTGCCACTGCTCAAAACCCCCTCTAAAACCCCCTATTCGCTGCTACTGACGCACCCGTATCGTTTGCCACTAAACAACTAGGGGGCACAAAAATGATTAGAAAAGCGTTCATGATGAGACTTCAACCCGGTGGTCTTGCGATGTACAAAAAATATCATGACGAGGTTTGGCCTGAACTAGTTGCTGAAATTGAACGTCAAGGAATTGCGAAGATAACTATTTTTGAAAATGATCCGATTCTTTTTATGTACTCGGAAATTAATGACCTCGAATCATGGGATCGCTTATGGTACTCAGAGATTCATGATAAGTGGGGCGAAATCATGAATCCTTACATGGAGTTTAATTCCGAGGGATTAGTCGATGCCAAAGAGGTCCGTGAGATTTTCCACTTACAAACTAACGCTTAAATCTATGTGCCACGAGTACAGTTGAATGATATTCCTAGTAATATAACGGTAATAATATTTGAAAGGCACATTACAAATGGCAGATTTTAGTTTTGACATTGTTTCTAAAGTCGATTACATGGAACTTGATAATGCTTTGAATCAAGCCGATCGTGAATTAACCACCAGATTTGACTTTAAAAATACTGGCGTAAAGATTGAAAAAGATGGCGAAAAGATTTTGATCGAAGCTCAGACTGAAGAGCGGGCAAAAGCCGCTCTTGATGTTTTCAAAGATAAATTAATTAAGCGCGGAGTTTCCCAAAAGCATATCGATCCAGGTCTTCCAGTTTTATCCGGAAAGATTTACAAGATCGTTGTGCCGATTAAAGAGGGCATCTCCCAAGAACATGCTAAAAAACTTGCAAAATCTTTACGTGATGACGGCCCTAAAACAATTAAGACTCAAATCCAAGGGGATGAATTAAGGGTAAGTTCAAAGAGTAAGGATGATCTACAAGAAGCAATTGCTTTTGTTAAATCCCAAGATCTAGATTTCGCACCTCAATTTACGAACTTCCGTTAATACTTTGACAACTCTGACTAGATACCGGACTGGGCTGGTCTATGGAGTCGCTGCATATGTAATTTGGGGATTGCTACCGCTTTATTGGGGCGCATTGGGAAATACGAAGGCATTTGAAATAATTTCCCACCGAGCAGTTTGGTCTCTGCTTGTTTGTCTTATTGCTCTGTCTTTTCGGAAAGAATTCCGGAGTGCATTTAAAGCCTTAAAGAATCCGCGCACACTTGCCTTACTTGCGCTTACTTCTGGACTTCTTTCAGCCAACTGGGCTATTTATATCTGGTCTGTAACTGTTAATCGAGTGGTTGAAGCATCTCTTGGCTATTACATAACTCC
>DDZI01000015.1 GCA_002346305.1 Actinobacteria bacterium UBA3012 | reverse complement strand
CAGAAGTAAATTTTGGTGACAATATTGAAGGTGATTTACTACGAAGAGACTTCACAGTAAATGCCATGGCGCTCGAACTCACAACCACACCTCCAACATTTATTGATAATTATGATGGAGTAAATGATTTAGCTCGGAAAGTTTTGCGAACTCCAGGAACTCCAGAGAATTCTTTCTCAGATGATCCACTACGAATGATGCGGGCCGCAAGATTTGCAGCGCAACTCGGCTTTAATGTTGATTCAGCAATAATTGTTGCAATAAAAGAGATGGCCGGCCGCATTGAAATAATCTCTGCAGAGCGCATCCGAGATGAATTCGTTAAATTGATAATGTCAGAAAATCCAAGAATTGGAATTGCCCTACTTGTCGATACTGGCTTGGCAGATTTCGTCATTCCCGAAATCCCAAAGTTAAAGTTAGAGATTGACGAACACCATCACCATAAAGATGTTTATGAACACACACTCAAAGTTTTAGAGCAGGCGATTTCTTTAGAAGAGCGATTGAATGGACCAAACCTAGTCATTCGGTTAGCAGCGCTATTGCACGATATTGGGAAACCAAAAACTCGAGAACTAATTCCAGGTGGCGGGGTTTCATTTCATCACCACGAAGTTGTTGGCGCCCGAATGGCTAAAGAACGCTTAAAAGCCCTGAGATTTAGCAATGATGTAGTCGATGATGTTTCATCGCTGGTCTTTCTGCACCTACGTTTTCATGGTTATGGGACTGGTGAATGGACCGATTCAGCAGTTCGGCGTTATATCCGAGATGCAGAGCACCAGTTAGATCATCTGCATGTATTAACCAGAGCTGATTGCACTACTAGGAATCAACGTAAAGCCGAGAGCCTTGCGCAAACTTATGATTCGCTAGAAGAGCGAATTTTGAAACTTATGGCAGAAGAAGAGCTAGAGAAAATCCGGCCTGATTTAGATGGTTTAGAAATCATGGCTATTCTAGGAATTTCACCATCACCAATTGTTGGTCGCGCCTATCAATACTTATTAGATTTAAGAATGGATCGCGGACCACTTGGTCCAGATGTCGCAAAAGCAGAACTGCTTAAGTGGTGGAGCGAGAATCAGTCGAAAATTTAGATTTTCGCAGTAATACCAGTGCAGCGAGTGTGTATGAAATCGCAATCAGCCAAGGCAGAACTAAAGAGACACCACTTGGCGGCAGGGTCAGCGCAGCAATCATTGCGCCAGAAACTATTGCACCATTTACAGCAACATCATAAAAAGCAAATATTCGCCCACGAAACTCATCAACAATCTTGGACTGGACCAAAGCATCATTTGTGATTTTGTAACTTTGACCAAAACCCCCGACAAAAAATGCTGTCAAAATCATCATGAATTCATTTGGAAAGAGACCAAAAACTATCAGGAAACCAATTGGAGCAATCATAGAAATTCGCATCCATTTGTGCCGACCAAACTTGGCGACGCCATAAGGTCCAGCAAGCGCACCCAAGCCAATTCCAATTCCAGCAATCGCTAAGGCATAAGCAAAACCCCTTAGACCAGCATCGGGGTCGCTTGGATCATTAAATGTATTTCGCTCTAATAAGAGTGCCATCAAAGTAAGTGCTGTGATTCCACCTCGCTGAACACCAGTCCCAAAAATTCCGCGCAAAGCATCGCCATGTTTTCTTAAGGCGCTAAACCCTTGTAATACCTCACCGAAACCACGAACCTCCTGTGGAACTTCATGATCTTGTGGACCAATTTCAGATTTACCCAAACGCGAGGCAAAGATTGCAGCGAGCATATATCCACCAGCGCTAATTAAAATCAGAACGCCATCAACAAAGTCACCAGCATCTGTTAAATCCAAGGCGTTTTTAACTGCAATTCCAAGCCCACCGCCGATAACAACAGAAATGGTTCCACCAGTAACAGCCAAAGCATTTGCCGAAACTAAAACCTTTTTACTAACCATCAATGGAAGACCGGCTGATAGCCCCGCAAGGATTAAACGATTCGCACCAAAAGAGAGCAGAACAAAGAGAGTTAACACAATTCCAGTCGAACCTTTGTAAATCAGGTAAGCGATAATTAAGAGATCGAGCGAGCGAAATAAATTAGCAAATTGAACTACTCGTTTTCGGCTAAACCGATCTAGGAAAATTCCAACATACGGACCAACAATTGAATATGGAAGTAGAACTACAGCAAAAGCCAGCGCTGCTTTGAAGGCATCTGGCTGGCGCTCTGGTGAAAACAAAATAAAGGATGCCAGTGCCGACTGAAACATTCCATCAGTAAGTTGTCCAGTCCACCTAACCCGGAGCAATTTAGGAAGTGAGCCAAACCGAGCTATTAGCTTCATAGCGCAAAGCGTAATCACCAAAGTTGGATTATTCTTAGCCATTATGTGGTCGCGCCGAGATAACATCGATTATTCACTTGATCGTCGCTCAACCTTGCTTGCACTCTTCCGTGGTTCATCTTCCGCAATGGATGCATGTGATGCAGATCCATATTTAAAGCGCGCAGCAAAGCATCATGGTGAAATTACCTCTAGATCTTGTCCGGTCTGTAAAAAAGTAGAGATTCGAGAATTGCGTTACGCATTTGGGGATCAACTTGGACAATATTCAGGGCGGATTAAATCCCTATCCGAATTAGATGAGATGCAGAATGAATATGGTGAATTCCGGGTTTATACCGTTGAAGTTTGTTTGGAGTGCGGGTGGAACCACCTTATTTATTCATTTCTGTTGGGAGATGGTCGAACTCGAAAAGTGCCACGAAAGGTGCACACCCTTGAAGATGACGACTGGAAACCAGCCCGTGAATTAAAGAGCTGGCATCTTCATGAGAAATCCCTAAGAGGTCGTTAATTTTAAGATTTGGAAGGTAACCTTAAGTAATGAAGATTTTGCAGGGAAAACTATTCAAAATAGGTGTTTTCACTATTGGGGGCGGTTTCATCCTTGGAGTTCTCGGATTTGCCTATGCTTACTTTTCCGTAAGCATTCCTGATCCAAATGCATTTGTTAATAGTCAGTCAACAATTATTCAATATGCGGATGGTAAAGAAATCGGCCGGCTCGGTTCTGAAAATCGACAAGTTGTAAAGCTCGCAAACGTTCCACTTCATGTCCGCCAAGCTGTAATGGCGGCGGAAGATCGCAATTTCTACACTCAGAGCGCAGTAAGCCCAATAGGAATCGCCCGGGCATTTTTCAACAACTTAAAATCTGGTTCACTGAATGCTCAAGGTGGGTCGACGATTACCCAACAATATGCAAAAACTGCATTCCTAACCCCAGAGCGAACAATTACAAGAAAAGTAAAAGAGCTTATTATTGCTATGAAGCTGCAGAACCAGATGTCGAAAGATGATATCTTAGAAAGTTATTTAAACACAATTTATTTTGGCCGTGGTTCATATGGAATTCAAACTGCTTCTGAAGTTTATTTCAGCAAGAGCGTAAGCCAAGTATCAATTTCAGAGGCTGCGATCTTGGCAAGTATTCTGCGATCACCAGGTTATTACGATCCTTCATATGGCAAAGAGAACACCGCAAGGTTAAAAGCGCGTTGGCAATATGTAATAGATGGAATGGTTTCAAAGGAGTGGTTGACCGCCGATGATGCGGCAAAATTAAAGTATCCAGCAATTCGGGAACGTGTAACTTCAGGAGCGCTTGCCGGTCCTAAAGGTTATGTAATGTCTTGGGTAGTTCGGGAATTAGAAAAATTAGGATTTACCGAGTCACAATTACAAACTGGTGGATATGTAATTAAAACAACGCTTCTACGCAAAAACCAAGAAGCATCGGTCCGGGCTATGGATTCACGCGGTCCAAAGAACACCCCTGAGAATTTTAATCAAGCCCTAGTTTCAATTAGGCCAGGCACTGGTGAAATTGTCGCCCTCTACGGCGGAAAAGATTACTTAGTAAAACAATTAAATGGCGCAACACAGTCAATTACCCAAGCCGGATCTAGTTTTAAACCATTTGCTTTAGTTGCAGCCCTAGAGCAGGGAATTCCGCTTTCTTCTGTGTGGAGCGGAAGTTCCCCGCAAGTATTTGATGATGTAGGCAAGCCATATCCAGTCTTTAATTACAACAATAGGCAGGAAGGCGAAATCGATTTAGCCTATGCAACTGCGCAATCGATAAATACAGTTTATGTACCGCTTGGAATTGCAGCGGGACTTGAAAATATTGTTGATGTTGCAAGACGTGCGGGAATTCCTAATTCAGTTGCACTCATGCCAACCCCATCGATATCTCTTGGCGTTTCATCCCCTCATGTAATTGATATGGCTGCGGCATATGCAACTTTTGCCGCGAATGGGATTTATGCAACCCCATTTCTAATTAAAGAAGTATTGGGATCAAATAAGGGTGTTCTCTATGAAGGAAAAATTCAAGCGCAGCAAGTATTTCAACCTGATGTGATGGCAGATTTAACTTACGCACTTGCCCAAGGTACAAAATCTGGAACCGGTGTTGCAGCAGCAAGTGGTGTGAGAAGGCCGATAGCCGGAAAGACGGGAACAACAACTGACAATGCATCAGCTTGGTTCAATGGTTACACCCCAGAGTTTGCAACAACAGTCACAATGTTCATGGATAATGCAACCCAATCACTAAATGGAATTGGTGGAAATTTCGCGTTCACGGGCGGATCCTTCCCAGCACAAGTTTGGAACACATATACAAAGCTTGCTCAAAAGGGAATGCCCGCGACCCAATTCCCAGAGCCAGCATATGTCGGCGGCGCTGATCCAGTTTCATATTTGGAAGCAGTCCCAACTCTTGATCCAGAGCTTGCCGGAAAGTATGAATCTGGGGCTACAAAGAAGAAGAAACTCGCAGCAAGGCAATGAAATTAATTGCGAAGAGCGCAGTTCTTCTCGCAATCATCGCAGCCCTGCTTTCATTTATTAAATTTGATTACTGTAGATCAAATGGGTGGATACCTCCCGGTGATTACATTCACGCTTGTTATTCAGATTTTCCAGCACTTTTCGGTGCGCGTGGATTAATAACAAATAGTTGGCCGTACAGCAGCGCAACCAACGCAGTTGAGTATCCACCAGTAACTGGTTTGATCATGTGGGTAACCTCCTTCTTAGTTGGCGATGGTGAAGATAAATTTGTAAAATATTTTGATATTAATGCTCTGCTAGTTGCACTGCTCTTTATTGCAACAGTAGTTTTTTTGAAGAAATTAAAGCCAGAGCTCTGGTATCTACTTCCAATTGCACCAGCAGTTGTCGCATCCTTATATATAAATTGGGATATCTGGGCAGTGATAAGTGCGCTCGCCGCAATTTATTTCTTTGATATTGGAAAATATCACAAGAGCGCAATAGCACTTGGATTATCGATTGCAACAAAATTCTTTCCGATAGTTTTATTGTTGCCAATAGCCTTAATCTTGATCAGAAAATCAAAGATCAGAGAGCTAGTTCTCTACTCTTCCATCACCTTTACAACTTGGTTACTAATTAATTTGCCATTCATTATTACTACCCCTACAGGGTGGTGGAGATTCTTTAAATTGAACTCTGAACGAGCTGCAGATTGGGGATCAATCTGGCACGCTTTAGAAATTTTCGGATTAAATATTAAGCATTTGAATATGATTTCACTCATCGTATTTGCGGTGGGCGCACTTGCCTTCACATTATTTGTTTATGGGATTCCAGAAGTTCCAAAGTTGGCCACAATCGCCTTTTTTATAGTTGCCATCTTTGTAACTGCCAGCAAGGTCTATTCACCGCAATATGTTCTCTGGTTAACACCGCTCGCAATTCTTGCAATGATAGATAAGAGAGATCGTTTCGATTTCTGGGTCTGGCAATTTGCGGAATTGATTTATCACTTTGCAATTTGGCAATACCTGGCCGAAGTCTCGGGCACCAACTTCGCTATCCCCGCCTGGGCCTATGCGGTCGCCATTGTGCTTCGAGTTGGCGCCCTGACCTGGTTCTGCCTGCGCCTTATGCGTAGGTCCACACCAAAATTTGGTCCACAGAACCTTGAATTTTTATCTGGCGTCGGACAGGGTTACGCTTAGCCTTCCTTCAAGAGAGCCACACCCGTGGATTTCGCGAAGGAGCAATAACCCTCCTGCCGCGGAAATTCCGTGGCCGCTTTAGTCCAGAGGAGGTGGGGTTAACTTATGCGTAGATATGAACTCATGGTCATTCTCGATCCTGAATTAGAAGAACGCACAGTCGCACCAAGTCTTGAGACATACCTCAAGATAATCAAAGAGAGCGGTGGCACTGTCGACAAGCTCGACATTTGGGGCCGTCGTCGTATGTCCTTCGAAATAAATAAAAAACCAGAAGGAATTTACGCAGTCGTTGATATGCACTGTGGTCCGGATGCGATTAAAGAACTTGATCGCCAATTAAATTTGAACGAAGCAGTGCTTCGTACAAAGGTTGTTCGTCCAGAGTAAAACTCTGGCGCAAAGAAATAGTCCAGAGTAAAACAAATAAAAAGCATCTAAAGTAGATAAGAGAGAAGAGAGAAAAAATGGCAGCAGGAGATACAACAATCACAATGGTTGGAAATCTTGTAAACGATCCTGAATTGCGCTTCACACCATCCGGTGCTGCAGTTGCTAAATTCACGGTTGCTTCAACTCCGCGTTACCTCGATAAGAACACAAATGAATGGAAAGATGGCGACAGCCTCTTTCTTGCTTGCAATATTTGGCGTCAAGCAGCAGAGAACGTTGCAGAATCACTTACTCGCGGAATGCGCGTGATTGTTACTGGTCGTTTAAAGCAACGCTCATACGAAACCAAAGAGGGCGAAAAGCGCACTGTGTACGAAGTTGAAGTAGACGAAGTTGGTCCATCACTCCGCAATGCAACTGCAAAAGTCACTAAGACAACTCGCGCAGCGGGCGCTGCTGGTGGCAGTGGTTCATTCTCAACTCCTGTTACTGAAACTGCTTCAGCTGAAGACCCATGGTCTGCAGCTCCTGTTGGTGGCGGCTGGTCTTCAGCTGGCTCCGATGATCAACCTCCCTTCTAAAAACCAATCCATATAAATCAACCATTCCCGTCAGAATTGACGGGGCATCCTAAAAAGGAGCACCACAGTGGGCGCAAGAAATAATAAGACGCTGAAGCCGAAGCCAAAAGTAAGCAAGATGTCGGCAGCAGCAATGAAGAAGTTTAAGAAGAAGCCATGCTC
>DDZI01000069.1 GCA_002346305.1 Actinobacteria bacterium UBA3012 | reverse complement strand
CCACGTGCCAACATCGGTTTCAAAATACTTGCAGCATCGATTGCACCTTCAGCCGCGCCCGCTCCAACTAATGTGTGAATCTCATCGATGAACAAAATAATGTCGCCACGGGTACGAATCTCTTTTAAAACTTTCTTTAAGCGCTCTTCGAAATCTCCACGGTAGCGACTTCCTGCAACTAGCGCGCCGAGGTCGAGTGAATAGATTTGCTTATCTTTAATTGTTTCTGGAACTAAATTTTTCACAATAGCTTGAGCAAGTCCTTCAACTACTGCAGTTTTACCAACACCTGGCTCACCAATTAATACTGGGTTATTTTTTGTGCGTCGTGAAAGAATTTGCATCACGCGTTCGATCTCTTTTTCGCGACCAATAACTGGATCAAGCTTTCCTTCACGAGCAGCGGCAGTTAAGTTGCGACCAAATTGATCAAGAACAAGTGAGGTGGATGGAGTTCCTTCAGCTGGGCCACCAGAAGTTGCAGCCTCTTTACCTTGGTAACCAGATAGAAGTTGAATTACTTGTTGACGAACGCGGTTTAAATCAGCCCCAAGTTTTACCAACACTTGTGCAGCAACGCCTTCACCTTCGCGGATCAATCCCAGCAAAATATGTTCGGTACCAATGTAGTTGTGTCCAAGTTGCAAAGCTTCACGAAGTGAAAGTTCTAGTACTTTTTTAGCACGTGGAGTAAATGGAATATGTCCACTTGGTGCCTGTTGGCCTTGACCAATAATCTCTTCTACTTGCGCACGAACTGCTTCCAGTGAAATGCCAAGTGATTCGAGCGCTTTTGCGGCTACGCCTTCACCTTCGTGAATCAAACCAAGCAAAATGTGCTCGGTGCCGATGTAATTGTGATTGAGCATGCGAGCTTCCTCTTGCGCGAGTACAACTACTCGTCTGGCTCGATCTGTAAACCGCTCAAACATGGCAACTCCTCTAGTAAAGAAAGTCGATCTAAACAGCTCGACTGCTTTGGTACATCTCCAAGCCTAATCATCTCTTACTTAGGCGCCACCTCGGGTGGTACTTCTTTTAACGCTCAGCCGGCCTCAAATATGCCCAGCCTTACCTAAATCAGCTAAATTTCTGGTCTGACCACTACATATGGGGTCAGCACTTCAGATTTTCCCGCCATTCCTAAAAGGTGGTCAAAGCACTCTCAACATTCTGGTGTTCCCCAGGGTATTTGGCTTCACGCTCTCTAGCTCCAGAAATTCAGCAATACCGGCATCGTAGGAGAGCAGTAATTCTTGGTAGACCGCTGGGTCCACCGGGGTTCCTTGAATCTCAACAAAACCATGCCGACTGAAGAAATCGGTTTCAAATGTTAAGCAGAAAATTCTTTTCACACCTAGTTCAATTGCACGTTTTGTAATCTGTTCTAATAATTGCGACCCAATTCCAGTGCCTCGATATTTTTCGATAACAGCCATGGTTCGCACTTCGGCTAAATCTTCCCAAAGAATATGTAGAGCGCCACAGCCAATTACTTCACCATCTATTTCAGCAACCGTAAACTCTTGAACAGATTCATAAAGAGTTACTGTCTCTTTTGAAAGTAATCTTCGTCCAAGTGCGTACGCGTCAATAATATGTCGAAGTTGTTTAATATCGCTTGTACGTGCCGGACGAATTATTGGGTTCATTCTGGTTTCACTAGTGGAAATAAAATAGTTTCGCGAATTCCAAGACCAGTAAGTGCCATTAATAATCGATCTGCACCCATTCCCATACCTCCGAGTGGCGGCATTCCAAATTCAAGAGCGCGCAAAAAGTCCTCATCTAGTGCCATTGCTTCAACATCACCTTTAGCGCCAAGTGCTGCTTGCGCTACTAATCGCTCACGTTGAATTACTGGATCAATTAATTCGGAGTAACCGGTTGCAAGTTCAAAACCATCAATGTATAAATCCCACTTCTCTGCCACTCCTGGAATTTCGCGATGTGCTCGTACCAATGGTGAAGTATCCAATGGGAAGCCCATAACAAATGTGGGAGTTTTCAATTCTGGCTTAACTAAATGTTCAAATAACTCTTCTAGCAATTTTCCAGTAATCCATTTTGGATCAACAGATAAACCAACTTTTTTAGCATGTGCAACTAACTCTTCGTAAGGTGTTAACGCAGTAATTTCAACGCCAACAGCCTTAGAGACTGATCCGTATAGTGAAATCTGATCCCATTTTCCGCCTAAATCACTTTCGCGACCATCAAAATGTGTGACTGTTGTTGACCCGCAAATTGCAATTGCTGCTGCCTGGACTAGATCCCGCGTTAACTCAATCATGGAATTCCAGTCTCCATAAGATTGGTAAGACTCGATCATCGCAAACTCTGGTGAGTGCGAAGAGTCAGCGCCTTCATTTCTAAAATTTCTATTGATCTCAAAAACTCGCTCAATTCCACCAACTATGCAACGCTTCAAATAAAGCTCAGGTGCAATTCTTAAAAATAACTCCATATCGTATGCATTAATATGAGTTTTAAATGGCCGCGCTGCCGCTCCACCATGCAATACCTGCAACATAGGTGTTTCGACTTCAATGAAATCTTTTTTTGAAAATGTCTCACGTAGTGATTTCATTACGACAGGTCGCAAACGGGCATTTGATCTAGCTTCTGGTCTAACTATTAAATCTACGTAGCGCATCCGAACCCGAGTCTCTTCAGACATTGGTTTGTGTTCTACTGGGAGTGGGCGCAAAGTTTTTGCTGCCATATTCCAAGAAGTTGCAAGTATGGAAAGTTCGCCGCGTTTGGATGTGATTATTTCACCGGTAACACTCACAAAATCCCCAATATCTACAAAGGTTTTCCACTGCCCCAGAAGTTCTTCGCCAACTTTGTCTAATGAGAACATCGCTTGCAACTCAGTCCCATCACCTTCGCGCAAAGTTGCAAAACATAATTTTCCGGTATCTCGTTTAAAGATAACTCGACCGCTTAAACTCTCTGTTACGCCACTTTTTACATCTATTTCTAGATCAGCGAACTTTTCTCTTATAGATTTAAGTGAAGAGGTCCGTGGAACTGAAACTGGGTATGGCTCAACACCTGAAGAAATTAAAGATTCTCTTTTTTCATGGCGAATCCGAATCTGCTCTGGCAGATCATCTACTTCGGAGGCGTTATTGCTTTCCTGCGCACCTTTTTCGCTCATGGGGTAGAGGGTACCGGTTCTAGTGGTTTCGTTCGTGCACCAGACGAAGGCCAATTAAGGTCAAATCTGGTTCATGAAAATCTATGGTTTCACAAATTCCAATTACTAAGGTCGCCAAACCTCCAGTAGCAACTACCGTGATTCCTTCTACATTTAATTCATCACTAATCCGCCGCACTAATCCATCCACCTGCCCCGCGAAGCCATAAATTGTTCCAGATTGCAATGCTTCAACGGTATTTTTCCCAATTACTGATTTGGGTTTAATCAATTCAACTTTTCTAAGTTGTGCAGCTCGAGCCGCTAGTGCCTCAACAGAGATCTCAATTCCAGGTGCTAGTGCGCCGCCTAAAAATTCGCCCTTGTCTGAGACAACATCAAAATTAGTAGAGGTGCCAAAATCAACAACAATTACTGGTCCATTTTCGCCAAACATTTCATGAGCGGCCAATGTATTTGCAATCCGATCTGAACCAATCTCTTTAGGGTTATCTACAAGCAAAGGAACACCGGTTTTTATGCCGGGTTCAAGAATGGTTGATGGAGTTTGTGCATAATGCCTAGAAAGCATCGTGCGTAATTCGCGTAGAACTGCTGGAACTGTTGAACATAAAGATATGCCAGTTACTTCATAATCTTCCACTAAAGAACGAAATTTAATCCACAATTCATCAGCAGTATCACGGGGATCTGTCTTCACTCGCCATGAGTGCAATATCTCTTGATTTTCGAAAATTCCTAATACCGTATTGGTATTGCCAACATCAATTGTTAATAACATGTCATTACCCCTTAACTTTCAGATCTAAACCAATATCAAGGATCGCGGCAGAATGGGTCAAGGCCCCGATTGCAATAAAATCGACTCCACTCATTGCATAATCGCGGGCATTTTCTAATGTGATTCCCCCTGATGCTTCAAGTTTTGTTCGACCAGCGCATTGTTTAACCGCTAATTTGCATTGTTCAGGGGACATGTTGTCTAACAAAATTAAATCAACTTTCCCCACTAATGCCTCTTCCATTTGATCTAAGCGATCAATTTCAACTTCAATTGAAAGATTCGGAAATTTTTTACGTACATCATTAATTGCATTTGCGATACTTCCTGTCGCGGCAATGTGATTATCTTTTATGAGAGCAGCATCAGATAGGTTCATTCGATGATTTGTCGCTCCACCCATTCGAACAGCAAACTTTTCGATTTCACGCCATGCTGGAGTTGTTTTCCGAGTATCGCGTACTACGCACTTAGTGCCTTTTACTGCTTCAACCCAAATGCTCGAAGTAGTTGCGATTCCTGAAAGTCGTGAAAGGAAATTAAGTGCTGTTCGCTCTGCAAGAAGTAAGTCAGTAACTTTTCCTGTCGCTTCAATGATTAATTGTCCAGCTTCTACTTTGCTGCCTTCAGATATTTGCTTATCAAACTTAATTGCAGAGTTGCCAGCAATTTCAAGCACAGCTTGTGCCGCAAATATCCCAGCTACAACTCCACTCTTTCTCGCATTAAATTGAGCGACGGCAATTTGATTAGCTGGGATTGTTGCAACTGTTGTTGCATCTAAGCCACTACCTAAATCTTCTCGAAGTGCTGCATCAACTAATGCCTCGAAAGGTTGTGGTGATATTTTTTGCGCCAACATAGTCGCAACAAGTTGATTGGATAATCTACTCATTAATCACCTTTTCTAAATTGTGGAGATAATTTCCCTCTGTATCCATCTCTTGCAAAATCCGCTGCTCCCAAGAATTTAATGTATTAGGGAAATCCTCTCGCCAATGAGAGCCCCGTGTTTCTTCTCTGATCAAAGCTGATCGCACCAAAACATTTGCCAGGCAGTGCAAATTTGTCACTTCCCAAGCTTCGACACATGGTTGATCTGATGTTTTCTGTGCTAGTTGTTCTAAAGTTGCCAATACCTCTTCTAATGATTCTCTAGTTCTGATTACACCAGCACCTTTACTCATAGCGTTTGCAATATCTTTTCTAATAGATGGATCCAACAAAATACTTTGTGAGTTGTTTTCCACAGGCTCGCGCTGCTCTGGAAGATTTATCTTCAAATCGTCGGCAATACGCGCAGCAAAAACTAATCCCTCCAACAAAGAATTAGATGCCAATCGATTCGCGCCATGAACACCAGTACATGCTGTCTCACCACATGCATATAGTCCAGAAATACTTGAGTTCCCGAATAAATCAACTCGAACGCCTCCAGATGCGTAATGAGCAGCAGGTGCAACTGGAATCAAATCTTTTGTTGGATCAATTTTATGATCTAAACAAGATTGATAAATAGTTGGGAATCTTTCAACAAAATTTGATACCGCACTAACATCAAGCCAAACATGATCACTTCCATTTTTGATCATCTCGCGCATGTTTGCTTTTGCTACAACATCGCGCGGGGCTAAATCTGCTAATTCATGCGCTCCTTGCATAAAACGTTCACCTGCATCGTTGACTAGAACTGCTCCTTCGCCACGCACTGCTTCACTGATTAGTGGCTGTTGTCCACTCGCATTATTTCCAAGCCACATAACTGTTGGGTGAAATTGAATAAACTCAACATCGGCAATTCCAGCTCCTGCACGCAATGCAAGTGCAACGCCATCTCCAGTTGAGACTGGAGGATTTGTGGTTTGAGCAAAGACTTGTCCTAAGCCTCCGGTTCCTAAAATAACCGCTCTGCCAAGTGCCCGGCCAACGCCATCTCTACTTCCTTGACCAATCACATGCAATGTAACTCCACAAACTCGGCCGTCGTTGTCAACAAGGGCATCTAGTACAAGTGCGTTTTCAATTAATTCGATTCCTTCATCTTGGGTTACGGCTGCAAGTAAAGCTCGTGAAATTTCAGCACCTGTTGCATCACCGCCAGCGTGCAAAATCCGATTTCGATGGTGACCACCTTCACGCGTCAATGCGATCTCACCACTTACTGCTCTATCAAAAACTGCACCTCTGGCAATTAATCGTTTAACAGCGCCAGGTCCTTCGGAAACTAAAATTCTTACCGCTTCAACATCACAAAGACCTGCTCCAGCAACAAGAGTGTCCTCTTCATGCTCAGCAGGTGAATCTCCTGGCCCAAGTGCGGCAGCAATTCCACCTTGTGCCCACTTTGTAGAACCAGCGTCAACTCGGGCTTTAGTAACTAACAGAACAGATAATCCATTTGCGCGAACTTGAAGTGCGGTAGTCAAACCCGCTATTCCAGATCCCACAATTATCACATCAGCTTTAATCGTCCACCCAGGGCTAGGTGCTAATAATTTCAATTTCCCCGCCCTTCTGGCCCGACAACAGCCGCAAAATTATCTATCAACCTGACTGAGCCTACCCAACCAGCAAGCAACAGTTGCACGGGCCCTGAGTGGCTTTGATCTACCTCGAGCAAACTCTTGGGATTTACTATTGCAAAATAATCCAACTTAAAATCAATTTCAGTAGCAAGTTCAGCCAGGACGCTAGATTTTACTTCGGAATAACTCTGCTTTTTACTTCCCATTTCCAGTGCTCTAGAAATCACAAGCGCAGAATTTTTCTCCTCAGGTGAGAGTCTTACATTTCGCGAAGAAAGTGCCAATCCGGAAACTTCTCTAATAGTTCTACCTGAAATAATTTCTATTTCAGGGTGTGCTTTTTTTGAAAATTCTTTAATTAAAAATAGTTGTTGAAAATCTTTTTCTCCAAAGATTGCATACTCTGGTTTTACAATTTCAAATAAACGATTTACAACAGTCAAGACACCATCAAAATGACCAGCGCGAGAGTGTCCTTCATAAATTCTTCCAAGTTCACCTGCATCTATTAACTTATATTTATCAGGATAAATCTCAGAAACATCTGGTGTCCACAAAAGATCAACCCCTGCGGCTTCTGCTAATTGGATATCTTCATTTAGGGTGCGGGGATATTTTGCTAAATCTTCGACAGATTCAAATTGTGTTGGATTGATGAATATGCTCATCACAACTTGTTCGGCCAGATTCTTGGCCTCATTTACTAGGGATATATGACCTTCATGTAAAGCCCCCATTGTGGGAACAAATGCAATCTTTTTGTCGCCCAGCACATTATTGGCACTGTCGCCACTGGGTGGATATTTAAGTAGGTGTTGCATGTACTGCTCCAGTCCGCTGCTTGGGTACCAGGCTTCATCCAGAGTTTACTCGCTAAATTGCCCACTCTCCAAAAGCTGCGAAATCACACCAAATCCCGGCAAGGTAGCGGCTGGATCTATCTCATTCCATGGTCGCAAGACGAACTCTCGCTCATGCGCACGAGGATGCGGAATTGTTAAGTCTGGAGAGTTAATAAGCATTTCATCACATTTGATTAAATCAATATCAAGAAACCGTGGACCCCATTTAACGGTATTTTCATTTCTTTCACGCCCATGTGCGCCTTCTATTGCTTGAGCCACTAATAACAACTCTTCTGGTTCCAGATTCGTCTCAATAATGATTATCGCATTTATAAAATCTGGTTGTGGTGGACCGCCAACTGGTCTAGTTTGATAAAAGGATGACAACGCAATTACTTCACTGACTTCGTTTAATGCTTCTGCCGCAGAACTCAAAATTTCTGCGCTGTTACCGAGATTTGACCCTAGCGACAAAACCGCTCTCATCTGCTTCTTTCGATTCGCACTGCTACATCCAAAATCTCGGCACCAACTGGTGCTTCGGGTTTGTGAACTACAACTATGACGGAGTTTGCCTGAAGAAAATTCTTGAAAATTTCTTCGCTGACGAGCTCTGCCACTTTTTCAATTAAATTTACTGGAGGTCCTGTCAAAATACTTATAACTTTGCCCACAACAGCTGAATAATCGATTGTTTCTGATAATTCATCATTTTTTCCCGCCTTTGAAAGATCTATTCCAATCTCAAGGTCAACCGAAAACATTTGGCCATTTTTTCTTTCAAAATCATGAACACCATGAAAACCAATAGCAGAAATTCCAGTAAGAATGATTTTATCCATTACATGGCCCCGCTTTCAGAATTAGATTCATTAACTATATCAATCGCTATTTTGTGTTCCTTGACAGAATGTGTGCGTACTCCCCAGATCTTCCTCTTCGCACATAATGATGTGATTGCTATAGAAGCGCCCTCCCGCTCAATCGGAGTTAGTTCCTCTCCTAAAAATCTTTTTCTAGATGCCCCAATCAGAATTGGGAAACCCAAATTAGTAAACCGCTCTAAGTTATTAACAATCTCCCAGTTATGTTCTGGCATTTTAGAAAACCCTAATCCTGGATCAAGAATTATCTGATTTTCTAGCACACCCGAACTTTTTAAAGAGTCAACTCTTGCTAATAACTCTTTTATCACTTCTGAATTTACATCTTCATAAATAGCCTTACTCTGCATTGTGTCCGAACTTCCACGCCAATGCATTACAACGTATTTCACCCCAGTGGTTGCCACTAGATCAGCCATCTTTGCATCTGCCAAACCACCACTCACATCATTAATTATTGTTGCTCCGGCTTTCACTGCTTCTTGAGCCACATTTGCTCTAGTTGTATCAATACTTATTGTGGTGTCTGGAAAAGTTTTTGCAATCGCCTTAATAACTGGGATTGTGCGAACTAACTCTTCGGCCTCACTAACCCGTTCAGCCCCCGGACGAGTCGACTCTCCGCCAACATCAATGATGTCTACACCTTCTGAAATCATCTCTTTTACGCGATTCATC
>DDZI01000052.1:9873-12613 GCA_002346305.1 Actinobacteria bacterium UBA3012 | reverse complement strand
TGCAAAACTTGAACTTAATCGGTCCCGATACTCGGATTACCGCTACGGCATTTGCTGTAGTTACCGGTATGACTTATAACTTTCTTCCATTTATGACTTTGCCGATTTATGCAAGTTTGGAGCGAATTGATCCACGCTTAATGGAAGCCTCAGGAGATCTTTACGCTAACGGATTTACCACCTTTAGAAGGGTGACTTTCCCCTTATCAATGCCTGGGGTAGTGGCCGGAACATTGTTGACCTTTATTCCAGCAGCCGGAGATTATGTAAACGCTCAAATTCTCGGAAATCCAACAACTAAAATGATTGGAAATGTAATTGATTCAAGATTCTTCCGAATAGTTGATTATCCAACAGCTGCTGCTCTTTCATTCACTTTAATGGCAGCAATTTTGATTTTAGTTACGGTATACATCCGTCGAGCGGGAACGGATGAACTGGTATGACACGCTGGCTATCCAAAAATTTAATTCGAATTTATGCGGGACTTGCATTCATCTATCTGTTTATTCCAGTTGCATACACAATGGCATTTTCATTTAATGATTCTGGAAAACGAAATTTAATTTGGCAAGGATTCACGTTTAAGAATTGGTTGAATCCATGTGGCGCTCCAGAAGTTTGTGCGGCTCTTGGAAATTCAATGAAGATTGGTTTCCTGGCGACTCTTTTCTCAACAATATTAGGAACTATGATTGCATTTGCATTAGGGCGTTACAGTTTTCGTGGTCGCACTAGCACCAATTTATTAATCTTTTTGCCGATGGCAACTCCAGAAATTGTGCTTGGAGCCTCTTTACTTGCGATGTTTTTGAATTTAGGGATCAATCCAGGTTTTTGGACAACAGTTATCGCACACGTGATGTTTTGCATCTCCTTTGTGGTTGTTACAGTCAAAGCGAGAATCGCTTCCTTGGATCCAAAGTTGGAAGAAGCTGCGCGAGATTTGTACGCAACAGAGTGGCAAACATTCCGCCGGGTGACTCTGCCTTTGGTGGCTCCCGGAATTGCCGCCGCCGCTCTACTGGCATTTTCACTCTCTTTTGATGACTTCATCATTACCAACTTCAACTCTGGAACGGTCAATACCTTCCCTAAATTTGTCTGGGTCTCATCTGCTCGCGGGGTGCCCGCTCAAGCCAACGTAATCGGCTCAGCCATGTTCTTGATCGCCCTCGCCATCGTAATTTCGGCTCAGATTTATTCCAGTGCCAAAGCCCGCAGATTGCAAAAAAAGCACTAGGATTTAGCCGTTCCACTACGAAAAGTTGGTCTCTTTGAGACCCGGTAGTGGGGTTGGACTCCGGAGGACCCGGGACAACCGAAATTGTTGGTTAAGGGGTGGCTCCGGTTACGGCCGGTTAGTGCGATGTCTGACATCGACCCAAAGATTGTTCGCCATTTACGAGATGCACAACCTGATCTCTATTGGCTTGACTCAGATCCATTAGAACCGCTGCCACATTCGGCATTGGTTGGAGAAGTGCATGCTGATTTATTGATAGTTGGCGCCGGCTACACCGGATTGTGGGCTGCGATTTTGGCTAAAGAAGAAGATCCAAATCGTTCAGTTGTAATTGTTGAAATGCGTGAAACCGGTGCGGGGGCATCTGGCCGCAACGGTGGATTCTGCAATAGCTCGCTAACTCATGGATATCAAAACGGCAAAAGAAGATTTCCAGATGAGATGGAGATCATTGAAAGACTCGGTTGGGAAAATTTAGATGCAATTGAAGATGCAATTAAAAAGTACAACATCGATTGCAGTTGGGAGCGAACTGGTGAGTTACGCGTTGCGATTGCCCCTTGGCAATTAGAAGGAATGCGCGAAGAAGCCGCTGAACGTAATGCACTTGGTGATGATGTTGAATTTTTGGATAAGGAAGCAATTCAGGCGCGAATCCATTCACCAATTTATGAGGGTGGCATTTTCGACCATGACGGAACAGCACTTGTTGATCCAGCACGTCTTGTCTGGGGATTAGAGCGTGCCTGTCTTTCATTAGGTGTACAAATTTTTGAGAACTCACGTGTCGAAGAATTAGTACAAACTAAATCAGCGGTGATTGCTCATACCGCTTATGGAGAAGTCCATGCCCAAAAAGTTGCTCTTGCTACAAATGTTTATCCGGCACTCATTAAGAAAACCCGAAAATATATTGTCCCTGTTTACGATTACCAAATAGTTACCGAGCCGTTGACTTCGACTCAATTAGAGAGTATCGGTTGGAAAGATCGTGAAGGAGTTTCAGATTCTGGTAATCAATTTCATTATTATCGTTTAACAGATGATAATTGCATTGTTTGGGGTGGATGGGATGCCATCTACAACTTCCGTGGAAAAGTTCGTCAAGAGTATGAAGCCCGTCCAGAAACTTATGCAAAACTGGCATCGCATTTTCTACGCACCTTTCCACAACTTGAAGGAATTAAATTCACGCATGTTTGGGGTGGGGCAATCGATACCTGTACCCGCTTCTCACCATTTTGGACGGTTAGTAGAGATAAGCGAGTAGCAACAGTTTTGGGATATACCGGCTTAGGAGTTGCTGCGACAAGATTTGGCGCGCAAGTGATGTTGGATTTACTAGATGGCTTAGATAATGAACGAACCAGATTAGAGATGGTTCGCAAAAAACCATTGGCATTCCCACCTGAACCTTTCCGTTATTTCATTATTCAAATTACCCGATGGTCAATAAACAGAGCCGATGAACACAGCGGTAAACGCAATTTGTGG
>DDZI01000052.1:333-9746 GCA_002346305.1 Actinobacteria bacterium UBA3012 | reverse complement strand
TCATGGCAAACCATGGAAACCTTTATGGACCAAGTTTTACCTTTTTAGGAATTCCAGCTTGTGATTTGGAAGAAGAAAAAAGTTATACCGGTGCCGATGTAGTAATTGTTGGAGCTCCAGTCGATGGTGGGACTTCACATCGCTCCGGAACTAAATTCGGACCAATGGCAATTCGTGCCGGAGATTACTTGCCTCATGATGGTTCCCGTCCACATTTAGCGTTACGGGTAGATGCACTTCAACAATTAAAAGTTGTAGATGCTGGTGATTTGGCAATGCCCTCAAGTCATTTAGAGGAATCTTTAAATCTGCTTGAGGTAGAGAGTGAAAAAATAGCTGCGAGTGGTGCAATTCCACTGGTGCTTGGTGGAGATCATTCAATTGCATCTGCTGATATTGCCGGAGTTGCCAAGGCTCTTGGCTGGGGCAAAATCGGAGTGATCCATTTTGATGCCCATGCAGATACTGGTGACAATCAGATGGGGCAACTTTACGGACACGGAACACCGATGCGCCGGTTAATTGAAAGAGGCGCAGTTCGGGGCGATCGTTTTCTGCAAATTGGATTACGAGGATATTGGCCAGAAGATGAAACTTTAAAGTGGATGTCCGAACAAGGAATGCGTTCCTATGAGATGACTGAAATAAACGCACGCGGATTAAATCTCATTCTTGATGAAGCACTAAAAACTGTAATGCAAGATTGCGTTGGAGTTTTTCTCTCTGTAGATATAGATGTCGTTGATCCGGGAATGGCACCCGGAACTGGCACTCCTGAACCAGGTGGATTGACTAGTCGAGAATTACTTGAAGCGGTCCGCCGAATTGCACTTGAAGTTCGAGTTGTCGGAATGGATATTGTTGAAGTTTCTCCTCCATATGATTGCGCTGACATAACTGCAATCTTGGCAAATCGCGTAGCACTTGAAGTATTGAGTGCCCTCGCTCATAAGAAAAATAATAAAAATGGCACTACTTACAACGCTAAACGCAACTTGTTAGACCGTTAATTAGCATTAAGTTTTAGAGCGAAGCAAAAGCCTGATCGATAATATCGAGGGCTTCATTTAGTAAATGGTCAGGCATGACAAGTGGCGGAAGAAAACGTAATACGTTGCTATAGGTACCTGCAGTTAACACCAAGACACCATTTGCTTGGCAGAATTTAACAACTGCAGATGTTGCAGTTGAATTTGGTTCGATGCTTCCTGGGATTACGAGTTCGACTGCTTGCATAGCCCCACGACCACGAACTTCACCAATGACTGTGTACTTTTTCTGCATCTCAAGCAGGCGCGAGTTCATGATTTTCCCAATTTCACTGGCGCGGTTAATTAAATCTAGATCTGAAATGGTTTGGATTGCACCTAAAGCTGCAGCGCAAGCAATCGGTGAACCACCAAATGTTCCACCTAATCCACTTGCATGAACGCTATCCATTACTTCGGCTCTTCCAGTTAAAGCTGATAGCGGTAATCCACCGGCAATACCTTTAGCTGTTGTGATTAAGTCAGGAACTACATTTTCATCTTCACATGCAAACATTTGGCCCGTGCGAGCAAATCCAGTTTGCACTTCATCTGCTACAAAAAGTATTCCATTGCTTTTTGCAAAACTTGCTAAACCAGGAAGGAACCCTTTTGGTGGAACGATAAATCCACCTTCACCTTGAATCGGCTCAATCACAATTGCAGCGATATTTTGTAGGCCAATCTCTTTCTCCATTTTGTGTGTGATCAGATCCAAAATTTCAGCTGCGTATTTTTGTGGATCAGAGTGAGAGCGGAAAGGGTAAGCCATCGGCATTCGATAAATCTCTGGAGCAAAGGGACCAAACCCATCTTTATAAGGCATGTTTTTAGCGGTCATTCCCATAGTTAAATTAGTACGACCGTGATAACCATGTTCGAAGACAACGACAGCGGGGCGCTTGGTATAGGCCCGTGCGACCTTCACTGCATTTTCAACTGCTTCAGCACCAGAATTAAACAGTGCTGATTTTTTTGGATGATCACCAGGTGTTAAGCGATTGAGTGCTTCGCAAACTTCAACATAACCTTCATACGGAACAACCATGAAGCAGGTATGTGTAAATGCTTTGACTTGATCGACAACTTTTTCAATTACTAAATCTGCGGAGTTTCCAACATTTACAACAGCGATTCCTGCGCCCAAATCGATAATTGAGTTTCCATCGACATCGATTATCACTCCACCACCGGCACGTTCAACAAAAACTGGCATCGCCATACCAAGTGAGGCGGAAACGGCGTTGGCGCGTCTTGCAATCAACTCTTTAGATTTTGGCCCTGGAATCTCGGTTTGCAAATGGCGCACCTGTGGCAGGTTGCTGCCAGTTAGACGGGTTCCTTCATCGAGGGCGCTCATAAGAGTAAGAGTAGAACAACTAGGCAGATGAATGAACTATCTGGCCCGACCTGAGAGGATTAGCCCATGCGCGATATCTCAATTTTGGGTTCAACTGGCTCAATTGGTGTGCAAGCACTTGAGGTTATTGCTGCAAATCCAACTCAATTTCGCGTTGTTGCTCTTGCCGCTGGGGGATCAAATATTCCGCTGTTAGTGGAGCAGGCACGAAATTTTGGCGTCAAAGTGGTTGGCATCGAAGGAGATGGCGCATTACTTCGGGATGCTTTGCCCGGCGTAAATGTGATTGATGGAAAAGGCGCAGCGGCTCAAGTTGCAGCGATTCCGGTTGATGTATTGCTAAATGCGATTACCGGTTCAGTTGGACTTGCTCCAACACTTAATGCATTAGG
Organism: Actinobacteria bacterium UBA3012; assembly: GCA_002346305.1. GTDB lineage: Bacteria > Actinomycetota > Actinomycetes > Nanopelagicales > Nanopelagicaceae > UBA3012. The sequence goes on along the minus strand of DDZI01000052.1, from coordinate 6,966 downwards.
AGTTGGAAATAAAGTTGCACTTGCAAATAAGGAATCACTTGTTGCTGGCGGAGATTTAGTTTTACGTGCTGCAAAACCGGGACAATTAATCCCAGTCGATTCAGAGCATTCAGCACTAGCTCAAGCACTTCGCGGTGGAACTAAAAATGAAATTTCTAAATTAATCCTTACAGCAAGTGGTGGTCCATTTAGAAATAGAAATGATTTGAGTGATGTGACATTGGAAGAAGCCCTTGCTCACCCAACTTGGAATATGGGGCCAGTCGTAACCATAAATTCAGCCACCTTGGTAAATAAAGGATTAGAAATAATCGAGGCACATTATTTATTTGATATTCCGTATTCAAAAATTGAAGCGGTAATTCATCCACAATCGATGATTCATTCAATGGTCGAATTCAGTGACGGATCTGTAATTGCGCAAGCCAGCCCTCCATCAATGAAATTGCCAATAGCTTTGGCACTTAGCTGGCCAGAAAGAACTCCTGGAGCAATTGCTCCGATTGATTGGAGCACTGCACACACCTGGAATTTTGCGCCGATAGATCATGCAAGATTCCCTGCAATTGACCTTGCCAGAAGATGCGGTGAAATTGGCGGAGCGATGCCAGCAATCTTTAATGCGGCCAATGAAGAAGCGGTGGCCGCATTTTTGAAAGGTGAAATTAGATTCACAGAGATTATTGAAATTGTAGATGCAGTCTTGCAACACCTTGCGTCGATAGCCCCAACTACACTTAGTGATATCGCCGATGTCAGTGCAATCGAAGATGATGCACGTGCTAGTGCAAATAAAAATATTAGGATGAGAGGCAAATAAAATTATGTCACTGCTGAATTTGATCGGAATTTTAGCGTTTGTGGTGGCATTGCTTATTTCAGTTATGTTGCATGAGTTAGGTCATTTTCTAACTGCCCGAAAATTTGGCATGAAAGTCACTGAATTTTTCTTAGGATTTGGGCCAAAGATTTGGTCTACCCAAAGAGGAGAGACTGAATTTGGAGTTAAATCAATTCCAGCCGGTGGTTATTGTCGAATTGTTGGCATGTCTCCAAGTGAGCCTGTAGATCTAATTGACCAACCTCGATCATTTTACAAAGCCAGTACTCTTCGGCGATTGATTGTTTTGGGCGCGGGATCAACCACTCATTTTGTTCTTGGATTTTTACTTCTTTTTACTTTTTTTGCGGCGATTGGAACTCCATCACAATCTCAGGTGCTTGATCAAATATTAAAATGTATTCCAGTAGATAGCACTCAAAGTGGATGTTTGCCCTCAGATCCAAAAGCTCCAGCAACTTTAGCCGGTTTGAAACAGGGAGATAAGATTGTTTCAATTAATGGAGTTGAATTAAATTCGTGGGAAGAAGTTTCAAAAATTATCCGCAACTCTCCAAATACAAAAATGTCGCTCGGAATTTTGCGAGATGAAATTTTGTTAGATGTACCACTTACTCCTGTGGCACGTGCACCAATTTCAGAGTTAGGCGAGAGTGTGCCAGTTGGAGTCATTGGCGTTTTAAGTAAATCTGAATTACTCAGATCGAATCCTTTAGCAGCACTTAAAAACTCCCTTAGCGAGGGAAAAAATATTTTCACTGGCTCATTTAAAGCACTATTTGCCTTACCAGCGAAAATTCCGGATTTAGTACAAGCAACATTTGGTGGAGGAGAGCGAGATCCGGAAGGATTGGTCGGTGTAGTAGGTGTAGCTCGAGTCTCTGGTGACGCAGCCGCATCTGAAAATGCTGGATGGGCTGCCAAAATTGGCTTCTTTTTGTTAATTATTGCAAGTTTAAATATTTTTATCGGCATATTTAATCTACTGCCACTTTTACCTCTTGATGGTGGTCATATGGCAGTTGCAATAATTGATGGGATCCGAATGCAAATCGCACGCCGTCGTGGCAAGCCACTTCCTGCGCCCTACGATGTGGTCAAATTGGTGCCATTAACCCTTGCGGTGATTGTTGTCATGGCCACCCTCTCATTGCTTTTGTTAGCAGCGGACATCATCAACCCGCTCAGAATTAATTTCTGAGCGCTAACCGGCTCCAAATAAGGCAGGATAGGACCATGGTAAATCTTGGGATGCCGGCAGTACCACCTAGCCCACTTGCCCCACGAAAAGTTACGCGCCAACTCAAAGTTGGTTCGGTATTAGTTGGTGGCGGTGCGCCAGTAAGTGTGCAATCGATGGCAACGACATTAACTGCAAATGTGGATGCAACTTTGCAACAGATTGCCGAATTAACTGCCTCAGGCTGTCAAATTGTTCGAGTTGCAGTGCCAAGTCAAGATGATGCTGATGCACTAGCGGCTATTGCTAAGAAATCTCAAATCCCAGTTATCGCAGATATTCATTTCCAACCAAAATATATCTTTGCGGCAATCGATGCCGGCTGTGCTGCAGTTCGCGTGAACCCAGGAAACATTAAACAATTTGATGACAAAGTCAAAGAAGTTGCAAAAGCCGCGGGCGCAGCAGGAGTTCCAATTCGGATTGGTGTGAATGCTGGATCACTAGATCCACGTTTGATGGCGAAGTATGGAAAAGCAACTCCAGAAGCTTTAGTTGAATCTGCTTTGTGGGAGTGTTCATTATTTGAAGAGCACGGTTTCACCGATATTAAACTTTCAGTCAAGCATCATGACCCAGTAATTATGGTTCAGGCATACAGATTGCTTTCACAACAATGTGATTACCCACTACATCTGGGAGTTACAGAAGCTGGACCACTATTTCAGGGAACAATTAAATCAGCCGTTGCTTTTGGGATTTTATTATCTGAGGGAATTGGAGACACCATTCGGGTTTCGCTTTCAGCACCTCCGGTCGAAGAGGTAAAAGTTGGAATCTCAATTTTGGAATCTTTAAATCTACGTCAACGCAAATTAGAGATTGTTTCTTGCCCATCATGCGGACGTGCACAAGTAGATGTTTATACCTTGGCCGAAAAAGTCCAAGCAGGCTTAGAAGGAATGACTGTTCCGCTACGTGTTGCAGTTATGGGATGCGTTGTAAATGGTCCGGGCGAAGCGCGTGAAGCAGATTTAGGTGTGGCTTCTGGAAATGGGAAAGGTCAAATATTTGTAAAAGGAGAGGTCATTAAGACCGTCCCTGAATCAATGATCGTTGAAGTATTAATTGAAGAAGCAATGCGCCTGGCTGAAGAGATGGAAAGTTCCGGAGCTCCTTCGGTTGAAGTTCATTAAGCGAAAATCTCAGTGAGCGAAGTTGGTTTAGAAGTATTACGCGGGGTAAATGTTAAAAATAAAGTATTTGATTATCTTGCTTCGGCCCCAGAGTTAAATTGTTTTTTGGCTTCCAGGATTCAACTTTTAGAAAAATCAAAAAATAGCACTTTGCTGGTCTATCGAAATCCCAGGAGTGAAATTGAAGGCGTTACATACATCGGCGGAAATTTAATTCCAGCAATTTCCTCCCGAGCAGCATTGCTTTCATTGGTTGATCACCTGCGATCAAATCAGCACAAATTTTCCTCAATTGTCGGAGAATCAAAAACAGTTTTTGATTTATGGGAATTGATTGCACATTTGTATTCAGAACCAAGAGCTATTCGCCAATCGCAACCTTTGTTATCGCTTCGTGGTAGTTCAAAGATTTCTGGAAACCCACTTGTGCATCCGGCGACTCTGTCAGACCTTGATGAAGTTGTGGAGGTTGGGATTGCGATGTTCACTGCCGAGGTCGGGGAAATCCCGGATTACGTTGATTATCGATCAAGAACAATTGAATTGATTGGAGCCGGTCGTACATTAATCTCGAGAGATCCAGATACTAGGAGAGTAATTTTCAAAAGCGATATCGGGGCGATTGGTGCCGGCGCCTATCAAATTCATGGAGTCTGGGTTGATCCGGCGTATCGCGGAAAAGGGCTGGGATCGGCTGGCGTTGCCACTTTGGTGGAGTACGGAAATAGATTCGCACCGATCGCCTCCCTCTATGTAAATGATTTCAATCATGCAGCCCGTGCCAGTTATCACAAAGTTGGCTTCGAAAAGGTGGCCGAACTAGCAACGATTTTTTTCTAACACTCGGTAGGCTCACGCCATGTTGCAAATGTCCCGCCTCTTTCTTCGCACCTTGCGTGATGACCCAGCTGATGCTGAAGTCGCAAGTCATCGTTTACTGGTTCGAGCTGGATATATTCGCCGCGTTGCCGCAGGCATTTACTCATGGTTGCCACTGGGTTACATAACTTTGCGCAATATTGAAAGAGTTGTACGCGAGGAAATGGATCGTGCTGGATTTCAGGAAGTTCATTTTCCGGCACTTTTGCCGCGTGAACCTTATGAGGCGACTAATCGTTGGGACGATTACGGAAGCGATCTGTTTCGTTTGCAAGATCGAAAAGGTGGCGACTATTTATTAGGTCCAACCCATGAAGAGATGTTTACTTTGATGGTAAAGGGAGAATGTTCCTCTTATCGAGATTTGCCGCTAACTATTTATCAGATTCAAACCAAGTACCGGGATGAACCTCGTCCGCGCAGTGGAATCATTCGTGGTCGCGAATTTGTAATGAAAGATTCTTACTCATTTGATATTGATGATGCAGGTTTGGAAAAGTCTTATCAAGATCATCGTGCCGCCTACATTAAAACTTTTGAAAGACTTGGTCTTAAATATGCGATTGTTTCTGCAATGTCCGGAGCGATGGGTGGCTCAAAATCTGAAGAGTTTTTAGCGCCATGCGAAACAGGCGAGGACACTTATGTTTTGTGTCCATCTTGTGGATTTGCTGCAAATGTCGAAGCGATGTCAACAAGAGTTTCCGGTGAGAGTTATCCAGATGTCCCAGTGATCGAATTGCTAGATACCCCAAATACTCCAACCATTGATTCATTAGTTGATGTGCTCAACAAGAATTATGGTGGGGGATTTACGGCGGCTGACACTCTAAAAAACATTTTGCTTTTTGCTGACGACCAGCCGATTAGTGTTTTAGTTCCTGGGGATCGCGAAGTTGATTTAAAGCGTTTACAGGCAAATCTTCCAGGTGTAAGTGAATTACGTTTATTTGAGGAAGAGGATTTCGCAAAAAATCCAAAGTTTGTCAAAGGTTATGTGGGCCCACAGGATGCACAAGCGCTCGGATTAAAACTTTATGCAGATCCAAGAGTTGAAATTGGTTCAAGTTGGGTTACTGGTGCAAATAAAAGTAATACCCATGCTCGGTATGTCCAAAATGGTCGTGATTTTAAAGTTGAGAAGTATGTTGAAGCTGCAGAAGTTCGCGCAGGAGACGGTTGTCCGCAATGTGACACTGCAGTTGTCATAGATCGCGCCATTGAAATCGGTCACATTTTTCAACTAGGTCGTAAATACGCAAAAGCTTTGGACCTTACCGTTTTAGATTCTGATGGAAAGCCAAATGTCGTGACAATGGGTTCATATGGAATTGGAGTATCGCGCGCAGTTGCTGCGATAGCCGAACAATCCCATGATCAATTGGGATTGCGTTGGCCAAGAGAGATCGCTCCAGCAGATATTCATATCGTCGCCACAGGCAAAGAGGATCTTCCATTTGATACCGCACTTGAATTGGCACAAAAACTTGAATTGGCTGGCGCTCGAGTGATGCTTGACGATCGTCGGGACGCTAGCCCAGGAGTTAAATTCAAAGATGCAGAATTGATTGGAATTCCAACGATTGTGATCGTTGGTAAAGGATTAGCCAATGGAGTTATTGAAGTTCGCGACCGCTGGGCTGGCACAAGTAGCGAAATCTCTATCGATGGTGCCGTTGAATTTCTTTCACAACTATTGAAATAGATTGGCGAGTAAGACCAGAAATTCACGGTAGACTTTTCTTTGTAAGGTTCAAAACTTAATAATAATTTAATAGGGAGTAGATAAATGAAAAAAGAATCGATCGTTGCCGCCATCGAGCCGGCCATTCAAGAATTAAATTTATTTTTAGAAGATGTAATCATCACTTTGGCTGGAAAACATTCCATGCTTCGCATTCTCATTGATGGCGAAACCGGCCTATCAATGGACCAAGTTACGGAAGCATCATTCAAGATTTCGGAAATCATCGACCAGATGCCAGATATTGGTCAAACCCCTTTTACGCTCGAAGTTTCGACACCAGGAGCAGAGTACCCGCTAACACTTGCTCGTCACTGGTTTAAGAATCTAAATCGTTTAGTTTCTGTCACATTACTTGATGGAGAGAAATTTACCTCCCGCATTACTTCAGTAGAAAATGATGAGATTGCATTTGCAGATGCAAAGGCGAATGTAACTTCGGTAAAAATTAGCGATATCAAGAGCGCTTACGTTGAAATCGAATTTAAATGATCGTTGATTTAGCCGCACTTCAAACACTTTCTATTGCAAATGCAATTTCATTTGACCGTTTAATAGTTGAAATTGAAACTGCAGTAACTCAAGGTTATTTGGAATCACTCGAAGCAAATCAACTTGCTCGTGCAAAACTTAACCGTGAGACCGGACAGATTTCACTTTTCACAAACGAGAGCGAAGAGCCTCTTGATGAGCCTGCAGATTTCAATCGCTTTGTTACCGGTATTGTCAGACGCACAGTAAAGTTAAAAATTCGCGAAATGAATGACTTAAAGATTGTTGGAGAATTTACAGC
>DDZI01000052.1:0-276 GCA_002346305.1 Actinobacteria bacterium UBA3012 | reverse complement strand
GATTGTTGGAGAATTTACAGCAGTGGTTGGTGATGTTGTGCACGGCGTAATTCAACAAGGACGTGACGCACGAGTCGTTTTTGTAAATCTTGGAAGTGCCGAAGGAAGAATTCCACAGCAAGAACAAGTCCCAACTGAGAAGTACGAACACGGTGATCGAATTAAGGCTTTTGTGGTTGAAGTGAAACAAGGTCCCAAAGGTCCAGACATTTTGCTTTCAAGAACTCATCCTGGTTTGGTCAAGAAATTATTTTCTCTTGAAGTTCCTGAAGTTTT
>DDZI01000021.1:1017-2930 GCA_002346305.1 Actinobacteria bacterium UBA3012 | reverse complement strand
ACATCTCAGATCGCGGCAAGATTCGCGCTCGCCGAGTTACTGGAGCATGCACGCAACATCAACGTCAGATTGCAACAGCGGTAAAAAATAGCCGTGAAGTTGCATTACTTCCATACACATCGACAGCACGATAGGGGGCATGAGATGAAATTAATTCTTACTCAAGAAGTAAATGGTCTCGGTCATCCAGGAGATGTCGTTACTGTTAAAGATGGATTTGCACGCAACTTTTTAGTACCAAATGGCAAAGCAATTGCTTGGTCAACTGGTGGCGAAAAGCAGATCACAAGCATTCGTCGTGCTCGTAAAGCTCGCGAGATTCGCGATGTCGAACATGCCCGCGAGATCAAAGCAACACTTGAAGGTGCCGATGTAAAAGTTGGTGCAAAAGTTGGTACTGCTGGCCGCTTGTTCGGATCAGTAACTGACAAAGATGTTGCTCAAGCAGTAAAGAGCGCGATTGGTATTGATGTAGATCGTCATCGCATCAAGATGGCCGGACACATCAAAACTCTTGGTCGCCACAGCGTGAAAGTAACTTTGCTTTCAAATGTTGTTGCAACTGTAAATATTGAGGTTGTACCTGCTTAAGTAAAGAGATTAGAAATTTAGGGCCTGCTCAATTGAGTGGGCCCTTTTTCTTGTCCAGATGCTGAGATTGGGAAATAAACCTCTGTCCACACCAGTTATTTAATGAGGGAGTTGCCTCACCAGCATTGATACCGTGATCAGGAGGCTGGGGGAGAATTACCTATTTTCTTATCCACAACTTCTCCCCTTCAAAATCCAACTTATCCACAGTTACTCCCCTACTTTTCACACAGCCCCTCTGGGGGTGTCGGTGATCTTGCGTATCTTGCGCAGTACAACAATTGCAGGCAGGGGGTTGAGTAAATGTCAGTTGCAGAGTTACCTAACCGTTCCCCAGAGTTTGAGCGGGTCCCACCACATGATGTTGTAGCTGAGCAAGGTGTGCTCGGCGGAATGATGTTAAGTAAAGATGCAATCGCCGATGTTGTTGAACTTTTGCGCGGAAATGATTTTTACCGACCTGCACATGAATTGATTTATGAAGCAATTTTAGATTTGTATGGACGCGGCGAACCTGTTGATGCCGTAACAGTTTCTGCCGAATTAACAAAACTTGGCGATATTGGTCGCGTCGGTGGCGCACCTTACATGCACACACTTATTGCATCAGTTCCTACAGCAGCAAACGCTGGTTATTACGCACGTATTGTGCGCGAGCGCGCAATCTTGCGACGCTTAGTTGAAGCAGGCACAAAGATTGTCCAACTTGGTTTTGCAAGCGAAGGCGAAGTTGATGATGTTGTTGATCAAGCACAAGCAGAGGTTTATGCAGTAACCGAGCGCCGCGCAAGTGAAGATTATCAACCACTAAATGTTTTGCTCGCTGGAACTTTAGATGAGATTGAAGCGATTGGTTCTCGCGGTGGAACCTTGAATGGAGTGCCAACTGGATTTAAAGATTTGGATGAATTAACAAACGGACTTCATCCAGGAAATATGATTGTTATTGCAGCGCGACCAGCTATTGGTAAATCAACTCTTGGACTTGATCTTGCTCGTAACGCATCCATTAAGCATGGAATGGCTTCGGTGATTTTTTCTCTTGAAATGGGTCGCAACGAAATCACCATGAGAATGCTTTCTGCTGAAGCTCGAGTGCCTCTGCACAATATGCGAAGTGGAACTATGAGTGATGATGAATGGGGTCGTTTAGCGCGGCGAATGGGCGAGATCTCAGATGCTCCACTATTTATTGATGATTCGCCAAACTTAACTTTGATGGAGATCCGTGCAAAAGCTCGTCGTTTAAAACAACGTCACGGTCTTAAGTTGATAATTATTGATTACTTGCAACTTATGACCAGCGGAAAACGTGTTGAAAA
>DDZI01000021.1:0-1006 GCA_002346305.1 Actinobacteria bacterium UBA3012 | reverse complement strand
AAGAAGCCGATGCTCTCTGACCTTCGCGAATCTGGTTCTATTGAGCAGGATGCGGATATGGTGATTTTGCTACACCGCGAAGACCAATATGAGCGGGATAGTCCAAGACAAGGTGAAGCAGATTTAATTGTGGCTAAGCACCGAAATGGTCCTACTCGAACTGTAACTGTTGCATTCCAAGGTCACTTCTCGCGCTTTGTTGATATGGCTGCACAGATTTAATTACTTGTGCTGTGCGAGGCTTGTCTAGATCTTTCGGCTAAGTAAATTCCGGCCAAAACTATTGCACCACCGAGTAGTTGAATTGGCGCGAGTTGTTCTGATAACGCAAACCAGGCAAGGAATCCGGCTATGACTGGTTCGAGCATTCCTATCAGACTTGCTTGAGATGCACTAATAAATCTAATTCCATTTAGAACACAAAGATAAGGAACTATCGTCCCTGCCAAAATCATGTAAGTAAGCAACATCCAGCCAGGCAGAGTTGAATCTGAAATTCCACTCAATGGAATTTGCTGGGTAAAGATTTCAAATGGGAAGTTCCAAACGGGAAGTACAAAAAACCAAAAAAGAGTAGCGACACCAAATCCGTAAGTAGTAAGAGAGGTGCTTGATCTAATTTTCACACCATGCTCGCCCATCAGAAAGTAAGCTGCAAGTGCAAAAGCATCAATAAGCGCAACGATAAATCCAAGGCCATCTACCGTCATGCCGCGATAAATCTGAGCTACAAGAGTTAAACCAATAAATGCCAAAGCAATTGCCCACCACATAGTTGAAGCAACGTGCCGCTTTTGGATGTACCGGACATAAAAAGTTATCCAAATCGGAGCGGTGAATTCGATTACTAAAGCGATACTTAATTCCATCCGACTGATGGCGAAGAAGTAGGCTGACTGAACAAGTGCAACACCAATGATTCCGTAAGCAAGTAGAAACGGAATTTCCTTTTTGGTTATTAAAAGCGAACGACGATTTCTAATTAAAAGAAAAGTAACTAAAAGTA
>DDZI01000025.1:16545-16808 GCA_002346305.1 Actinobacteria bacterium UBA3012 | reverse complement strand
GTTATATTCTTTTGAAATTGCTTTAGCTAAAGCTACACCAGCCGCTGCAAAAGAGTTAAATGAATTTCTAAATCCAAAGTGTCCTGCAAAGCCAACAACTCTGACAATCGCTTCAGCGGTAATTTTGGAAAAACCAGGCGGACTTGCTGATCAAAACAATGCTGACGAGTTCATGAAGAAATGTCCAAATGTAAAAGTTCAATTTATCGGTATTCCTTCAAACAACTTGCCAGAAAAACTTACAACTTTGGCAATTGGTGGAA
>DDZI01000025.1:15278-16337 GCA_002346305.1 Actinobacteria bacterium UBA3012 | reverse complement strand
CCTTCCAGATATGTACATGCACTTCACCAGCTTCACCGGTAAGGCGCTATCAATGCGGATCTTCGAAGATCTAATTCCACTTCTTGGACAAGATTATGTTGATGGATTCGATCCACTATTTCTTGGCGAAGCAATCCAAGGCGGCAAGTTGCTTTGGGCCCCATGGGTAGGAATCCCTATGGCAGTTGCATATCGCAAAGACTTAATGGAAGAAGCCGGCATCAAGACTATGCCTAAGACATTTGATGAGTTCCTAGATGTGGCTAAGAAGTTAACGATAGATAAAGATAAAGATGGCAAAATCGATCAATACGGTTGGGCGATGGTAGGAACTCCAAATGGTTCCGGTGCCGGTCGCTTCCACACAATGGTATTGAATGCGGGTGCTTTCAACGTTAAAGAGGACACCAATGGAAAGTTTATTTCTGGTGCTTCACTTAAGGGTTATGAGACTGCACTACAACTTTACGGGGACGCAATCAAGGCAGGTGTTGTACCTCCAGGACACACGACCACTGGTTACCCAGAAGCAAGTGCACAACTTGCAACAGGTAAAGCAGTAATGATGGTTACTGGTCCACACACCATGGGTATTGCTGTAACCCAAAATCCTTCACTAAAGGGCAAATTGGGTGGATTCCCACTTCCAACTGCCAATGGGACAGAACCAATTACCGTTCTTAATCAACACGGTTATGCAGTATCACGTAGCAGCAAGAACAAAGCATTAGCTGCTGAGTACATCAAGTTCATGTTGTCAACCAAGCAAATTTTGGTTTACAACGACCTTGAGTACCGTCTGCCTTCACGCCTAAAGGCACAAGCAGATCCACAAGTTGCCAGCGGTATGGCTGCGGGCTTTGTTGGTGCTCTAAAGGGCCGTGTCTGGTCAGATTCAACTGCAAGCTTCTTAGGAAGCGTCCAAAAGATTGATTATGACGGTTACTCAGAGATGTTCTTGGGTAAGAAGACAGCAGCACAGATTGCTAAAGAAGCAGATGCCAAGATCAAGAAATTGATCGCAGACAACGCTTAAAGAAGTAAAACTGAAACTTTAGG
>DDZI01000025.1:14920-15171 GCA_002346305.1 Actinobacteria bacterium UBA3012 | reverse complement strand
AAGTAAAACTGAAACTTTAGGGTGAAAAAATTTCACCCTAAAGTTTTCGTTTGTAAATACTAGAATGTTCAGGAGGTGGGAAAATGAAATCAGCATTTGCGAAGAAGTCAGCATTTGTAAAGCGGGAATCTCGCTCGGGCATGATCTTCACAATTCCAGCCGCTCTGATCATGCTTGGACTTGTTGTTTATCCAATGCTTTACGGCTTTTTCATAAGCACCCAAAAGTCAAATTTAATTGATCAGTGGGAA
>DDZI01000025.1:9986-14750 GCA_002346305.1 Actinobacteria bacterium UBA3012 | reverse complement strand
AGTGGGAATTTGTCGGTGCAAAATATTACATTCAGTTGCTTACTGATGCAGAGTTTTATGGAACTTTAAAAACAACTGCACTATTTGCTGCCTGTGTTGTAATCGGAAACCTATTTGTGGGATTACTACTTGCTGTATTAGTAAATCAAAAAATTCCCTTAATGAATGTATTCAAAGTAATTTTAATGCTCCCATGGTTATTTCCAGAAGTGGTTGTAGCGTTAATTTGGAAATGGCTATTCAGCCCATTGTTTGGAATGTTTAACTACGTTTTATTTGAATTTGATCTGATTGAAAAAGAAGTTGATGTCTTAGGGCAGCCTGGTCCTGCTTTTGCCGGTGTAGTTTTCGTTTGTATTTGGAAGGGATACCCAATCGTCATGTTAATGATGATGGCGGGTATGAAAAATATTCCACATGAGAGGTATGAGGCTGCCGCAATTGATGGTGCAAATAAATGGCAACAATTCCTAAATGTAACATTACCGGGGTTGATGCCGATTTTATTAGTTGCTTCGATTCTTGAGACTGCTTGGTGGTTCAAACACTTCACAATTGTTTGGCTAATGACAGGTGGTGGGCCATCTGGTGCCACTGAACTAATTTCGGTTGACATTTACCTGCAGGCATTTACAAACTTCAACTTTGGAAGAGCCGCTGCTGAATCTGTCATTATTTTATTCCTATTGATGATTGTCAGTTTCATTTACTCAAGGGTGCTACGTGATGAATCTCAGTAACCAAAAAAGTCGCAAACAAAAAGATAGTGCCATGGCTGGCTCGAAAACCAGTGTAATTGTCACGCGCGCTGCTACTTACTCCATCCTGATAATCATGACCTTTTTGATCTTTACCCCAATTTTTTGGATGATCTCAACCTCTCTTAAGACCGAAGCGGTCATGTTCGATACTCCAATCGAATTAATCCCATCTGACCCAAGTTTAGATTCATATAAAAACCTCTGGTCTGCTTATCCTTTCCTTGCTTACCTTCGTAACTCAATATTTGTGGTATCGGCAGCGACATTTTTCTCTGTTTCGGTTTCAACTTTTGCTGGATATGGCATATCTAGATTCCAATTTAGAGGGCGTGGATTTTACATGTCTTTCTTGTTGGCAACCCAACTATTCCCATCGATCATGCTCTTGATTCCTTACTACAAGATTTTCAAGTCACTTAATTTAATTGATAGCCTTTATGGTTTGATAGTCGCTTACGTATCCTTCACCATTCCGTTCTGTACCTGGATGATGCGCGGGTACTTTAATGGAATCTCTAAAGAGTTAGACCAAGCCGCTTCAATTGACGGAGCTAACCGGATCCGAGTCTTTAGATCAGTCATCTTGCCTTTGGCGTGGCCAGGAATTGCGGCTACTGCAATTTATGCCTTTATCGCTGGATGGAATGAGTACCTCTTTGCATTGGTATTTATCAATACAACTGAGAAGAAGACCGTTTCTTTAGGAATTGGTCAATTGATTGGTGAGTATCGAGTTTTATGGAATGAGTTGATGGCAGCGGCCTTCTTCGCTCTGGTTCCGATGGTCATCATTTTCATCTTCTTTAATCGCTACTTAGTTGATGGATTAGCTGCTGGAGCGGTCAAAGAGTAGGGAAACCGGGTGCGCAGAAAGTGCCATTCCAAGAAGTGTTTGGTCCACAGCCAGCTGGAGGAGGAACAGATGGAACAATCGGAGCAATTGGGGCTGGGGCTGGGACAATTGGAGCAATCGGGGCTGTGACAGTTGGGGCTGGTCCGCCATTATTTTCACAGGACGCTTGGGTTGTGCCATCGTTACAATGGACCGCTTGAGCGCTCGGCGCCCCAAAGCCGATTAAGCCGGCAAGTACAAGTGAGAGTGCAAGAACCAGCGACGAGGCGGCTCTAAAGCGCTTCATAACTTCCTCCAAGGCTGGACATCTTGGGTAAAGGTTACTCTCTTTCCGTCTGGCCCCCTCAGAGGCCAAATAGGGATTTCCCTATGAAAGGTCGGGGAGTTTTTTACTCAAGATTTCTACTCGACTGGTCCGATAACAATTGCTTGGTCAGTTGCTTTCACAACGAATGAAGAATCCTTCGCAGGGTTCAAATAAATGCCACCAGTTAAGCCGGCAGCTACTTCATTATCGCGATAACCAATTACAACTTCACCGCGCGCACGGCCGGCTGCAACTAATTGTGCAAATGTTGCTTGACCTTCTGGCAAGTAATAACTAATTGGTTTCGCATTTAAATACACACCACCCGGTCCAAATAGGTGGCCAAAGATCTGCGAAAGATGTGGTGATTGCGAAAGTTGAGTCATCATCAAACTTGCCAGGCGATCGCTCACTACCAAATCTTCAACTGCAACAACTCGAGCAAGTTCTACGTTATTGCTATCGAGAATTTCAGCAATTATCCGAGCACGACCCGCGCCAAATGCACCAGATTGTTTGAGCGAGTGAACTGAAAGAAGTGAAAGTAAAGATGCAGAATCAGCTTCAGGAGCAGAAGTCCTTCCGCGATAACCAAAAATAATCACTTGGTCAAATTGGGTACCAGGAAGTGCTGCTGCAATGTCGTTATATCCACCAGCACTTGCTCTAGCAACAACTTGCATGTTTGCAGAACCGAGATCTTTCAAATCATCTGCCGTGACTTTTGAAGCCTGCGCAAGAATTAAAGTACCAGAACCAGGCGTTGCAAAATCATTAATTTCTTTTAGTACTTCACGTCCCATTGGGTTCCAACCAAGAACTAAAGTCTGAATTGGTGGAAGCTTTGGCGCGGCACCAACTGCAATTCGTGCATTGACTAAATCAAATTCAGGGTGTGGAGCGGTCCAAATAATTCGATCGTCATCTTCTGCGATTGCAATTACAAAATCATCATTGCTAATAACGGTGTTCATTGGTGGAGCGAGCATCACAGTTCCATCAGAACGTCTAATTCCAATTAGTGAAGCGCCTGGATAACCCAGCAGTGCTTCACCAAACATATGACCGGCTGAAAGCCCTGCAGGAGCGTAATAAATTTCATTTCCCTCAAAATCAAGAAGGTCTAGATAGATAGCTGCAAGACCTGGTTGACGACATGCATGTGCTGTCACTTGTGCAATTAATTGTTGCGTTTGCACAGTTACAACTCGCCCTGCTGTTGAGCGCATTAGTGCATCAGAAGCAGAGAGATCATTGATATCTGCAACAACTACAGTTTTCGAATCAACTGGAAGATTTGCGAGAACTGCAAGAACTCCGGTGACTGCACTTGGCACTCCACCTTTTGCACTTGCTAACACGATAACGCTTCGTGCTGCGGAGATATTCATTTCAGCTAAAATTTTAGGATTTGAAGGATCTAGAGAACGAGTGACAAGTTTTGTGTGTTTCAATTTTCCAACGCGAGCCTCAAGCTCTTCGTTCATAGTATCGATTGAAATAGGGGCAACAACAACTGCAACACTTGGATTGTTCTCATTTGCGACATCTAATTGTTGTAAAATTGAATAAACTTGTGGTCCCCAACCAAGAATCATGGTGTGATCTTTTTCAACAACCGGCCCTTTGCCTTTGCGAAGGTCAGCAATTTTCCTGCTTGTAGTTGCCGTTATAAATGCAAACATTGCGCCACCGGTTAGCAAGCTTGCGATTGTTAAACCAAGACCGAATACCCTTCCTTCCCACATGTTGCTTGGGAATCCGCCTTTACCAAGTACGGCCCAAAGGGAAAGGAAAGCGGTGTCAGCTAGCGGTTTCTTGCCAGTCCCATCGATTCCATCTCTATCAAGACTTAAATAAATAGTAAATGGGATACTCAGTAAGGCGGAACCAAGGAGCAACCAACCAATTAAAGCGAATGGTCCACGTTGCAGTGTGTTATAAAACTTGTACCGCAATTTGTTTAAGGCTCCGGCTTTTTTGGCTATTTCGTTTGCAGAACCAGCAGAAGCTGAACCGTATGAGCGCGATGGGTTAGTTGGTGTTGTCATGGTCGCAAGGTTAACAAAGGGCTAGCAAAATGCGGAAGATCCCTGCTTTGGCCCAGGTTCTTGGGTAGTCGATTGTTGCGAAGTAAAAGGTGTCCAGTTAGCCTTTCTGGTCTTGGAGATAACAAGGAGCAGGCAAATGACAGAACCCAATAGCCCTTCCGAGACGCCGGATTTTTTTGCTGACCCGGTGGTCAAATTGGCCTTTGGCATGTCCGCGAACGGCCTCCAATTAAATGAGATCCCTAGCGATACTAAGATCGGCTTTTCGGATAATGGGGCAATTCGGGCTCTTTATCCCGATGGCTCAATCCGCGAATTTATCGCCAACGATTCTGGTGGGGGCGAAATGATCACCACCTTGAGCGATTGGACCACAGTCGAGAGCATTTTATCTTTTGAAGATGGCGTAATTTCAGTATCTTCCACCTCCTCCACGGGTGAGCAAACCGTTATGACCATCGATGAAGATGGCGTTAGTTTCCAGAGCATTAGCGCTGACGGAACAGTTGATGATCAGATTCCAGCGGATATGGAGGCACTCATTGCGTCCTGGGTGACCGCAACAGAAGATTTGGCGTCAGCGATTAGCACCGAAGAAAGTTTCAGTGAAGAGTTTGTCGATGACACAAGTGCTTCTGGTGAACTCAGCGATTTTTATCAGCCTGGAAATTTCAATGCTCAAGGTGCACAGCTTTGGCATGCAGGAATGTTTGCGAATTCCATCGATGATTCCCCTGAAGCGCAAGCTTTCCCAGAGGTGGAATTTACGGTTGAAGAGTTTGAAGAGTTTGA
>DDZI01000025.1:786-9886 GCA_002346305.1 Actinobacteria bacterium UBA3012 | reverse complement strand
AAGAGTTTGAAGAGTTTGAAGAAGATGCGGGTACTGACACGCTAAATCTAGGCTAAAAACTATTTATTGCTGCAAACCTGATGAGAGCCCCTGTTGTAATGGTTAGATACTGCCATGAAGAGCAAGCGTCAACTTCCAAGTCCGCGATTTGTCCTCCCACTTATTAACTGGGGCGTTCCAACTTTGCGCAGACATAAAGTGCGCATGTCAAAAGTTGTCACCGTTAGAGACCTACAGAAAATCGCCCGTACTCGTGTTCCTAAAGCAGTGTATGACTATGTTGAAGGCGGAGCGCACGAAGAAATATCACTGGCACGAACTGCTAACGCATTTTTAAGAGTTGAACTTCAACCAAACGTTTTGCGGGATATTTCAAATGTTGATACAAGTATTGAAATTTTCGGTAAAAAAACTGCGATGCCGGTAATTTTCGCGCCAACTGGTTACACACGAATGATGCACCACACTGGTGAACCAGCTGTTGCTGAAGTCGCCGAAAAAAATAATCTTGTTTACTGCTTATCAACCATGGGCACAACTGCTCCAGATGATTTAGCCGCAGCCGTACCGGGCGCTCGCCGTTGGTACCAATTTTATTTAATGAAAGATCGCCAGGCCAGCCTTGGTTTTATCAAACGAGCAAAAGACAGTGGATTTGAAGTTTTAATGTTGACTGTCGATACGCCAGTTTCCGGTGTCCGTGCTCGTGATATTCGCAATGGATTAACAGTTCCACCAAAAATTGGATTAAAAACATTTCTAGATATGACAACCAAACCGAGCTGGTGGATGAATTTACTAACCACCGCGCCTCTTGAATTCGCAGCCTTCCGTGGTTATAAAGAGCCTTTAGCTCAGTTGGCAGCAAAAATTTATGATCCAACACTTAATTTTGAAGATATAAGTTGGTTACGAACCGTCTGGGATGGGCCAATTATTATCAAAGGTGTGCAATCTGTTTCTGATGCAGAGAAGTTAGCCGATATCGGAGTACAAGGAATTGTGCTTTCAAATCATGGTGGACGTCAGTTAGATAAAGGCCCAGTGATGATTGAACTTTTGCCAAAAGTTGCCGAAAAGGTTGGCGGAAGATTAGATATTTATGTGGATGGTGGCTTTATGACTGGCCAAGATGTAGTCGCTGCAATTGCTTTTGGTGCAAAAGCAGTATTGATTGGCCGGGCTTACTTGTACGGCATTATGGCAGATGGACAAAATGGAGTTGAAAAAGTTGTCGAGATATTACAGGCTGAAATATCAAACACCATGGCCCTTATGGGAATATCAAAGATAAGTGAAATCAATTCTTCTCATGCAAAGTTACGGAATAGTTAAAAACCTTCGTTTGCTTTGATTAGATCATCTGGAAAATCAACTTCAACAGCAAATAAATCAGAAATATCAACTGGCAAAAAAGTTACTTTGTCTTTCTCAATAGCTACTTCAATCCCACGTTCAAAGTAATCTCCATCATCTACCTCATTTAAGCGCTTTATAAGGGCTTCTTTATCTTTTGCTGAAACAAAATTAATTCCAACTGCTTCTCCTAATGCATTTTGCACTTTCTTGGATAGATCTAAAATATGACCCGCAGCATCAACGGTGTACTTGACTTCTTCCTCTGCTGTTTTAGAGGTATTAACACAGATAAATGATTGATCTTTCTCAATAAATGGTTTAACTCTTTCAAGAACTTTTGGATCAAAAACCACATCACCATTCATCCACAGCACTCCACCATCTTGGCTTGCGACTAGTGCGCGCCAAAGACTTTTGCTGGTGTTGGTTTGATCATAAAGTTCGTTATAGATAAATGTTGCTCGCGGGTGCGCTTCCATAATCATCTCTAATTTGAAACCTACAACAACACCAATTCGAGAATCAGATCCAAAAGTCTTGGTGATGTTTTCCATTTGTTGTTGCATTATTGTGCGGCCATCTTTTAGAGGGGTAAGTGGTTTTGGCCATGGTTTCCCGAGACGAGTACCCATTCCGGCAGCAAGAATAATTACTTGGCGAATCACTTTTCTCCTTAAATTGACCTTCGCGTACGGGTTAATTCGCTTACAGCAACTTCATGCTCGTTTATAGATTTTAAAATCGCCGCAAAGTAAGTTTTTGAACTCTCACCTGCCACTATCCCACCGAAATAATACCGACAAACCTCTGCTCGTTTAGCAGCTAAATCATCTTTTTCTAATGCTTTTTTCAATTGCGCAGAAATTTCATCTACACTTTTTTCATCAATTATTGTCGCAGCAGATGCAACTGGTGATTCAGATTCAAGTACGGCGAAATCTGTGCGCCGATCCGAAAGGAAGATTGCCCCTTCGGGTTTCAAATATAGGTAGTCAAGGGTGACGCTGGATATATCGCTTATTAACAAATCTGTGCCAAGAAGAACTTCAATTACATCACCTTCAATTAATACTTGGTGAGGGGCTTTGTTTAATCGAGAAACAATATATTTATGAGCGGCAACTACTTCCGGATCTTTAGAGGTGAGAATTCTTGGGTGAGGTTTATAGATCGTCCGACAATCACTTTGGTTTAAGGCCGCATCAATAATTTTTTTGCCATACAAATCCATTGAAGTGTAATTATTTCCTTCATCCTCACCTTCCCAGGTGGGGGCATAAGTAATAGTTTTTAACTTTGGTTCTGCTGCAATTGGTGTTTGACCCAAATCTAATTGCGGCCTTCCAACGGTGATCAATTTATTTTGATCAATCCATGCGACTGCTGTCAAATAGCGATCTCTAGCTGCTGGCCCTGCGACGAAAACTCGATCATAAGCTTTAGCTTGGTTGCTGACCATAGATATCTTGTCACTCTCACCATGGTTAACATGAATGTGTACCGCTTGTTGGTAAGAGAGAGTCTGAAAATTCTGGTACGAATTGTTGACATAGATAATTGCCTTAAATTTCGAAAGTTCTAATAAGGACATTAACAAATCAAAGGTATGCGCGTGAATGATTGGAATATTGGTTAATTTCCTGAGTTCCTCTGTCGATGCCGCGCTTCGCGTGATAATTACCGCACTTAAATTTGCTGGCGATTTTTCAATTACTGGCAACCATTGCGCGATTTGGTAAATTCGAGAAGGCGTATCTGCAAAGAAGTAGGCAACTTGCGCACCTGCTGCTGATTCTGCGGTAAAGGGGTCGTAGGTCGGCGGAAAGACCAATCGTTTTAAGGTACGGGCTTTGCGCCAAAGGATCCGGAATAGCCTTGATGCGGGGTTGCGAGAGCGTTGACGAACTGCCATCACAACCTCGATTCAAATAGTGAGAGGAGTTATAGAGTACCCACCGTGGTCAGAGTAATAAGGCAGGTGACAAGCGCATTCCCACATAATTTAACATCGCTCAATGAGCTGATAAATGGGACAGAACAAGCAGTAGTCCTTTTTGAGCCGGCTTTAAAGATTGCTGAGCCTGTTAGTGCGCTTTTGACAGATTTTGAGCGTGAATATTTCACCGTGCTGGCAATCGCAGAAAGTGATTCTGGAGATGCGACTGTTGCGCACCAGAGATTGCTCGCTGTTCAAACATCAGATCATCAAATTACCACTGCTACTCATCAATTAATTCCGGCGATTTATATTCCAAGCACAAAATTACAATTAGTAAGAAATCTAATTCAAGAGATCGAAAAATTTCCAAATTCTCAGACAGATCCGATTCAATACCTAACGCTTGGATTGGTTAGAGCCGGTGAGCAAATTCGAGTTTTAGAAATTGATTCATTACCATCAGTAAATTCAGACCCAGACAGATTGCGATTGCAATTGGCTAATCGAAGTAATGATGGTTTCTTTTCTACATTTATACTCAGAAAAATCTCTAAAGTATTTACACGTGCTGCTCTCGCTCTAAAACTAAAGCCAAATTTTGTGACTGTTGTTTCATTTCTAGTTGGAGTTTTTGCAGCTATTGAATTTTCGCGCAGTAATTACATCTCAGGTGCAGTACTTTTGCAGCTATCACTTATTTTGGATTGTGTAGATGGGGAAGTTGCACGTTTTACAAAACAATTTAGTCGTTTTGGTGCTTGGCTAGATGCACTTTCTGATCGAGTAAAAGAGTTTATGGCTATTGGTGGATTAGCATATTCCGTACAGGACTCAGTTAAGGACATCTGGATACTTGCAACTATTGCTGTGATCATTCAAACAGTTAAACACATATCAGATTATGACTTTACCGCTGTGCGTGAATCTCTTGAGGTAAGAATTGCGCCGATTTCATTGAGCCAAAAAACAGATGGTCTCACAAAAAGAAAATCACTTAAAAAAGGTGGAGTAACTTATTGGGTTAAGAAAGTCATTTACTTCCCAATAGGGGAACGCTGGCTACTAATTTCGATTGGCGCAATTCTATTTGGCCCTCAACTGACTCTCATTGCGCTAATCGTGTTGGGATTTCTATCATTATCGTACGTGAAGTTAGGACGAGTTTTACGATCATATAAATGGGGCGACAAGATTAACAATTGTGATTTTATTGATCAGCAAGGGGACCTAGGTTTTAATCTTAAATTCTCAAACTTTAGATTTGGTTGGGGATTATCCTCGGTTCTTAGATTGATCGAGTTTGTTCTGATAGCTGCAATATTCAATTTTGATTTCAGCCTAAATTTGTTTTTACTAATTTTTGTTATTGCGATTTATCACTATGTAAATCTCTATGACTCATTAAACAAAATTCAACCGGTACAAAGATTTTTAGGCTTATATTTACCAGGCCGACTTCTACTAATTTTGATCGTCGTAATGAGTTTAGGTGCTCAAACTCCTGCAATATCCTGGATCTGTGCATATCTTGGTTTAGTCATAATTTGGCGCGGTGGGCGTAGGCTTAGCGCAAGGGGGAATTAGTGCAACGAATTTCTATTTCCGAATTACGTGAGGTCAGCCAGCCTGCATCAATCACTGGAAGATCTAACGCTGAGCATTGGACTGCCGACCTCTATTTGCGGAAAATTTCACCTTATTTAACAAGAGCGCTTATCGCTACCCGGATATCCCCCAACGGGGTTACCTGGTTGATGATTATTACTGGGATATCTACCGGTTTAGCTCTCTTGATCCCAGGGTATAAGGGAATTTTATTGGCGCTTTTCCTATCTCAACTGCAAATGCTTTGGGACTGTTGTGATGGCGAATTGGCGAGATGGAAGAAAAAGTTTTCACCTGCTGGAATATTTCTAGACACTATTGGTCATTACAGTGCTGAGACAACTATCGTTTTAATGCTTGGATTACGCGCGGCAAATTGGCCAGCAGATCCTTTGAATGAAAGTAATTATCCTTTTTATGGTGCCTTGATTGCGATTATTGTTATTCTAAATAAAGTTTTAAATGACGCCGTACATGTAGCTAAATTTTTTACAGGTGGAACTCGAAACAAAGATGATCGTGAAATTGGAAAACCTAAAAGTCCACTCCTGTCAACCATTAGGGCTGTAACAAGATTTTTTCCTCTGCACAGAATTTTTCATTCTGTTGAAATGACCATAGTTATTTCGTTTGCTAGTGCTATCGGGTATTTAACTAATCAAGATAATCCCTTACAGCTATTAATTAATTGGGTTTTACCGGTTTCAATAATTGTTTTGGTAGGACATCTAATTGCAATTATTTCTTCACGCAAATTGATTGCTTCATGACCCCAACTTTTGGATGCGTAATTCTCACGATGGGCAAACGCCCAAAAGAGTTTGCGGCTGCTCTTGAATCTTTAAAGAATCAAAGTGGAGTTGATCTAGATATTGTAGTTGTTGGAAACGGCTGGGACCCGGCTCCTGAAACAACCGGAGTTAAAACAGTTTTCTTGCCTGAAAATTTAGGAATTCCCGCGGGTAGAAATGCGGGAGCAGTAGAAGTTTCTGGTGAGTACTTATTTTTTTTAGATGATGATGTAAAGATTTTAAATAATAATGTGCTTGGTAGATTTGCTGAGATTTTAAAAAAACATATCCAAACAGGCTTATTGCAACCGCGCATAGTTGGCGCGGGTGGAGGCCAGACACCACGTAGATGGATTCCGCGTTTAATTATTGGGGATCCAATGAGGCCTTCATTAGCTACAACCTTGGCCGAAGGCGCAGTGGTCATCCGAAGAAAACTTTTTGATGAAATCGGAGGTTGGCCAGCTAACTTTTATTATGGCCACGAAGGAATCGAATTAGTGTGGCAGGTTTACAACCGCGGGTATACGGCTTGGTACATAACAGAGGTGTCAGTAGAACACCCAATTGTTAGCCCGACCCGGCATGAGTACTTCTACAGATTAAATGCTCGTAATCGAGTTTGGTTAGCTCGTCGAAATCTCCCTTTCCCAATCGGTCAAATCTACTTATTGAACTGGTTCGCGCTATCCGTTTTGCGAATGCGCTCCTTCTCTTCAGCGATTGCGTGGTTGAAGGGTTTCTCCAGTGGGTTCTTGACGAATCCTGGGAAGCAGAAAAAACTTACCTGGAGTGCAATCTGGAAACTAACAAGAGCTGGGCGGCCACCAATAATTTGATTATTAAGATTGTGCTTTCATTTGTAGATCTTTTGATGGGTGGAGTAAAAATCTCAGGATTAATTAGAGCGGAATCTTTTCCACAGAACTGAGATTATTGATCCACCGATAAAAAATGCTGCAAGTGCGTAAGAACTGCTTTTCACCCATGGAATCGTGGCTGAGTAATAGCCGGCAGATGTAATCCCTACGCCCCAAACGAGAGCTCCCATTGCGTTTGCCGAAAGGAATTTGTAATAAGGCATTTTCCCAATTCCTGCGATTGGCGGAATAAATGTTCTAATCCAAGGGAAAAAGCGCGCTGCAACAACAGCCCACCAACCATTCTTTAAATAAAACTCCTCAGTACGCGCAATCATTTTAGTGCGCCGTGCAGAGGGCTTTCTTTCTAAATATGGCCGGCCATACTTTCTACCTAAAACATAACCAATTTGATCTCCTACAAATGCAGCCAAGAAAATACCAGTCACCAGGATTGCAATATTCATATCATCCCGAGCTGCTGCAACCAGGCCTGCGCTAAATAGAAGTGAATCTCCCGGCAACCAAAAGCCAACCAATATTCCGGTTTCAATAAAAACTAAGACCCAGACCAAAAGGTATAAAGCAAATGGAGCTAAAGGTGAAAATTGATCTTGAAATGTCGCGGCAAGGTTCACGGGGCAAGGGCCGCCGCTGCAGGAAGTGGTGGGCGACAAACAATGCCTACTCCACCATTTAAACTCCAATCACCAGCAGACCATGGAATTACTAGCGCATCTCCATGCCCAACAGCGATACTTCCAGAATTTGCAGTTTTCAAAATTCCATCACCGTCAAGCATTAACAAGATTGAAAAACCTGCATTAGTTTTGCTTCCATCTCCAGGTAGTAAATCTGCACGGAAATAACCATCTGCTTTACTTGTAAATAAGGATTGAGATTGCTTGCTGGTGAAACCAGTACTTTTTATTAATTCCTTTTGTTCTGCTGTAGAAATAGGATCAAATCTAAGTGCATCTAAAACTGTTTCGAAACCAAGTCCTAGGTGGCCATCTTTTATTCCATCTACCGCAAAACCTTCCCACTCTAAAAGTGCAGACAAATCTGTTGGTTCTTGTAATTCAAGAACAAAAATCCCGGCATCAATTGCATGTGGAGTTCCGGCAGGGACAAGAATCGCATCGCCAGGTTTAACTGGAACCATCGTCAAAGAAGCAAGTAATGCAGCGGAGTCCATTCTTTTTACCATGTCATGGACAACATCTTTTTTCATAGTTTGTGCAAAGCCCAATCCGACTTTTGCATCTGCGGGTGCTTCCAAAATAATCCATGCCTCAGTTTTGCCATGATCGAGCGCCAAATGTTTTTTCGCAAACGCTTTATTTGGATGATAGTGAACAGGTAGTCGTTGATCTGGATCCAACAACTTAACTAAAATTTCAGTGCTAGTGCCAAATGCACTTACATGTTCTGGTCCAAACCAACTTTCAGGGTCTGCACCAATTGCATCACGTAGAAACTCACCATTTGGCAAAGTCGAAAGGCCCATGGTCTTTTCACCAAAACGAGTTGTTGCCGAACCAATCCATTCTTCTGGTCGCATTGGTCCACCTGGACCGTTTCTCAGCTCACCGATTCGATAACCACCACGATAAAAATGATCAAATTGATTAGAAGGAAGGATTATTGGGCTCAGGTTCATATCTTAACTTTACCGGTTAAAGGGAAAATCATTACTGTGATGATTTCTTTATTGCCGATCGCATAGCGGATGCAACAGCCGGGGTTACGGCTGGGTCAAAAACACTTGGAATGATAAAACTTTCATTTAATTGCTCAGGCTTTACACAGTCTGCGATTGCATCGGCCGCCGCCAACAACATCGAATCGTAAATCTTTGAAGCGCCGGTATCTAGTAATCCGCGGAACACCCCTGGGAAGGCAAGTACATTGTTAATTTGGTTTGGTTGGTCACTACGACCAGTTGCAACAACTCTGGCGTATTTGCGAGCAATCTCTGGGTCAATCTCTGGGTCCGGATTGGCTAACGCAAAAATAATACTTTCCGCTGCCATCCCCGAAACGTCACTCTCAGTTAAAAGATTAGGCGCACTTAATCCAATAAACACATCTGCGCCAAGTAGCGCTTGGCCGATGCTTCCCTGGAAATTCTCTGGATTACTTTCTTTTACAAACCATTCACGCATTAGATCATTTGCTGGTGAACCTTTATGAATCACACCATCTAAGTCAAAACCAATAATTGTTTTTGCTCCACCTAGGAAAAGCAATCTTGAAACTGCAGTTCCTGCAGCACCTACCCCACTTATTACAATTTTGACTTTATCTATTGGTTTGTTAACTAACTTAAGCGCATTTCTTAAAGCAGCAAATACAACGATTGCTGTTCCATGTTGGTCATCGTGAAAAACTGGGATATCTAAAAGCTCACGTAATCTTCGTTCGACTTCAAAACATCTTGGTGCGGAAATATCTTCTAGATTGATTCCACCATAAACAGGAGCGATGATTTGCACTGTACGCACAATCTCATCGACATCTTGGGTATCCAAACAAACAGGCCA
>DDZI01000025.1:0-693 GCA_002346305.1 Actinobacteria bacterium UBA3012 | reverse complement strand
GCAGCAGCTGGTCCGATATTTCCTAAACCTAAAACTGCAGAACCATCTGTAACTACCGCAACAGTGTTTCGTTTAATTGTTAAGCGTCTCGCATCACTTGGTTCCTCGGCAATTGCCATACACACACGTGCGACACCTGGTGTGTAAATTCGCGACAAATCGTCACGAGTTTTGATCTGGACCTTTGATTGGATTTCAATCTTGCCGCCAAGGTGCAATAAAAATGTGCGATCACTAACTTTTCGTACAGTCAGGCCAGGAATTTCGGAAACAGTTTTTGCAACTCGATCTGCATGCTCAGCATCTATGGTGTCGCAAGTGACATCTATGACGACTCGATCATATGAAGATTCCACGATGTCTAAGGCAGTAAGTGCGGCGCCTTGCGAATTTAAGGCAGTTGTTATCGCAGAAACAGGCTTATTCGCGGATGGACCTTCAACGCGAATTGTGATTCCATAGCCGGGACTCGTAGAAGCCATCGAAATCTCCTAGTGTTGGGCTATCAGAGTACGACTTAGTAGGGGGATAGATGAAACCGCCGGCCAGTGATTCCGCTCACCAAGATATTAAAAGTACGAATAAAGAGGTCTACGACCTTGATCGTGCACATGTTTTCCATTCATGGTCAGCGCAAGGGGCGATAACTCCCCTACCTATTGCTGGTGGCTTAGGGTCATATTTTTGGGATTT
>DDZI01000090.1 GCA_002346305.1 Actinobacteria bacterium UBA3012 | reverse complement strand
CCATTGGCATAGCGCATGTTGGAGTAAGAAGGATAAGAGAAAACCAAAGGTTGAGAGAAGTAGAAATGCTCCGAGGTTTTAACTTTTGTAGATTTTAAACGTGATAACCCCATGTATCAAAGTAATTCAATTTCTGGAATTATTCTGTAAAGTATAATTCCAATTATACAAATCGAGATTAGAGCAATATACAAGATATTTAAACTTCTTTCCTTAAATTTAGGGAAAAATAGACTAACGACAAAAGTTGCCAGAACCATAGCCAAAATCAAGGCCACTAAATCACTAACTAGAATCAATTCAAGCGACTCTCTCCTTAGATATATTGCCAGTAGAGAATTTAACAGTATGAATGCAAGGGAGATCCCAACTGCATCACGTAACTCTTTATTTGCGTATTTAACCAGTGCTGGCACCAACACAAATCCTCCGCCAACTCCTAGCAAGCCTGACAGCAAACCTGCAAGAAAACCTACGCCGACCAAAAAAGTAGGCTTAATCTTTGAGTTTGCTTGATTGCTTAGTTTATCTCTAGTAGCCATTAGGCGAATTGAGATTGACATGGTGATCACTAAAAAGATATAAATAAGGAGGTTAGGTAAAAAAAAGAAAAGAAATGAACCGAAGAAATTTCCGAGGAAGCCAAACATTGATAACTGTAGGGCAGTTTTTAATTCTAGAGCCCTGAGGCCTCTTCTAAATATTAAGCTAGAGATTGCACCAATTAACACAATTATCGCTGAAACTGTGGTTGCAATTTCTAATTCGTAGTCAAGTAAGAAAATGAGAGTGGGTACAGCAATTAACGCACCACCTGCTCCCATCAAGCTAAGTATTAATCCGATAGAAAGACCAAGAAGCACTAAAGAGAGAGAATTAGGACTTAGCTCAGAGAGTAAATACTTTACATTCATTAATTATTTTTGTTTTTTATAGACCGAGCACAGCGAAAACCTGTGTGTCCCGATGAGGAGTTTGGTGAATTATAAGTTCGAGCAGAATTCCTATACCTCGCACAGTAGGACTTGTGACAGAGATAAGATCCACCTTTTAGGACATAATTACCATTCGTGTTTTTAGGACCCTTTGGGTTTAGTCGAGTTTCTGTGTTTTCAGAATAATGCCATCTTGCTGACCAGTAGTCAGCAGTCCATTCCCAAACATTACCTATGGTGTTGAACAACCCGTAAGAGTTTGGAGAAAATGATTCAACTGGCGCAGTGCCTAAATATCCGTCTTCTTGAGTATTAAATGAGGGAAATTCTCCCTGCCAAATGTTGGTGCGATGTTGTCCTTCGGGGGTCAGGGAATTTCCCCATGGAAAGTCCTCACCATCGTAATTCCCTCGAGAGGCTTTTTCCCACTCCGCCTCGGAAGGCAACCTGACGCCTGACCAATCACAAAAAGCTTGCGCATCCATTCGAGATACATGAACAACGGGGTGTTCAAGGTAATCTCTAAATTCTCGATTATCCCCGAATGGGTTTTTCCAATTTGCCCCCGAAACAGGGATCCACCAAGGAGTTTCGTTCTCCGATACAGGACTTGAAGCAAAGACTTGTGACTCAGATAAAAAATATTTGAAAACATAAGACCATCCAAATTGTTCTGCATCTGTTTTGTAATCGGTAGCCAAAACAAAAGACTCAAATTCTCGATTCGACACTGCATATTTACCAATTTGATACTCATCTATCCACACAATTCTTTGGGGTCCTTCACCATCTGAAGGATAGGGTGAGGAGTCTGAACCCATTTTGAACTCACCCGATGGCACTGTTACTAAATCTAGTTCGACGTTACCAAAATTCTGCTGCTTAGTGGTGTAAATCTGCTGAATTAAACCCAAGCCCTTTTTTGGAGGACAACAACCTGTGGACAAGGAATCAACTCTGCTGTCGTTGTTTACTTCTGAACTGTCCAACCAGCGCTCTCATTTAGGGTTGAACCCTTCCACCATTCACGGTCGTCAGGCCGCTGAATATCAAGTGAAGACTCACAATCCTCCATTAATTTTGAAAGCTCTAGCACTATGTCTGGATGCCTGGCACTCAAGTCGTAGCTTTCAGCGGGATCTCGTTCTAAATCGAAGAGCTGGGGCAATGACCATTGGGCAAACTTTTCTCCACCCCAAGTTTGCCGTCTTCGATGTAGTTTCCATTTTCCCTTTCGAATGGCATTTAAATTGAAGGCATCAAAATACCAAATCGGATTATGAGATTGCTGCGAACCCTCAATAAAAAGATCAGAGATATCTTCGCCATCAAATGGTTTGGATTTGTCCATAGGTATATCAAGAATGCTACAAACAGTCGGTAAAACATCCATAGTAGCAACTGGTTGATTAATAACTTGACCAGAGGGAATCACTTTTGGCCACGAGATTAAAAATGGAACTCTCATACCTCCATCCCACGTCTCAAATTTTCTTCCTCTTAGCCCTCCGTTTGAACCCTCCCACCAAGGACCATGATCACTAGTAAAAATAAAGATAGTGTTTTCAATCTGTCCCCGAGACTCAACTTTTTTGTATAGCTCTCCAGAATAGAAGTCAATTGCCTCGCATGTGTCCCCATAGATTCCCGCTTCTGACTGACCAACAAATGAATCCTCAGGGGTCACAGGGTGGTGCGGGCTTGTGAAGGGAAAGTAGAGAAAAAACGGCTGATCCAATGGGGTTGCATCCATGAAATCAATAGCTTCTTCGGTGCACCTTTTTGCAAGAGAAGCAACGTCTGCAGGTTCTTCGATCGCGTCATTATCTCGATATACGATCATAGGTTCCATGTCGTTACTGTATGGAAGCCCAAAATATCTATCGAAACCAAACTTCAAGGGACCATTCTCAGGAATATCGCCCAAGTGCCACTTGCCGAAACACCCAGTCTTGTAACCTCTCTGTTTCAAATAGGTGGCCATTGTTAATTCCGTGAGATCCATCCCTCGGTTATCTCCAGGAAACAAAACGCGAGCGGCTCCCGTTCGTGCCGCAATTCTTCCTGTCATTAAAGCCGCTCTCGCTGGAGTGCATGTGGGGCCCCCGCTATACATTGAAGTAAGTCGAGCCCCATTTTGCGCAACAAGATCTAGGCAAGGAGTTTTAATCATTGTTGAGCCATTACACGATAAATCTCCAAAGCCAATGTCATCACAGATTACTATCACGATATTTGGGCTTGCAATTTGCGCACTCATCGCTCTGCTCCTTTATAGTAACCAGTTTTTCTAGAGCGTAGTATTCACCATTATCCCTTGGAATCTATCTTGCTAGACAATAAGACTAGACCACTTCGCTGCTTCACCTTATGCGTCCTCTTAGCGAGCAAACCCTAAAATACGCTGAAAACTTGTCTTTATCGCCTCATCTTGGCCACTCTCTGAGCACATACAGAACCATAAAGAGAAAAGTGGTCTAGTGAGAAAGGGTGGCCTTCTATCCAATCACTCTTGCCTCTGTTACTTTTCTCATCAACCACCCTTAGGTGGATAGAAAGAAAAGGGAGATGTATGCGAAAAAGTAATATTGCTGCGGTTTTAACCTCGTTCGTTCTCGTAGCCTCAAGCTTAATGAGTGTCACCCCATCAGGTGCAGTTGGCACAAAGCTCTATTCGGGTAAAGAGTGGAAGAAAATTCTATCCGAAGCAAAAGGGCAAACTGTGAATTGGTACATGTGGGGTGGGGGCGCCAAGATAAACACCTATGTCAATGATTATTTAGGTGAAGAAGCTAAGAAATACGGCATAACTTTGAACCAAGTAAAACTCAACGCAACACCAGAGGCGGTCAATAAGGTTCTTGGAGAGAAGCAAGCCGGTAATGACAAAAATGGAAGCGTAGATCTAATTTGGATCAATGGAAATAACTTTGCTACCGGAGTGCAAGCAGATATATGGCACTGCGATTGGTCAACGAAACTTCCAAACACAAAATATGTTAATTGGAATAGTTCAGCTGTTAATCAAGATTTTGGTCTGCCAGTTAACGGGTGCGAGTCTCCATGGGCAACCGCGTCTTCAGGTGTTGTCTATGACAGTAAGTATGTAAAGAAGTCAAACTTGGCCTCTGCTGCCGCTTTTACTGCCTGGGTGAAGAAAAATCCAGGAAAGTTTACTTACCCGGCTCCACCGGACTTCAATGGTTCAATGACTGTTAGACGATTTTTTTATCAAGCAAATGGTGGCTATAACCAATTCCTTGGTAAGTTCGACCAGGCCAAATTTGATTCTGCAATGAACAAAACGGCTTCTTTGCTGAATGAGATTGAGCCTTATCTATGGAGAAAAGGGGCGACATATCCGGCCACGATTGGGGATGTGCAGAAACTCTTCGCGACTGGCGAAATTTCTGCATACCTTGATTACGGCGCACGAAATGCGTTCGTAGAGGTGAATAATGGGCTATATCCAGACTCAACACGTGTAGGAGTATTTGGCGATGGCATGATTGGAAATCTCAGTTATGTAACCATTCCTTATAATTCACCACGAAAAGCTGGAGCACAGGTCATAGCTAACCTAATGCTTGCGCCACAAGCGCAGATGAAATTACAGACTGACGGTATCGTTGGTCTTCCAGCTATTAACATGAACATAACTCCAATCTCAGGGCCTTATCGCAGCCTGCCAATCTCTAAACACAGTTTGTCCCCAACTAAATTGGCAAAGAAGGCAAACCCTGAAATATCAGCTGACTGGGTGAATGCAATTGATTCAGCGTGGAAAGACAAGGTTCAAAAGTAGTTTCGCCTAAGAAAACATCAAAGGCGTAAATACGCTGTTAATCGAGGGAGGGTAAAGATTGTGGGAGTTGAGACAAAAAGAGCAACTCCCACAACTTTCCCAGTAAGAGAAAAACGCATCAGAGTTTTATGGCTTATTCTCCCTACGCTCTTGGTGTTAGGAATTCTCTTTCTTGGGGGATTCTTTTTCGGCGTTCTTCAAAGTTTTGGACTTTTTTCAGTAGTAGTTGACGATAGTTCTGGGGTGAGCCTTGATGCCTACAGGGCCGCTTTAGCTAGCGAAAAAGTGAGGGCAGGCTTAGCCCTAACATTTAGAATTGCCGTGTTGGCAACTGTGTTGTCAACAATTATTGCTTTGATTTTAGCCATATCAATTAGTCGTACCAAGCGCTTTCAAAAATTGATTATCTCCCTTACTCAGTTCAATATTCCAATCCCACATGTAGTGGCAGCAACCGCTATCTTGTTGACTTTTTCGCAATCGGGAATCATTTCTCGTGTTTCGAATGCTATTGGACTTACAGAGGGAACAAGTGACTTTCCAATCATTACTAACGATCCATCTGGCTTTGGAATCCTTCTGTCGTTTTTGTGGAAAGAAATTCCCTTCATGTGTATTTTGATATTAGGGGCTCTACGAGGCCCTGTTACGGCTCTAGATGAGACAGCAAAGACGTTAGGAGCCTCTTATTCGTATCGTCTACGAAAAGTGATTATTCCATATATTTTTCCGTCGATACTGTCAGGGACAATTATCGTCTTTGCATTCACCTTCGGATCCTTTGAGGTTCCATTTATCCTAGGACAGCCTTATCCTCCGATGTTATCGGTAGCTACTTATGAGTTTTATACTGATAGGGATTTAGTCAATCGACCGATTGCGATGGCCCTAGCTACATTAACCTCTTTGTCAATTGCTTTTTTAGTGCTAATTTATATGAGAGTCACCCGCCGGGAGACTAGAAAGAAATGAAATTTAATCTACGAATCCCAATTATTGTTCTTTTCTTGCTTTACCTGTTTGTACCTTTTATTTCAATTATTTTTTGGTCTATTGCTAGAGGGTGGAGATTTCCAGAACTATTACCCACTAGTTACTCTCTCCGTGCCTTTGAAATCGCCATAGATCCATCTGGAGATATCGTCCAGGGAGTGATAACGTCAACACTCATTGCCTTAGTTGTTGGTGTTAGTGCGACCCTCATTGGCAGTTTTGCAGGAAGAGCAATTGCCATGCATAATTTTCGACTAAAGAAATCTTTTCAGTTTTTAGTTCTTGCACCTCTCATCGTACCTGGGTTAGCAGTCACTATGGGTATTCAAATCCTTTTTATACGCTATGGATTGGTGGATACAGTCTTAGGTGTTTGTCTGGCTCACTTGATTCCAACAGTTCCTTATGTTGTCATGATTATGACCGGCACATTCGCAAATTTCGATCGCGCATATGAAGAACAAGGTCAGGTGTTAGGAGCAAGTCGCCTGACTGTGGTCAGAAAAGTTACTATTCCAATGGTAATTCCAGGGCTGTCGGTCTCTTTTCTGTTTGCCTTTGTGATTTCATGGAGCGAGTACATTCTCACCTTGCTGGTGGGTGGAGGAAGCATAAAAACTTTACCCTTAGTCCTTTTTTCTTTTTTAAGAGGTAGTGATTTGCCACTTGTTGGAGCTGCAAGCATCGTCTTCATGATCCCACCATTGATTTTACTTCGGTTTACAAGTAAGTACTTAGTTGGACGATCGTCTTCTATGACGGGACTGGGGAGCGTGTGATGTCATCAGGAGTTAGTGCTGTCAACATCAAGAAAAATTTTGGTGATAATGAAGTCCTCAAAGACATTAATCTGGACGTTAAGGAGGGAGAGTTAGTATCAATACTTGGGTCCTCTGGATGCGGAAAGACAACGCTGTTAAGAATTGTAGCGGGTTTGGAGTACGCCTCAAGTGGCGATGTTTACTTCGGAAACGAACTTCAAAACAACATCAGTGTTGAAAAACGATCTATTGCCATGGTTTTTCAAAAGGCATTGCTATTTCCAAACATGACTATTGCAGAGAATATTGCTTTTTCCCTGCGAGCAAAGGGGGAGAAGGTTGAAAACCTCAAAAAGCGTGTGGATGAAATGCTGGAGCTCGTGCGGCTTCCTGGATTTTCAAATAGAAGACCTGGCGAACTCTCCGGGGGACAAGAGCAAAGGGTTTCGTTAGCTCGCTCACTAATTCGCAATCCAAAAGTTCTGCTTCTCGATGAGCCCCTAAGCGCTTTGGATGCAAATCTAAGAGTAGAAATGCGAACTTTTATCCGGGAAATACATGATAACTTTAAGATGACAACACTTTTTGTCACCCATGATCAGGAAGAAGCTATGGCGATATCAGATCGAATTGCATTTATGGATTCAGGGGTATTGGAACAATTAGGAGTTCCGGAGTCATTTGTATCAGCGCCTGAAAGTGCAAAAGTTGGAAAATTCTTTGGATGCAAAAATCTGCTAGAAGGAAAATTGCAAAATGGCAAGTTCACAATTAAGGGTCTAGAGTTAAACACAGAAGAACACCTAACAAGGTCGAGAGTTATTGCAGCTATTAGGCAGGAAGACTTGTCGCTGAGTGAAATAGGAGTTCCTGACTCTTTCGCTGCGCAGATAATAGATTGGCAATTTGTAGGCTCAAGAGTTTTGGTGAGATGCGATGTAATTGCAGACGGAGGTGGGCCGACAGTATTTGTTGAAGTAGATAGATTTGAAGATCTTTCAAGAAGTGCGAAAATATTCATTAAGTACAGCCCGAGACGAATTCACCTGATTACTAGCAAAGATTCAAATTAGTATGGCAGAGATACATCTAGGTTCAGCTGATTGGAATTTTTGGCCCTTAACAAGGGATTATGATCAAATATTTCAATACCTAAAAGCGCTTGAAATCTCCAATGTTGAAATAGGAATCTACGAGCCCAGCAAAGAATTGACTAAAGAAAACCTAGAAAACCTGCTGAATAAAGCAGAGAATCTAAACATCAATGTAACGGCTGTTCTCTTCTCCTTGATTCAGGATTTTTGGGAGGATGGTGCTCTCTCAAATAGTAGAAGTAATTATTTAAGTGAGTTTGAAAAGTTCTTGTCAGCACTCGAAACCCACGGGATCAAAAATGCAAATGTTTGGACAGGGGTAGACCTTCGAGATTCTGACCCAGAAGAAATACATAAATGCCTGGAAAAAATGAACTTTCTTGCAGCAAGCTACTCTGGCACCGTCTCAATTGAATATAAAGAGGGAACTTATTTTCACGACGCTGAAGTTACCCTAGCTTCCCTAGAAGAGTTTGAAAACCTCAAAATACTTCTGGACACAGGACATGCTTATGCTCTTAATGAGGATCCAGTGAGATTAGTACAAACCTTTCATAAGGTTAATAAATTGGGAGCAATTCACTTAGGAGATGCTGAGTTTGGCAACTCTGATGACGATCTTCCATGTGGAAGATTGCATGACTTTGATTTGTTTGTAAAAGCGTTGCAAGATCTGGACCTATCTGTAATTGCAAACTTCGACCTTTACGGCGCTGCCATTGATTCTTCAGGCCCTGGTGCAATATCTATTGTTAAAGAGAGTCTCAGTCACTTGAAAGACAGCGGATTGTGAAAAATAGATGAGAGCTATTGTGCTGCAATCGCCATTACAAACCACTACGCAAGAGGTGAAGATAGATTCCTTAAGAGATGACTTTGGGGTTTTGAAAATATTGTCGACAGGGATTTGCGCGGCAGATGGATACCTTTACTCAGGAAAGCACCCCTGGAGTATTGAATACCCAATTATTCCAGGGCACGAGATATTTGGAGAAATTGTCGAATTGAACTCATCTGCAAAAGACTCTTTTTGTATTGGTGACCAAGTAACTTTACAGGTCTTAATTCCTTGTTACTTATGTGAGCCTTGTTTGAACCAAAGATTCAATCTGTGCCTCAAAGCTTGCCACTTTGGCAGTTGCGAGAGAGGTGGATTCGCTGACTTTATTCGGATTCCACAAGGAGCTCGTGTGCATAAATTCGAAGAGAAGGTAGATTCAGAAATCGGAGCTTTGGCAGAAACGTTTGCAAATGCCTTTTTCTGTCTTGACTTAGCGAATCCCTTGCCAAATGCAAAGGTTTTGATAATGGGGTTAGGCTCAATCGGAATGTCAATTGCACATATCGTCAGCGAACGCTATCCGCAGTTAGATCTTTGGGGATTAACATCAAGTGCATGGAAGAGGTCAATGTTCGAACAATTAGGGGGCCGATGTATAAATGGTCTCAATGATTCATCGGAGCGCTTTACCAATTCATTTGATGTTGTGATTGAGTGCTCGGGTTTTGAATCGAATCTTGAATTTGGTCTTGATGCAATCAAGCCGGGCGGTAGATTTATTCAATATGGTGTTTTTAGAGATAAAGTCTCGATTGACTTCAATGTCTTTGCAGAGTTTAAGTCTATCAATTTATTAGGAGGGCATTTGGCGAATGACGATGCCTTTGAAAAGGCAACAGTCTTTCTGGGGCGTAATCCAGATAGAGTTCGAAAGATAATTTCGCAAAGAGTCTCATTCAATGATTTTTCTGATGCATTCCATTCAACGAATAGACAGAAAATCAAAACAATTTTCGTTCCAGAGGGGATGTCTAGGTAGATATGGTGTCTGAGGCAAAAGAGCATGACTCTTGCATAAGTGAAATAGATTCGATTCGAAGAATTGGCAAGATGGCAGTGGATCTTGGATTAGTAGTTGGATCTGGTGGGAATATCTCTATTTTATTGCCAGAGGAGCAGGCTTTTGTCATTACAGGCACTGGAACCCAACTGGATAATTTAGATCAAGATAGCTTTGCAAAAGTTGCATTAGATGGCGAGATACTCTCTAATGGGGTTAAACCTTCATCCGAATTTCGCGTGCACTTAGCTGCTTATCAGAGTAGACCTGATATCTCTGTGTGTATTCATTTACACCCGCAAAAAAGTGTACTTCTTGCAGCCCTTGGCTTAGAAGTTAAATTCTTGACGATTGATCACGTCTACTATTTACGTAAGGTTTCTTCAATCCCGTGGATTCAGTCAGGGACCAAAGAAATCGCGGATGCTGTATTTCGGGAGTTGAAATCAAGTAACGTGATCATCTTGGAGAATCATGGATGCGTCGTGGTCGGGAGTGGGCCTGAAATTGCTTTTTCTAGGGCTTTAAATCTAGAGGAAGCCGCTGATCTCACCTTGCAATCTCGCTTGGTAGGAATTGAGCCAAATCCTGTACCACCTGCGTATTGGGCTTATCTAGAGGAGAAAGGCCTATGAAAAGTTACTTCGCAATTCTAGATATAGGCGGGTCGGGAGTTAAATTATCATGTCGTTCAGAAGATGGTATGGACTCTTTCACCGAGCGCGAACATCTCTTGCCAGTCATTCAAGAGCAGTCAGCGACTCAACATCCTGGCGTAATGTTTGAGACTCTCTTGCGAATACTAAGAAAGTGTGGAGAACGGCTGGGAAGTACTCGTCGAGTTAGGAAAATTTACATCTCAACTCTTAGACAAGGTTTCACGTTGCTTCGAGATGACGAGGAGTTAACTTCTTTAATTTACAATTCTGATTCAACCGGGTCAAGCTCCAAAGATGACGTCAAAGACTATGGTATGCATAAAATCTATGAAGAAACAGGCCATTGGTACGCACCCCAGCTCACGCTTCCAAAACTAGTTCACTTAAAACGAGCGAGCTCAGATATTTTCAGAGGTGATGTTTCTCTTTCTTTTTTTCATGATTGGGTCATATGGAAGCTGACAGGACACAAAATAAGTGAGGCGACATTACTTGCCTCAGGTCAACTTTGGAATATAGAGAGTGGGCAAGTCCACTTTGAACTATTAGACCAATTCGGTTTATCGAGAGACCTCATCTCTCCACTTAGATCATTTGGTAGCAGTGTTGATTACATTGATGCGAGTGTTTTGGAGAGGATTGGGCCCGCCTGGCAAGACTGCTTAGTTAGTGTCGGAGGAGGGGATTCACATTTTCTTCACTACGGCGCGGTGGGTCGGCGAAATGGAGCCTTTGTAATCTCCGCCGGATCATCAACGCCAATAAGTGTAATACTAGATAACTCAAAGAATTTTCAAAAAGCTCAGCCTTGGATATCACCAACTTTTCAAAAGAATAGATATTTTGTCGAGGGGAATCTTGGTTATCCGGGCTCATACTACAACTGGCTGATGACGAAAAATGGCGTAAGTGAAATAGAAGCGTCCTCAATCAAATCTTGTACAGTAAATAGTATCCCAGTGGTGCTAGCTTCATGTTTGTCCTGGAGTCAAGAGAGTTGGGAGCGAAGGCCACCATTTACGATAGTGAATATGAAAAGCTACCACTCTGTAAGCGATATTGCTTTAAGTCTAATTATCGACTATGCAATCGGGATCAAAAGTCAAATAAATTCGATGAACGATTCATGGCCGATAGAAGTAGTAATCACTGGAGGAGGAGCAAGTAGCATTCTGGGCAAAGTTCTAGCAACCTTAATGAACCAAGAGATTCGAATCAATAAATCTTCTGAAGTTGCCTTAGATGGAGTATTTCTGCTCGAGGGTGAAGGTTCACCAGAAACATTTGAGACTTTTGAACCAGCAGATTCTAATACCCAAGCAAATTTAATTGACTTCGAAATATTGCACAGAGAGAACTACTCCAGCGTTGAAAACCTAAAGGAGCTGATAGAAAGTGTCCACTAATTCAAAAAGAGCACTTGTAACTTGCGAAAGCACTCCGAAATTTATTGAGCAAATCCAACAAAGAGGGTTTGCGATCCACCAAGCTGGCTGGGGAAAGAGCGGCATTCCACTGGATAAGGCTAGCTTGATTACTGCTTTGAAGGATTGTGACATTGCATTTATTGAGCTTGAGGAGATAGATGCAGAGGTGATAGAAAAGTGTCCTAAATTAGGTCTTATTGGAGTGGCACGGGGAACGCCAATAAATGTTGACTTGGCTGCATGTAAGTTAAAGGGAATATCAGTAACGACCACTCCTGCAAGAAACGCAGATGCAGTTGCTGATTACTGCATTGCGATGATGATTGTTGCTTCGCGAAGTATTTTTTCAAGTTCGTTGCATCTGAGGGAGAAAGGTTGGAATTATGAAGGACAACTTCCTTATTTAAAGTTTAGAGGCTTTGAAATTGGAAACAAAAAAATAGGTCTTTACGGGCTGGGTAATATCGGCCTGAAAGTCGCTAAAAGATTGCATTACGGTTTTGGAGTAAAAGTATTTTTCTATGACCCATTTGTAGAAATCTGTGCTGAGGCTGAGAAAGTGAAATCTCTAGATGAGCTATTTGAGATTTGTGACATAATTTCGCTGCATGCTCCAATAAATGAAGCAACAAAAAACTCCATTACTCAAGATCAATTAGAAAAATTGGGTCGAAAAGGTGTCTTAATAAATGCCGCACGAGCAGGTTTAATCGAGGAGATAGCCTTATTAGAGGCCTTGGAACAGAATAGAATTAAGGGAGCGGTGCTCGACGTTTTTTGGAATGAACCACTTGAAAGCAATTCCAACTGGCTTAAATTAGAAAATGTCATTTGTACTCCTCATATTGCAGGAGCCACATTCGATGTCATTCAGAATCACTGCGAGAAGTTAATTTCGGACCTAGATTACTGGTTAACGAGAGAAATGGATAGGAATCCGGACAATGGATAAAGAAGATCTGCTGGGTAAGTGGAAATTAATGAGTCTCATTAGAGAGTTCGATTTACATGTCAAAGACTTCTCTCAGTCAGATGAAGCGTTTGGCTATTTTCACACATCGATTGGGCAAGAGGCAGTCTCGGTTGGCGTCATACCAAACATAAATGAAAATGATTATTTAACCTCAACCTACAGGAATCACTCGCATGGCATAGCCCGTGGACTAGATATCAAGCGTATGTATGCGGAAATGCTAGGTCGAGAGACTGGGTACTGCAAGGGTATTGGTGGTTCAATGCATATTGCAGATCAGTCCCGAAATTTTATTGGATCTATGGGAATTGTGGCAGGAGGTATACCCATTGCAGTTGGGGCTGCGTTTGCCTCCAGATACAAAAAGTCTAATCAAATAGCTATTTGTTTCTTCGGGGACGGGGCAGTGCATCAAGGAGCATTTCACGAGGGGTTGGAGTTTGCTTCGAAGTTTGAATCTCCAGTTCTATTCATTTGCGAAAACAATCTATATGCCGAGTCCACCGCTGTCGAGTATCACTTGATTCATGAATCTGTGATTAATTATGCTCAAGGCTATGGTTTAAAGTCAGCCAAGATAGATGGTAATGATCTCGAGCGGGTGCATGAGGTGAGTCAGGAATTTATCGAATGGGTGAGGCGAAATCAGAAGCCAGCATTTATTGAGTTCATGACTTACAAAATGAGTGGGCAATACGAAGGTGACAAACAAACATATAAGCCAACTGATGAAATAGCCTATTGGGCTGGCAGAGACCCATTAGTTTTATTGGCAAATAAAATGATGATTGAATACAAGGTTGATCCTAATTTATTCCTAAAAATTGAATCAGAAAATAAAGAGTTGGTGCAAGCTGCCTTTAATGCTGCAAATAACGACCCCTATCCATCTATTGACGTTATGCGTGACGCGGTATACGCGGAGACATTATGACTTCCAGATTACTCACTTACAAAGATGCAATAAATGAAGCCCTTCGGCAAGAAATGCAGGCTGATTCTCGAGTCTTTCTCATTGGAGAGGACGTCGCGGGGGGCGCAGGTCGCGATGAATTTCCAGGTGCAACCGATGC
Organism: Actinobacteria bacterium UBA3012; assembly: GCA_002346305.1. Taxonomy (GTDB): domain Bacteria; phylum Actinomycetota; class Actinomycetes; order Nanopelagicales; family Nanopelagicaceae; genus UBA3012. Next base: position 2,699 of record DDZI01000090.1, on the reverse strand, counting down.
CTGGGGTGGTCCATTTGGAGTCACAAAAGGACTTGTAACTGAATTTGGCAGGGAGAGAGTAATTGACTCATTGCTGGCAGAAACAGGTTTTGTGGGGGCTTGCATCGGTGCTGCATTTGCGGGGTTGAGACCAGTTGCAGAAATAATGTATGCAGACTTCCTAGGGACTTCATTCGATCAAATTTTGAATCATGCTGCCAAGTTGCGTTTCACGTATGGGGGAATTTCGAGTATTCCTTTAGTCATTCGCACGGTAACAGGGGCAGGTTTTAGGGCCGCGTCAGAACACTCGCAAATGCTAATCTCAATCTATTCTCATGTTCCAGGACTCAAGGTAATTGCCCCCTCTAACGCTTTTGATGCTAAAGGTTTACTAATTTCTGCAATTCGAGATCCTGATCCAGTCATTTTCATGGAACACAAGCGCCTTTATATGAGGGAATCTATGGTCCCAGAAGCACCTTATGCAATTCCAATTGGAAAAGGAGATATTAAGAGAATTGGGAACTCCATCACTATTGTTGGAGTGCAAAAAATGGTAAACACGGCATTGGATGCCGCAAACATCTTAGAAAAGGAAGGGATACATGCAGAAGTAATCGACCCTAGGTCTTATTCTCCTCTTGATATTGAATTGATTTGTGAATCTGTAGAAAAGACTGGCTTTCTACTTATTGTTGATGAATCGCACCCTCGCTGTTCAATCGCTTCAGATATTTCATCGCAAGTCGTCGACAGGGCCTTTGCGAGCCTAAAAGGACCTATTAAAATGTTAACGGGACTGCACACTCCAGTCCCGTACTCTCCTCCTCTTGAGGATTTTTTCATTCCATCAGTAAATGAAGTTGTTCGATATTGCACATCTATGATTAAGGGAGAGAACATTGTCAACAGATATTAAAAAAGTTGTTCTAGTTTGTGACACTATGAACGAAATTGATGATCAATTTGCCATTGCCTATGCAATCGGCTCTCCATCAGTAGAAGTTCTTGGAGTAATTTCGAGTCAAAATACCCTAGTACATGGGTCAAGATCGGTAGATATTTACAAAGAAGAGGCTGATAAAATACTTAGCTTGGGCGGTAAGAGCCAAATTCCTTCATTAAAGGGCGCAAGAGGGCCTATGGAATCAAAAGAAGATGTTCAGGAGTCGGAGGGTCTCGACTTCATGATCTCTCTTTGCGATAGTGGTGTTGATTTTTCGATACTGGCAACAGGGCCCGCGACCGATGTGGCTATGCTCCAACTAGTTCAGCCTGAGAAAATAAAGAAGTTACCAATAATATGGGCGGGCTCATTTCCTGACAAAGAGACATGGCAGAGATATAAGTATGGAGAGTTAAATGCACGAGCTGATATCCAAGCATGGCGGGTCATGTACGAATCTGTTGAGAATCTAACGGTGCTACCAGGTTGGCCTGGTGTTGTTAAAGTAGATGTAGACAGCGATCAATTCGTATCCGAACTCAGGAGCAAGTCTCACGAACTGACGGATTATCTCGCGTTAATTCTTGAACAATGGTGTGTGGGAAAGAAACAGCTTGACATGGATTCAAGGCGAAAGAATCGAAAAGTACTATGGGATATTGTCAATGTTTCCTATTATTCTGTTCCAGGTGCGTTGAAAATGGAAGAGCGACCATTGCCGTACATCGACGCAACAGGTGCTATGCACTGGGACCAGTTGGGTAAAAGTAGGGCAATTTGTATCGATGTTGACAACGTTGCTGTCATGAATGATTTTTGGTCATCGGTAGACAATCTTACTTAGCCAAATGAAACTAATGGATTTTCATTTTCATCACAAGAGGTTGAAAAACGAATTTTAAATCGATCTGGGTGGTACCAGGTTTTGGAGTGCATCACGGTACGTAATTTCTCGTCACTATCAATTGACTCTTTGATTAGGCAATCTGCCCCAACTACCAGCTCTAGCAAAGAGGAAATTCTTAAATCCGGTTTTCCAACTGAAATTTCTGTTTGCGAACCAGCGATTGAAATTCCATGCTGTGCTCTAAGTTCATCCTCCAAAGAACCCTCAAGGTGAAAATCACGTTCACTCCTCAGATAAGCCAGCGGAATGGTTACTGACTGAACCGCCATCGCTATCTGATCTCCAAATCTAAGTCGGGAAAATTTCAAAACTTTCGAACCTATGGGGATTCTAAGTTTTTTTGAGATGATTAAGTCTGCAGAAGAAGATTTTTTCCACAGTATCACATTTTTTGGAATCATCCCTTGAGATTTAATCTCTGCACTGAAAGACCGACACTTTGCCGAGAGCGAGAAACAATTGTTGGACACATATGTTCCAGAACCAGGTCTTCTTTCAATAATACCCTGCACTATGAGATTTTCAATTGCGTGCCTAAGCGTCATTCGAGCAACATTAAGTTTTACAGCCAACATCCTCTCTCCCGGAATTTTTTCTCCAGGATTATATAAACTCACTATCCGCTTTAACTCTTCCTCAAGAAAAATCCCTACACTTTTTGTGCTCATGGGGATAGGTTTACACGGATAAAGCTAAAAAGTAAATAGAAATCAATCAACTATATTAGATAACATTTATTTATATTTGAACTATTTGCACACTGATACATTAATTCCACACTTACTTTCTGTAGTGGCGCCTATTTCGAATACGTACAATTCGTACCAAAGTTGCCTCGGATCTAGGACTTCTATTAAAAGTTGT
>DDZI01000091.1:7447-14938 GCA_002346305.1 Actinobacteria bacterium UBA3012 | reverse complement strand
ATCGCCCAGGCACAAGCCGCGGGAATAAATAAAATTGTGTTGGCGACTTCATATTTGGCGCAAACTTTCACCGACTCTTTTGGTGATGGGTCAGATTTTGGTGTCAAATTAATCTATGCAGTTGAAGAAAGCGCATTAGGAACTGGTGGTGCAATCCGAAATTCTGCAGAATTCCTTTCAGGAGGGCCAGACGCGTCAGTTGTTATTTTCAATGGAGATGTCTTGAGTGGACATGACTTACCTGGCCAAATAAAAGCCCATGAAAGTTCAAATGCAGATGTAACTTTGTATTTAACTAAAGTGCAGGATGCCCGGGCATATGGCTGTGTTCCATGCGATCAAACTGGTCGGGTCTTAGATTTCCTGGAAAAAATGGAAAATCCAGTAACAGATCTAATTAATGCTGGCTGTTACATATTTAAGCGTTCTATTATTGATCAAATACCAGCAAACAAAGTAGTAAGTGTCGAGCGCGAAATTTTTCCTAAGTTGCTAAAAAACGGGGCGAATATCCGTGGTTTCGTCGATAATTCTTATTGGTTAGATGTTGGAACCCCGCAAGCCTTATTAACTGCATCAAGAGATTTAGTTCTCGGGAAAATCTCATCGCCTGCCATTGTAAATAAAATTAATGATTGTGTTATTTCACCAACGGCAAAAATCGATTCGACTGCAAAAATTTCAGGTGGAAGCACAATTGGGGATGAGGTCACCATAGAAGCTGGCGCCGAAATTAGTGGATCAATAATTGGTGCCGACGTACAGATTTCCGCGAATTCGCAGATAATTAATTCAATTTTAGGTCGGGGAGCGATAGTCGGACATTCCGCCCAAATTATTGGATCTGTTGTTTCTGACGGCGAAAAAATCGCTGAAAAGTCGATTTTGCGGCAAGAAATATCGCTTTTTTAATATTCAGCCCCGAATTTCCATCAACCGGACTTGACGAAAGCGAGTTACACGCGTGTAATTCTCCTTAGTTGCTCACTTGCCGTGAGCAAAACGTTAAGGGGATTAGCTATGGCGCAATTACTTCCAATGCCGGGAGATGCCAATAATGATTCAGTTGAACTAGGTTGGCAGGAGCGGGCCCTATGCGCCGAGACTGATCCAGAAGCCTTCTTTCCGGAAAAAGGTGGCTCAACCCGTGAAGCCAAGCGGGTTTGTCTGTCCTGTGAGGTACGTACCGAATGCCTGGAATACGCCCTCGCACATGATGAGCGGTTTGGCATCTGGGGCGGACTTTCCGAGCGGGAACGACGCCGACTTAAGCGACGTCCAGCGTAATTTTGCGCTTGCTGTGGTGATTACCACCCAGTAAGCCAGCACCGTAAGGTGGGGTTGTTATGAGTACTCCAGAGGGGCTATTGGCGCCCGAGCCCGATAAAACTTATTCAGATTTAACTGTCACCGCGATATTGGTAACTCATGATGGTGCGCGTTGGCTTCCAGAAGTTGTGGCCGCGATATCTTCACAAACAAGACCGGCAAATCAAGTGCTTGTAGCAGACACCGGCTCTTTAGATTCTTCCCGTCAATTAATTTCCAACTCAGGCTTGCCGCTAATTGAGTTAGAGCGCGAACGTGGTTTTGGTGAAGCCGTAGCGATCGCAGTCGAAACTCTCCCTGAGATCGGTTTCAAGAGTGGTGACGGTGGCGGTGGTGAGTCTGATGGATCAGATGAATGGCTTTGGCTATTGCATGATGATTGTGCGCCTGCACCGGGTGCGCTCGCCGCATTGCTTGAAGCCGTAAGTCAACGTCCCCAGGTCGGAATTGCAGGTCCCAAGATTTGTGGTTGGAATGATCGCGGTTATTTACTTGAAGTTGGAATCAGCATTGGAGTCAATGGGGCGCGTTGGACCGGTCTTGCACCGCGCGAACGCGATCAAGGTCAACATGATGGAATTCGAAATGTACTTTCAGTCAGCACTGCTGGCGCACTAATTCGTCGAGATCTGTTTGAGGAGTTAGGCGGATTTGATCCACACCTAACTTTGTTTAGGGATGATGTAGATCTTGGTTGGCGCGCACATGTTGCTGGATATTCAGTGATTTGCGTAACTGATTCTGTTGTTTACCATGCAGAAGCTGCCGCAACAGAACGGCGTGAAGTTGATGTAGAAGGTGCACCTCTTCATCGTCCACACTTATTAGACCGTCGACATGCAGCATATGTACTTCTGGTCAATACGCCGACATGGATTCTTCCGTGGGTTTCAATCCGATTGTTATTTACTGCAATTTTGCGAGCATCAGGTTATTTACTTGCGAAGTTACCGGGATACGCCCTAGATGAGATTGTGGCTATTGCACTGAACTTTTCGCGAATTGATATTCTCAGAAAAGCTAGAAAACGCCGGAAGTTAACGCGCTTGCTTCCATCCCGCGTAGTGCGACCTTTCCTTGCTCCGTGGCGAGATCAAATTATTAATCCATTAGAAAATTTACGCGATTTGATCTTGCGACGTACTGATAGCGCCCCTACAACAGTAATTACCGAACCAATAAATGAAGACGCTGATTTGATGGACTCTGAAAGTAAGCCTAAATTTTTTCGAGTTTTAATCAGGCCGCTACCGATTCTTTTAATTTCACTAACTTTCATCTCATTAATAGCTGGAAGAAATCGACTTGGAGATATCTCTGGCGGAACTTTGCTTCAGCTTCCTACAAGTGCAAGTGAATTAATGCGAATTTACAGCGACTCTTGGCATGCAGTAGCGCTAGGGAGTAACACTCCCGCATTACCGATACTTCCACTGCTGTCATTTCTATCAATTGTCACTTTTGGAAATGTATCCCTACTGGTAACAATCATATTTTTATTTGGCCCAGTATTGGCAGCAGCAACCTTCTTTTCTTTTTTACGTGATCGAGATTTATCACAAGGAAATTCAGCATTAGGCGCATTACTTTATGCAGTGAATCCTTTAATTATGACGTCAATTTCCTCGGGTCGAATTGGAACATTACTTTTTATAATCCTGTTACCTCTGTGTGCACTTGCTGCAAAACAATTACATACACCGGAAAATTTAAGTTGGAGAAGAGTCGCGCTTCTAAGTGGCCTCTTCGCATTACTGGTTTCACTTACTCCACCCTTTTTCTTAATTGGTGTGGGTTCAATGACTTACATTATCTTTAATTCAAAGTGGCGTTCAGTTCTTTTCTATCAACGTATTCAGAAATTTGGCCTAATAATTACTGCGACCATCGGGGCGCTTGCACCTTGGTCCACAAATGCGCTGATTCATCCAACGAAGTGGCTCATGGAAAGTGGGATTAGTAGCGATGTAGGTGAACCTTGGCACGCCTTAACTGGCAACCCAGGCGGTGTTGGATCTCCACCAATATTTATTTTGGGAATAGTCGCATTAGTTGGCTTAATTGCGCTTCGTTCCTCTAACGCGGTTCTCATGGGTGCACTAACTCTTGTCTCAACTAGTTTTGCCGCGATTCTTATGGCGATTGCAATTCACGCAAATGGAGATTCACTACATGCCGGAGTTTGGCCTGGGGCATCCCTTGCATTGGCCAATTTTTTTGGCATATTTGCACTAACTACCATGTTGAATGGTTTGGTCTACAGATTGCAAAATTCAAATTTTGGCTACAGACACATCTCCACTGCAATTCTTTCAACGGTGGCAATCTATTCCACAGTTGCACTTTCAATCTGGTGGGTTTTACCCGGAGCTGACAGTCCAACACGAGCTGGAAATTTACAGATAATTCCTCCTTTTGTTGCTGCGGCTACCGCAGGGGAAGAAAGATCTCGGACATTGATATTACAAAGCCAACAAAGTGATCTTGGTACAAGTGTTTCGTACGCGTTGTTACGAGAACGCGATCTCTACTTTGGCGAAATGGATTTAATGTACAAGGAAGATCCAATTATTTCGAAAATTGTCTCAGAAATTGTTGATGGCGCAGGAGAATACCCAAGTGAGCAGTTAGCAAATTATGGTGTCAGATATGTTTTCTTAAATGAGCCAGTAGATAAAGAAGTTGCACGCAAAATTGATGGCGTCGGTGGATTAGTTCGATTGTCGGCAACTAAAGATGGGGTACTTTGGAAAATAGCCGGAAATTCGGCTCGAGTAAAATTCATTAGTAAAGATGCAGAGCCAATTGCACTTCCCTCTAATCGAATTTCAGCTAATTTTAAAATTCCAAATTCGGGCGAAGTTTTACTTGCAGAACGCTTTAGTTCCGGTTGGCAACTACTGGTGGACGGAAAGTTTGTAAAACCAGAAAGTACCGCAGAGGGATTGACAAAGTTTAAAGTTGAAACCCCTGGAGATGGATTATTGATTCATGATGGAACTCTGCAAAGAGCTGGGATCTCCTTACAACTGATGACAATCGGACTCATCGTATTTTTTGCCCTACCTCGTGGAAGAAAGAGATCGCAACTTTCAGATATCGAGTTGGCCAGATGATTAAATTCCAAGAACTAAGGATTAATCGGGTTCAAGCCATTGCAATTTCAGCAATTTTTGTTGTGCTTCTTTCGCAGATTTTTTCTGCAAAACCTGAGATTAGAAAATACAGTGAAAACATTTCGCCAACGATCTGTCCGTCTGAACCCACAGGCGTCAACTCTGTTGTCTATTTAGCTGCCAAGAAACGAGGAGTAGCAACAATACAAAAGGGTGAAAGAGAGTTTAAAACTCAAAAAACTTCTTCAATCAGTTTGGGGAGCAAAGCAAAAGAAGTAGAGGGCTCAGGTGCAACTCCACTACAAGTCTCCGTAAAACCGCAAAGTTGGATGGCCCTTAATCAATGCACTTCTGCGATTAGTGAAGAATGGTTCCTAGGTGGCATGTCCACCATTTCAGGTATCGGTTATTTTCAATTTGTAAATCCAAATCAGAGCAAAGCGGTAATAGATATAGAGATTTGGAGCGAAGACGGAAAGGAAAGTAATCAAAGTTTAGTTATTTCGTCACAAAGCACACGAATAGTTCAACTGAACTCACTTGTTACAAATAAAAAGTTTTTGGCGTTTCATCTAACTGCTAGAGCTGGAAGATTCTCTGCCGTGTTATTTGATGAACGTAAAAAAGGTCTCGAAAAACTTGGGGGAGATTTTGTTACTCCAAATGCAACCCCAAAAAAGAAAGTATTTGTTACATCTGTATTTGGAAAGATTAAAAATCAAAAAGTTAAATCACAGTTTCTGCGCCTTCTCGCCCCAGGTGAAGCAGACGCATTGGTAAAAGTAACTTATTTGGCAAAATCAGGGATTTATACCCCGGTCGGTTTGGCAGATTTAAAAGCTCCTGCAGGTAAGGTCATTCAAGTTCCCTTCACATCCTTACCAACAGGCAGATTTCTAGCTTTGCAGATTGAGGCGACTGAACCCATAGTTGCATCAGTATTCTCCAGCGTTAAAGGCTCAGTATCTGATTTTGCCTGGAGTTCAGGCAGTGAAGCAATTAACGCTCAAAACATTGAAGCGATCACCGTGCCTGCGATCGGGATGAATCTTAATGTTTACACGGAAGACAGTTCTGTGGTTGTAGAAGCAACAACAAATCGGAAGAAAGTAAATCGGAAGAATTTATCGGGTATAGCAACGTGGAAAATTCCATCCAATGTGATCTCAATTCGAATAATCCCAGGGGCTAAGCCGGTATTTGCCAGCCTTTCAGTGCAGGATTCCCGAGGAGTCTCGGTAATGGCAATTAGGCCGGTTACTGCAATTGAACGCTCAGCACTTCCAATTTCAGATAGCGAAGTTTTGACTCCTAGAAAGTAGTTTTGACTTTATTGGTCGCGCCAATCCCAAACTCTTTCTAAAGAAACGGCTACCTTATATACATGTCTCGCAACGTGCCTAACAGCACATCCGGTACAGCTCGTCCTACGCGGCAATCTATTCGTCGCTGCGCCAAGATGGGATGCGGAGAACCGGCAGTTCTGACCTTGACTTATATTTATTCTGATTCCACGGTTGTCCTTGGCCCACTTGCAACATTTGCCGAACCGCACAATTATGATCTTTGTAATGCTCATGGAGAAAAATTGACACCACCACGTGGTTGGGAGTTAATCAAACTAGCCGCAGAAGAGTACGAATCAGGACCAACTCATGATGATTTACTTGCGATCGCAGAAGCGGTGCGAAGTGTAGCTTCACCGCAAAAAGAAGTGGTTCACCCAACACTTGGCCGTCGAGGACATTTGCGCGCACTACCATCGGAATAAAGATATGAAATATGAGTTCAATTTTATTGATCAGATTATCAAAGCTTATGATGTACGTGGCTTAGTCGAAAATTACGTAACTCCAGAATTTGTTTTTGATGTTGGGCAAGCGTTTGCAATGTTAGTAAAGAGTGAATGCATAGTGGTTGGTCACGATATGCGACCATCATCTCCTGAATTAGTTCGAGCATTCAGCGAGGGAGTAAATTTACAAGGAACTCATGTCATTAATATTGGTCTTTGCTCAACAGATCAACTTTATTTTGCCACTGGAAAATTAAAGATGCCTGGAGCAATGTTTACTGCGAGTCATAATCCAGCTCCTTACAATGGAATTAAAATGGCACAAGCATTTGCAAAACCAATTGGCCGAGATTCGGGATTAGATTTCATACGTCAAGTACTACTAAATGGAAATTATGATGAACCTAACAAAAACAAAATTGGAAGTATTACATCTCAAGATTTACTAGAAGAGTATGCACAATTCTTGAATACCTTAGTTGACTGTAAAGAGATCAGGCCTCTCAAGGTTGTAATCGATGCGGGCAATGGAATGGCGGGTCATACTGCTCCTAAAATCTTTGCTAACTTGCCGATAGAAGTGATTCCCATGTTTTTTGAATTAGATGGAACTTTTCCAAATCATGAAGCAAACCCAATAGATGCAGCTAATTTAGTGGATTTGCAGGCAAGCGTATTAGCAAACCAGGCGGATTTAGGCCTTGCATTTGATGGAGATGCCGATCGCTGTTTCCTAGTCGATGAAAAAGGAGATCTGGTTGATCCTTCTTTATTAAGTGCACTAATTGCACAACGTGAAATTATTAAAAATCCAGGGGCAAGCATTATTTATAGTCTAATTTCCTCACGCATCGTGCCGGAAACTATTTTGGAAAATGGTGGCAAACCGCTGCGAAGTCGAGTTGGTCACTCATTTATTAAATCGATGATGGCTGAATCTGGTGCAGTTTTTGCTGGGGAGCACTCGGGCCATTTTTACTTTGAAAAGTTTTGGGGCGCTGATTCAGGCGCCTTAGCCGCTCTCCACACTTTAGCTGCTCTCGGTTCTACCAATATGGGCACAACTTTGTCGCAATTACTGTCACCGTATGCAAAATACGTTCAGAGTGGAGAAATAAACACCAAAGTAGGTGATATTCAAGAAGTCATTTCAAAAGTTAAAGCAAATTATTTAAACCATCCTGATCTTCTGGAGATTGATGAGTTGGATGGATTAATGGTGATTTCAAAAAAATGGTGGTTTAACTTAAG
>DDZI01000091.1:0-7302 GCA_002346305.1 Actinobacteria bacterium UBA3012 | reverse complement strand
TCGACCCAAAGATATTAGCGGTGCTAGCTTGTCCTGAATGTCATTCCTCACTAGCAGAAGTTGATTCTGAATTATTGTGTGCAAAATGTCCGCTTGCTTATCCAATTCGAGATGGAATTCCAGTTTTACTCATTGATCAAGCGCGAAAACGTTAATTAGAGACAAAGTCGAAATGAGTAAAATTCAACAACTAAACGGAGTTGTAAAAACTTATGCTTGGGGATCCCATTCGGTATTGGCAGGAAATAGGGGAGTCAAAAGTAGCGACCTGCCTGAAGCAGAGTTATGGTTTGGAGATTTTCCAAATGGAAGACTGCCCGTTCTAGCAAAGATTTTGGCTGTTGCTCAGACTTTATCCTTACAAGTTCATCCAGATAGAGTACAAGTTGCGGCAACTCCTAATTTATTTTCAGATGCAAATCACAAGCCAGAGATGCTTGTAGCTTTGTCTGAATTTTATGCCTTAGCTGGAATTGCTAGTGAAATCCAAATCATTGAGGCAATTGATTCAATGGGAACTAAAAGTATATCGAATTTTCTAATCCCAAAAATTAAGAATGGGGATTCAATAAGTAATTTGCTGAGCATTCTTTTGGGATCACCAGATGATCTGAAGTTGATTCCAGAGCTGATAAATAATTTGCAAAAAATAGCCAATCCTTCAGATCGGCAAGGTTGGACTTTGGTGGTAGCAAATACTTATCCAGATCGACTTGATGTTCTCGCAACATTACTTTGCAATTTTGTAAAACTAACTCCGGGACAAGCGGTCTATCTTCCTCCGCGAACAATTCACGCGTATCTAAATGGCGTTGGGGTTGAAGTAATGGCAGCAAGCGACAATGTGGTTCGTGGTGGTTTAACAATTAAACCTATAGACCTAAAGTTGTTTTTGGATATTGCAGACACTTCGGCAAAAAATTTAGAAAGTTACTTGGTTGTTCCGGAAAATTTAGTAAATGGTAAAACTTGGAACGCTCCTGATCTTAAATTGGCAGAACTCCCTTTATCCCAAGATCCTCAAACTCATTTGCTCACTACCGAAACAATCGCCTTTGTATGGGGCGGCGAGGTGCTCCTTAGCGCCGCCAAGGGGGAGAGTTCGATCACGATTAGCGGGGATTTAGGCGCAATTCTTCCAGCAGGACGGTTTGAGTACAGCGGCACTGGCTCGCTTTGGTTAGCGTCACAAGGTTAAATCCGGCACTTCTTAGTAAGGTAAGCGCTCTAAGCCTTGGTCAATTATTTGGCTATTGACCGATTCGAGTAAGGATTGAAATGACCGCTACCGCCATAAATAAGACCGACAAATATGACGTTGCCGATATAGCTCTTGCGGCCGAAGGTAAGAAAAGAATTGAATGGGCCGAGCGGAACATGCCTGTTCTGGCACAGATTAGAACTCGATTCGAAAAAGAGAAGCCATTTACCGGAATTCGTATTTCAGCGTGTATGCACGTGACAACTGAGACCGCAAATTTAATGCGCGCTCTTGCTGCCGGTGGTGCTGAACTATCTCTTTGCGCATCAAATCCACTTTCGACTCAAGATGACACAGCAGCGGCGCTTGTTCATGAGTATGGAATCAATGTTTTTGCACATAATGCAATTGACCGCGACGGCTATTACCGCCATATCAACGCCGCTCTTGACCTACAGCCAAACTTAGTTTTTGATGATGGTTGCGATCTGGTAAATACATTGCACACCACACGACGTGAGTTACTTCCAAATGTATCCGCTGGTTGCGAGGAAACAACTACTGGCGTGATTCGTTTGCATCAAATGGCTAAAGACGGTGCGCTGACTTTCCCGATGATTGCCGTGAACGACACCGACACAAAGCATATGTTTGATAATCGATTTGGAACTGGTCAATCAACATTAGATGCGATTTTCCGGGCGACTAATACTTTGATCGCTGGAAAAATTGTTGTTGTTGCAGGATTTGGTTACTGCGGAAAAGGTGTTGCAGAACGTGCTAAAGGTATGGGAGCAGATGTTGTAGTTACTGAGATTGATCCAACTAAAGCATTAGATGCGATGATGCAGGGCTATCGGGTAATGCCAATGATTGAGGCTGCAAAAGTCGGAGATATTTTTATAACAGTGACTGGAAATCGTGATGTACTACGTGAAGAACATTTTGCAGTCATGAAGGACGGAGCCATAACCGCAAACTCAGGACACTTTGATATTGAGATTGATGTTGCGTGGCTGGAAATAAACGCTAAAACGAAGAATCTGAAGATTCGCCACCAGACCGATGAGTATGTAATGGCTGACGGTAGAAGAATTTTGTTACTTGCGGAAGGTCGTTTAGTAAATCTTGGGGCGGCCGAAGGCCATCCTGCCGCTGTAATGGATATGTCATTTGCTGATCAGGCACTTACCGCTGAATGGCTTGTAAAAGCTGGCAAAGGATTAAAGCCTGGCGTATATGACGTACCTTCTGAGATTGATAAGGAAGTTGCTCGCTTGAAGCTTGCCAGCATGGGCGGCTCAATTGATTCATTAACTCCAGCCCAAGAGCTCTACTTGAATTCGTGGGAGCACGGCAGCTAATGACTTTGATTATGGTCGTCGATGATGACCAGGATCTTGCAGAGATGCTCGCTATCGTCTTAACCGGCGAAGGCATGGAAGTTGATTTGGTAGGGCGCGGAGATGAAGTAATGGAAATTTTCCGCGCTACTCCACCAGATTTAGTCTTACTGGACATTATGTTGCCAGGAATTGATGGCATTGAAGTGTGTAAACAAATTAGAGCAGAATCAATGGTTCCCATAGTGATGCTTACCGCAAAAGGGGAAACCACCGACATTGTAAAAGGATTGGAATTCGGTGCTGATGACTACATCGTAAAACCTTTTCAGCCCGGAGAATTAATCGCTCGAATCAAAACTAGATTGCGCCGCGTTCCTTCATCTACTGCCGCTTTAACTCTTGGTGAGGTGAGTATAGATTTTGTGGCTCATGAAGTGAAGCGTGATGGACGTGTTATTGCTCTTACTCGACTTGAATTTGATTTACTGGCTGCCCTAGCGCGAGAGCCAGGCCGAGTTTTTACTCGGGATGCGTTGCTATCTGAAGTTTGGGGATATCGCCAAACCTCAGATACCAGATTGGTCAATGTCCATGTGCAACGACTTCGCTCTAAAATTGAACGTGATCCTGACAATCCAGAATTAGTAATGACAGTTCGTGGTGTTGGCTATCGTGCTGGAAATTTCATCCAAAGTAAATGATTTAAAGATCATGAAGAAAACCTCTTTAGCTGTGCGGGTTGTGGCAAGTACGGTTGTTCTGTCAACTATTACGACCTCGATTTTGGCGTTTATCATTCTTGCAAGAGTCCAAGATGGCATTAAGAATTCAAGACTGGAAGCGGCGATTTCTGAAAGTCAATCCTCAATTTATCAAACAGAGTCACAATTTTTATTCCTAAGCACTCAGTTGCTTAACTCTTATAAAGTGGCATTAGATAATGTAATTGATAATTTTACACCCAGCAATCAAAGTGGAGTTGGTCGTGAAGTAATTTTAATTCAGCAAAATTCCCCTCAAGGAACTTTGCTAGAAACCGAACGAACTACTAATTTGATTTCAAAAAATTCAATTCCAGATGAGTTACGTAATAGAGTGCGTACTTCAACAGAATTACAACATGCTTATGGTGTTATTATTTCTCGAGAGAACATCTCTCCAATGACAGCCCCCAGAAGTGATCCTAGAGCCCTAATTATTGGTGGAAAAGTTGCAATTCCTACCGCGGGAATCTACGAAATCTATTTTTTATTCAACATTGAAAATGAATATCAAAATATTGCCTTAGTTCGGAGCACTCTTTTAATAGGTGGGTTGGCACTCATACTTTTAATTGCAATCATCGTCACTGTCGTGGTTAGACAAGTTGTGCGACCAGTGAGATCTGCTGCGCAGATTGCTGAAAAGTTAGCTGCCGGGCAGCTTGAAGAAAGAATGAGTACCGAAGGGGCAGAAGAGATGGCCAGTCTCGGAACTTCATTCAATGACATGGCAAATGTCTTGCAAGAACAAATCTTGCGGCTCGAGAATTTGTCCAGAGTACAGCAGCGATTTGTGGCTGATGTCTCTCATGAGCTCAGAACGCCATTGACAACGATGCGTATGGCAGCGGATGTTTTATATAAGGCAAGAGACAATTTTGAACCTACGATCTCGCGAAGTGCGGAGTTGTTGATGGCGCAAATTGACAGATTTGAATATTTGTTGAGTGAGTTGTTGGAGGTAAGTAGCTTCGACGCTGGCGTTGTAAGACTAGAACCAGAAATACTTGATTTCAAAGTTGTTGTTCGTCGCAGTATTGATGCTCTTGTGCCGATTGCACACGATAATCGGATAGCCATACATGTGACCGAGCCAGAGGAGCCAATCTATGTTGTTTTAGATCCAAGAAGAATCGACCGAATTTTGCGGAACCTACTCATTAACGCAATAGAACATGCCGAAAATAAAGATATTCAGGTGTTGATTAGAGCTACTGAAGATAGCGTTGCAGTCAGCGTACGAGATTTCGGAGTCGGTTTACGAAAAAGTGAGTTAAATCGAGTATTTGATCGTTTTTGGCGGGCAGATCCTTCTCGGGCAAGAACTAAAGGTGGAACTGGACTCGGCCTTTCAATTGCACAAGAGGATGCTCAACTACATGGGGGAGTTATTGAAGTCTGGGGTGAAATTGGAAAGGGTGCGCAATTTATTTTTACTTTCCCTCGAGAGCGCGGTCAAATATTGCATGAGCGGCCAATTCCAATTTTGCACATACCGGAATGATCCGCAGAAAATAACTTCCTACTTTGTTATAACAGGATTTCTCAGTACTAATAAATCATGAAAAAGTTTCTAAGCCCCCTTTTAGATTTGGTATATCCAAAGAAGTGCCCTGGATGTCAAATTCCTTCACAAGGTATATGTGAAGATTGCAATAGATTTTGGCAAGAGCCACCAATTGCATATATTTTAAATCAAAATAATGTTTCTGTTATTTCAGTTGCCCAATATCGAAATGAAGTGCGCTCTGTTTTGCTAGCGTATAAAGAAAATGGCGAGCGAGAAGCCGGGAAAATTTTGATAGAAGCGCTCCTTAAGGCTCGACTTCAAATCGCTAGTGATTCGGTCTGCACCCTCGTACCTATACCTTCAAATCTCAAATCAATCCGGCGACGTGGTCGCGATTTCATGATGGAGCTTTGCACTCAAGTTTCAATTCAGAGCGGGGATAAGGTCCTGTCAATCCTTAGAGTAAATAGGAATGTAAAGGACCAAAGCAACCTTGATGAAAAACAACGCTCTCAAAATTTAGTTGGTGCATTTGATTGCGTTTCAAAAAACTTACATTTGGCTCAGAGTTCCCCTGTGATTTTGGTGGATGATTTACTGACCACTGGGGCTACTTTGCGAGAAGCTATACGGGCGCTTGGTCAGCGCGGACTCTTGCCACTTGGGGCTATCACGGCAGCCCATACTGGGCTCTCGCGGCGTAAATAAGGCGGACAATTGGAAGCCAAGCGCCCCTCACGATTAGAGTAGCCCTAGATAATTACTGTCCATACTGAGCGAGCGTTTACGAAAAGGTGTCCGTGGTTGCGATATTAGACAAGATCCTGCGTGCAGGTGAAGGACGTGTCGTAAAAGATCTCCAAAAGGCTGCTAAAAAAGTCAATGAGTTCGAGTCTGCAATCGTGGAATTAACAGATGAACAACTTAGGAATAAAACTATTGAATTTCGCCAGCGGCTAGACCAAGGTGAAGATCTAGATGATTTACTTCCAGAGGCTTTTGCCGTCGTGCGTGAAGCGGCCAAGAGGACTTTGGGCCAACGTCATTACGATGTTCAAGTTATGGGTGGTGCTGCGTTACACCGAGGCAATATTGCAGAAATGAAGACTGGTGAAGGTAAAACTTTAGTTTCCACTTTGCCTGCATACCTAAATGCCTTGACTGGTAAAGGTGTTCACATTGTTACTGTCAATGATTATTTAGCAGAGCGCGATAGTGAATGGATGGGAAGAGTTCATAGATTTCTAGGATTAAAAGTCGGCGTAATACTTGCCAGCATGTCACCAGCTGAACGCCGCGAAGCATATGCAGCAGATATAACTTATGGAACCAATAATGAGTTTGGTTTTGATTACCTCAGAGATAATATGGTCTATGAACAAAACCAAAAAGTTCAAAAGGGACTAAATTTTGCACTCATTGATGAGGTTGATTCCATATTAATTGATGAAGCGAGAACTCCTTTGGTTATTTCTGGGCAATCAGACGTTGATGTTAATTTGTATGCAAAAATTGATCAAATTGTTGCCAGCCTTCAAAGACAAGATAAAGAAGATAGTGATGGAGACTATTGGATTGATGAAAAAACATCAGCAGTGATCTTATCTGAAAATGGTCACACAAGTGTAGAAAAAGTCCTGAGCAAGTTAGGTGTTTTAACAGAGGGGTCCAACTTGTACGATCCTGAAAATATCAGTTTGCTTCATTATGTTCAATCTGCCCTAAAAGCGCATAACTTATTTGTTAAAGACAAAGAATACGTGGTTAAAGATGGTGGCGTTGTAATTATAGATGAGTTCACTGGGCGGATGATGCCAGGCCGAAGATGGTCTGATGGTCTTCATCAAGCTATTGAGGCAAAAGAAAAAGTTAAAATTCAAAGAGAATCAAAAACATTAGCGGGAATAACTTTTCAAAACTACTTTCGTTTGTACAATAAAATTGCAGGTATGACTGGCACAGCCGAAACAGAGGCTGAAGAGTTTAAACATATATACAACCTTGATACTGTTATTATACCTCCCCATAGAAAAATTTCAAGAATTGATCATATGGATAAAATCTTCAGAACTTCAGAGGAAAGATATAACGCAGTTATAAGTGATATCCTGGGGAGAAATAAAAAAAATCAACCAATTTTAATTGGGACAACATCAATTGAAAATTCAGAATTTATTAGTAAATTTTTAAAAAAACATAAATTAAATCATCAGGTTTTGAATGCAAAGCAACATGAAAAAGAAGCTCATATCATTGAACAAGCTGGAAAACCAGGAATGATAACAATCGCTACTAATATGGCCGGAAGAGGAACAGATATTATTTTAGGGGGAAATGTTGAGCCTGAATTGGAAAGACTGTCTAACGAAAAGAATTTAACTCAAGCTTCTAAGAAAAAAATTGAAGAGATTAAAAAGCAGTGGAAAAAAGATCATGAAGCTGTGATTAATGCCGGAGGACTTCATATAATTGGAACAGAGCGTC
>DDZI01000108.1:8117-10101 GCA_002346305.1 Actinobacteria bacterium UBA3012 | reverse complement strand
GGGGTTACGGCATAACATCCAAAGGGCCTACGAGGTTCTCAGGAGACGATGTCGGGCCCCCACAGCATATGGACTATGCTCTCCAAAGGCTATTCTTCTTCTTCTTCTTCTTTTTGTGGCCGTGCCGATGGGAGTTGCTGCAGGCATTTACCTTGAAGAATATGCAAAAAAAGGTTGGCTTGCTGATCTGATTGAAATTAATGTGGCGAATCTCGCAGGCGTGCCCTCAATTATTTATGGCTTACTTGCTCTGGGCTTATTTGTGTATGAATTTGGCTTAGGGCAAAGTATATTAACCGCAGGTCTTACACTGTCATTACTCATGCTTCCTATTGTCATTGTGTCCACCAGAGAGGCTATACGGGGAATTCCGGTACACATCAGAGAAGCTGCATTCGCGGTGGGTGCAACCAAATGGCAAGTCACATGGCATCACGTTATTCAATACGCCATGGGTGGAGTATTAACCGGAATTATTATCGGTATGGCCCGAGCTATTGGTGAAACCGCCCCGGTGATTACCATTGGCGCGCTCACCTTCATTGCTTTCTTACCACCCTCACCGGTGACTGAAGTGGCACCTTTTATAAATTTTGATTGGCTCGATGCAGGCTTTACAGTTCTTCCCATTCAAATGTTTAATTGGATCTCACGCCCTGAACATGCATTTCACATCAATGCTGCTGCAACTGGAGCTGTAATCATTATGCTCACCTTATTAATGAACGGTGTAGCGATTAAATTGCGTTATAACATCAGAAAAAAAATCAAATGGTAGGAATGACACTATGGTAAAAAAACAAGAAATAATAAAAGCTGAATCCAGAAATTTTAATTTTTTTTACGCAGACGGAACCCATGCACTCAAAGATATTAATGTTCCTTTGTACGAAAAAAGAATTACAGCATTAATCGGTCCATCAGGTTGCGGAAAATCAACATCACTCCGCATGCTTGCAGGACTTGAAGATGTCGATACCGGATCTATCCGCATTGGCGAGCGAGATGTCACACATGTGGCACCAAAAGATCGTGACATTGCAATGGTGTTCCAGTCTTATGCGCTCTACCCACATATGACAGTGGCAGAGAACATGGGCTTCGCACTCAAGATCGCCGGTGTTAGCAAAGATGAGCGCGCACGTCGCGTTAAAGAGGCAGCAAAATTGCTAGACCTTGAGCCATACCTAGATCGCAAGCCAAAAGCGCTTTCAGGTGGACAACGTCAGCGTGTTGCAATGGGTCGCGCAATTGTTCGCGAACCGCAGGTCTTCCTTATGGATGAACCACTATCAAACCTAGATGCCAAGCTTCGTGTTGCTACACGTACGCAAATTGCTGCGTTGCAACGTCGTCTTGGAATCACAACTGTTTACGTAACTCACGACCAGGTTGAAGCTATGACCATGGGTGATCGCGTAGCAGTATTAAAGGATGGACTACTTCAGCAAGTAGATTCACCTCGCAATCTTTATGACAACCCAGCAAACGCATTCGTAGCTGGATTCATTGGCTCACCAGCAATGAACTTAGTTGTCGCTCCAGTAAGTGGTGGACAAGCATCTCTTGGCGCACTCAAGATCGCTGTTCCTGCATCAGCAGGTTCAAGTGTGACTGTTGGTATCCGCCCAGAAGGTTTCCGTCCAACAACCGCTGGTGCTGGTTTTGATATCAAGGTAAACGTTGTTGAAGAACTTGGTTCTGATGCATTTGTTTATGGAGTTCCTGCAGTTAGCGGAGTAACACTTGCTAATGTAAACGCAGAAGAAGGTGCTGAAGTTATCGTCCGTTGGGATCCAAAGAATCCACCAAAGCCTGGCGATACCATCACAGTTACTGCAGATCAAGCAGCAGTTCACCTATTCAATGCAACAACAGGTGCTCGTATCTAAAGTTAAAAGTAAAAAACCCCGCCAGATTATCTGGCGGGGTTTTTTAATCTAGTTTTTTAATTACTTCAGCTCTTATTTCATTTCTTATTTCA
>DDZI01000108.1:1268-8065 GCA_002346305.1 Actinobacteria bacterium UBA3012 | reverse complement strand
TTTCATTTCTTATTTCATTTCTGCTTTCAAGTTATCATCGATCGCAGCAAGAAACTCTTGCGTATTTAACCAAGGGCTATCCTTGCTAATTAGCAAAGCCAAATCTTTTGTCATTTTTCCACTCTCTACAGTTTCAATACATACTCTTTCGAGTGTGTCGCTAAATCTGGCAAGTTCTGGATTGTTATCCAACTTGGCACGGTGAGCCAATCCACGAGTCCAAGCAAATATTGAAGCAATTGGATTTGTTGATGTCGCTTTTCCGGCTTGATGATCGCGGAAGTGACGGGTCACAGTTCCGTGCGCTGCTTCTGACTCCACAATCTTTCCATCTGGAGTCATCAAAACAGAAGTCATTAAACCAAGTGATCCATAACCTTGCGCGACGGTATCTGATTGCACATCGCCGTCGTAATTCTTACAAGCCCAGACATAGCCACCTTCCCAACGAAGTGAAGTAGCCACCATGTCATCAATTAAGCGGTGCTCATATGTAATTCCGGCAGCAGCAAATTTATCTTTGAATTCAGCTTCAAAGATCTCTTCAAAAATATCTTTGAAGCGGCCATCGTACGCTTTCAAAATTGTGTTTTTAGTTGACAAGAAAACTGGATACTTGCGATTGAGTCCGTAATTCATAGATGCTCGCGCAAAATCACGGATTGATTCGTCGAGGTTATACATCGTCATAGCCACACCAGCACCTGGGAAATCAAAGACGTTGAACTCCATTGGCTTTGAACCATCAGTTGGCGTAAAAGTAACGGTCAACTTTCCAGCACTGGGGACTTTGAAATCTGTTGCACGGTATTGATCACCAAATGCGTGACGACCAATCACAATTGGTTTAGTCCAGTGCGGAACCAAACGTGGAACGTTGCTGATGATGATTGGCTCACGGAAAATTACTCCACCGAGAATATTGCGGACAGTTCCATTTGGAGACTTCCACATCTGCTTTAATCCAAACTCTTTTACTCTTGCTTCATCTGGAGTAATCGTCGCGCATTTAACTCCAACGCCATGTTTTTGAATTGCGTGAGCACTATCAATTGTTACTTGATCATTTGTTGCATCTCGATGTTCAATACCTAAATCGTAATAATCAAGATTTACATCTAGGTAAGGAAGAATCAACTGCTCCTTGATGAACTGCCAGATGATACGAGTCATCTCGTCGCCATCAAGTTCAACAACAGTTCCAGATACTTTAATTTTTGCCATTCGTAGTGCTCCCTATTTAAATTATTTGACTAAAGAGTTTTTACATCAGCTTGTTTTGCACGAACTGCTTCTGCAGCAACTTTCAACTCTGCAATTTCAGAATCAGTTAACTTACTTTCAACTACGCGACGAACACCCTCTTTGCCGATTTCAGCTTCGACGCCAAGGTAGACACCGCTAATTCCGTATTGACCTTCCACCCAAGCACAAACTGGAAGGACTGCGCCAGAATCTTCGATCACTGCTTTTGCCATTCGGGCAGCTGCGGCAGATGGCGCGTAATAAGCAGAACCAGTTTTAAGAAGAGCCACAATTTCAGCTCCACCGTTGCGAGTGCGAACTACAAGATCTTCAATCTCCTCAGCAGAAAGCAACTCTGAAAGTTGTTTACCTTTGACGGTGCAACGACTTGGAACTGGAACCATTGTGTCACCGTGAGAACCCAAAGTTAATGTCTGAACATCGCCGACTGGAACACTTAATTTAGTAGCGACAAAGTTTGTGAAGCGCGCTGTATCAAGCATTCCGGCTTGACCCATTACACGATTGTGTGGAAATGCAGATGCAATCTGTGCAAGTGCTGTCATTTCATCCAAAGGATTTGAAACGACGATAATTACTGCATTTGGACTATGCTTTGCAATATTTTCGGCAACGCCACGAACGATGCCAGCATTAATACCGATTAAATCCATTCGACTCATACCTGGCTTACGTGGAATTCCGGCGGTAATCACAACAACATCAGAGCCAGCAGTTTTTTCGTAACCGCCACCTTCTGCAGTCGTTGTCACGCCAATAACTTCTGTCTCAAATCCTTCAATGGATCGAGATTGATTCATATCTAAAGCAATACCTTCTGGTTTGCCTTCAAGAATGTCAGTGAGTATGACCTCTTTGAAAATGTTGTATTCAGCTAAACGAAGAGCGGTGGTTGAGCCGTAAAAACCAGCCCCCACCACTGTGACCCGACCGCGCATGGGAACCCAATCTCTCTTGATATCAAGATAACTCTACCCCCCGTTTGGAAGCAGTAGCGCGAGGGTAGCGATCACCACCGCAAAGGTCACCAACAGGAATAGGTCGATCTTCCGGCTGCGCCAAACGGTCACCCCATTTCGGTCCATAAACCGCTCTCCAGCGAGAATCAGCAGCGCAACTGACACAAGCAGTGACCCCGCACGTACAGAGGCGCTGAGCGCGATTGCCAGCCCAAGTAGGGTTATAAATCCAGTCGCCAGCCGGCTTTTCACTGGCCTGAGGCCGCTTCAGATATTTCAACCACGTTGCTTAGCAACATTGCCCGGGTCATCGGCCCAACTCCCCCTGGCATCGGGGCGATATGGCCAGCAACTTTTGCCACATCAGGGTGCACATCCCCTGCCAAGCCATCTGGCGTTCTGGTGATTCCAACATCAATAACTGCCGCGCCAGGTTTCACCATTTCTGCGGTGATGAAATGGGCTTTGCCGAGTGCGGCAACAACGATATCTGCACGTCGAATATGCGCTGCTAAATCTTTAGTTGCCGAATGCGTAAGAGTCACCGTTGCACTTTCTCGTTTGCGAGTTAACAACAATCCGAGTGGACGGCCAACAGTTAATCCGCGTCCTACAACAACAACTTCAGCACCTTTAATTGGAACGTTGTATTGCTCAAGTAAAGCCACTATTCCGCGAGGCGTGCATGGAAGTGGAGCATGTTGATCTAGAACTAATTTCCCGAGATTAAGTGGATGCAAACCATCAGCATCTTTGTTTGGATCCATCGCTTCTAAAATTGCCAGCGAATCAATTCCATTAGGTAATGGGAGTTGCACGATATATCCAGTGCACTCTTTTGAATTATTTAAATCTTTAACCGCGCTTAATACATCCTGGTATGCGGCACTCGCCGGCAGATCAACGCGAATAGAAGAAATTCCTACTTCAGCACAATCTCGATGCTTGCCACCGACATATGAATGAGATCCTGGATCATCACCGACTAGCACTGTACCCAATCCTGGAGTGATTCCAAGTGCGTTCAGTTTTTTTACGCGCACCAATAAATCCGCTTTGATAATCGCAGCTGTTGCTTTGCCATCAAGAATTATGGCCATCGGATTCACTCCCAACTATAAAAGATTAAGCATGTGCAAAATGTCGCACGCCGGTGAAATACATTGTTGCTCCCATTTTATTGGCAGCCTCAATTACTTCATTATCCCGAACGCTACCGCCTGGTTGCACTATGGCGCTTACTCCCGCGGCTAATAAAATCGCTAATCCATCAGCAAATGGGAAAAAGGCATCACTTGCCGCGACACTTCCGCTTGCTCTATCCCCAGCACGAGAAACCGCCAAACGTGCGCTATCTACACGATTAACTTGTCCCATACCTATTCCGACTGCTGCTAAATCATTTGCTAATAAAATTGCATTGCTTTTGACAGCACGAACTGCTTTCCAAGCAAATTCCAAATCTTTTAATTGCTCTGGAGAGGCAGCCTTTCCAGCAACTAATTGCCAATTGCTAGATGAATCCCCATCGGCATCAATTCGGTCAAAATTTTGCACAAGCGCTCCACCCAAAATTGGGCGTAACTCCAAAAGTGGTGCTGTGGGATCAATCGTAAGAATTCGGATTGAAGGTTTTTGACTCAAAATCTCAATAGCTGTTTTTGTAAAACTTGGAGCTGCAATAACTTCCGTGAAAACTTCGCTTACCGCTTTTGCCATAGTTTCATTCACTTCACGATTTGCTGCAATAACTCCACCAAAAGCCGATACTGGATCGCAAGCATGAGCTTTCAGGTATGCCGAATCGATGTTGGCGCCCAGTGCGATTCCACATGGGTTTGTATGTTTGATGATTGCAACTGCCGGCTCTGCATGATCATAAGCAGCTCTCCATGCAGCTTCTAAGTCAACATAATTGTTGTATGACATCTCTTTACCGTGCAATTGAATCGCTCCAGCAACTCCGGCTCCAGTTAATTCGCTTGTGTCACTTAAATATAGAGCCGCACTTTGATGTGGATTCTCTCCATAACGCAAAGCTGCACTATGAGAGTAAGAGTTTCCGATCCAATCAGGTATGAGTTGATCATCACTAACCGAGTTGAGCCATGTTGCAACTGCAATGTCATAACTTGCTGTAGTTCTATACGCCTCTATTGCAAAATGTCTACGTAATTTCTCATCTGTTCCACCTTCTGCAATCGCCGCAACAATTTGTGGATATTGACTTGGTGAAACCACTACTGCAACTGAAGGGTGATTCTTTGCGGCTCCCCGAACCATGCTGGGTCCGCCAATATCGATCTGCTCAATACATTCATCAATTGATGCACCACTTTTTACAGTTTTTACAAATGGATATAAATTAACTACAACTAAATCAAAAGGAGCTATTTTTAAATCCGCCAACTGTGCAGCATGGGCTGACAATCTAAGATCAGCCAAAATTCCCGCGTGAATAATTGGATGTAATGTTTTTACTCTTCCATCGAGTGATTCTGGAAATCCCGTTAACTCTTCAACTTTAATTACAGGGATTCCAGCATTAGCAATAGTCGCTGCAGTCGAACCAGTTGAAACAATCTCAACTCCTTGCGCGTGTAGTGCGGTCGCAAACTCAATCAATCCGCTTTTGTCGTAAACGCTTATTAGTGCTCGTTTAATTGGACGCTTCATGCTTGCTCCTCACTCTTCATGACTAATTCTTTAATCGTCTCTACAAGAATTTTCCGTTCCTCTATTTTAATCCGTTCATGTAACTCTACTTGTGTATCACCTTTGTGTATTTCAACACTTGCTTGCTTAATAATCTGACCGGTATCTACTCCTTCATCTACAAAATGCACAGTCGCACCGGTCACTTCTACGCCGGCGGCCATTGCATCTGCCACTGCATGGGCTCCGGGGAATGCCGGCAGTAGCGCTGGATGGGTATTTATGGTCTGGAATTTGTTAACAAAATCTGGCGAGAGAATCCGCATAAAACCAGCACTAACAACTAACCATGGTTTTGAGGCACCAACTTCATCGATTAGTGCACGATTCCACTCTGATCGATTGGCAAAATTCTTCATCGGTAATGTGATTGCTGGAATTCCCGCTTGCTTAGCCCGATTGAGCACACCCGCATCAGGTTGATCACTGATAACTTTCTCAATTTTAATTAAGCCGGCAAGAACTCCATGTGATTGAGCATCAAATACTGCTTGAGCAACTGAACCATCGCCCGATGCCATTACTACTATGGATTTAATTTGATTCATCGGTATTACTTCGCAGTTTTTTTATTCCTAGAAATATTCCAGCACCGATTCCAGCTTCCAACAAATAAACGAGTGGAAAAATCCAAAGTGAAGGTCCTACAACAGAGAGACGCTCTCCAAGCAGAGTTCCATTGCTAAGGAAGTTTATTGCCGCAAGAAATAGGGCACTAATTACAATAACAATCGGGAGGGCCAATAAATCATCGGCTCTTTCAGTTTTCTCCATCAAAAGGGCAATTGTAAATCCGGCACCAATTCCTAAGAACACTCCAATAAATAAAAATTTATTTGTGTTAGTTGGGATGGCGGCGAGTAAAGGAAAAGCTGGAATCTCACCGATTCGATGAACTGCTGGATTAACAAGAGTTCCAGAACCAATTGCAAAACCCGGTCCCAATAAGTAGGCCAAAGATGAAATAGCCATATTTGGGATTGTGGCGATAACTAAAATGAGTAAGAGAATTCCACCAAAAATTCCAGGCTGCAATACCGTTATCAGATTACTGAGTACTGAAAAATGAAGAGCTAAAGATACTGAGAAAAAAAGCAATGAGATTCCTAGAAGTATTCCTACGACAATTAAAAGTATCCGAAGAACTTGATAAAAATAAGAATTATTTTTATCAAGTTGTTGTGACTGGGACAAACTAGCTATTCCTAAGAGTGCAACAACAGATATTGGCGCAACATACCATCTAGGTGTGATAGAAAAATTACCACTGGTTAAACTGAGGACAATCAAAATTAAGAGATATGAAATTCCCAATGAGAGAACTGACTGTCTAAATTGTGTGCCTTTTAATTCTGAACGCAACCTACGAAGTGCACCTCGAAAAACTATGATCGGAAAAAGAAGTGCACCGAGTGGTATGAAGGAGAGGGATCCAGGTAAACCAGAAGGTGGAAGTGCTAGTGAAAAAGTAATGTGATGGACTCCAAGCCAAATCCAAACACCACCTCGAAGTGCATCAGTCACAACTCCGGTGTCAGAACCAGCTGTTGCCCAAGCCATCAGCACAATCAAAGCAATAGGAATATATGAAGTTAGCGCTGCGCGCACTGCTTCCGTGGCGCCGGCAAATAGCGGGCGCAACATAAATTACTTTCCGAGGATTGAGCGCAAAAGTTGAGCACTTTCACTTGGCGTCACACCAACACGAACTCCGACTGCCTCGAGGGCATCACGCTTTGCGGCCGCTGTACCCGAAGAACCTGAAACAATTGCACCTGCATGGCCCATAGTTTTTCCTTCAGGGGCAGTGAAGCCAGCCACGTATCCCACTACCGGTTTCGTCACATACTCTTTAAT
>DDZI01000108.1:0-1080 GCA_002346305.1 Actinobacteria bacterium UBA3012 | reverse complement strand
AAACCAATATCTCTTAACTCATACATCATCTGATAAGTCAGAGTTCCTGATTTTGAAACTAAACCAATTGGACCAGGACCAGTGATATCTGCAGGAATAATTCCAACATTAGATTTACCTGGGCTAATTAAGCCAGGACAGTTTGGACCGATCAATCTTGATTTTCCAGATTTTTGCGCATATGCAAAAAATTCAGTGGTGTCATGTACAGGCACACCTTCTGTAATTACAACAATCAGCGCGACCTCGGCATCAACAGCGTCAATGACGGCAGCTTTTGTGAATTTAGCAGGGACGAAAATAACTGAAGTGTCAGCCTTTGTTGCAGCAATTGCCTCACTTGCACTGTTGAAAACAGGAATCGCTAGTCCGTCAAAATCGACGACCTGTCCACCTTTACCTGGAGTGACTCCGCCAACAACTTTTGTACCAGATGCAAGCATTCTTTTAGTGTGCTTACTTCCCTCAGATCCAGTCATTCCATGTACAAGAACGCGACTGTTCTCATTTAAGAAAATTGCCATTTACTTTGCCACCCCACTTGAAGAACTTGCTAATTCGGCAGCTCGACTAGCTGCTCCATCCATTGTGTCTAATTGCTGAATGAGTGGATGGGCTGCCTCATTAAGAATTCGGCGACCTTCGACAACATTGTTTCCATCTAATCGAACAACTATTGGTTTAGCTGCCTTAGGTCCAAGAATTTCAAGTGCTTGCAAAATTCCATTAGCTACGGCATCGCACGAAGTTATGTTTCCAAAAGTCATTAAAAAAACACTTTTTACATCTTTATCACCAAGAATAATTGATAATCCGTCCGCCATAACTTGGGCAGAGGCTCCACCACCAATATCAAGGAAGTTTGCTGGTTTTACTCCACCAAATTTTTCACCTGCGTAAGCCACCACATCTAGTGTGCTCATAACAAGTCCCGCACCATTTCCGATGATGCCTACTTCACCGTCAAGTTTTACATAGTTTAAATCTTTTTCTTTTGCTAATGCTTCAAGCGGATCTGCTGCATCATGATCAACTAAGGCTTCATGATCAGCATGTCTAAAAATTGCATTGTCATCAAAA
>DDZI01000038.1:21490-21627 GCA_002346305.1 Actinobacteria bacterium UBA3012 | reverse complement strand
AAGCCAAGCATTGATGATGTCAACGGATTTGCTGCAGGACAACCAAAATATGTTTATCAATTATCGCTCACTGGGAAAACTGAAGCAGATGTATTAGAAGGTTTTAACCAACTTTGGCGCCGAAATATTAAAAAAGG
>DDZI01000038.1:19756-21192 GCA_002346305.1 Actinobacteria bacterium UBA3012 | reverse complement strand
GAAAATGAAAACAACTTCACACTATTTTTGGCAAAATGGAATGAAGGCATTATCGCTGCAACTATTTTAGTAACTCTAAACAAACATAGTTGGTATCTCTATGGTGCTTCTTCCACTCATGGCCGTGAAGCTCGTGGCAGCAATGTTTTGCAATGGGCGATGATGCAGCAATCACTACAAAGTAATTGCGATACTTATGATTTACGCGGAATCACTTCCACAGTAGATCAAAATGATGCTCATGCGGGATTGATTCAATTTAAAGTGGGCGTAGGCGGATCTGCGACTGAATTAATCGGGGAGTGGGATCTTCCACTCAATAAATTACTTTACAAAGCCTTCCGGGCTTACCTCAATCGAAAATAACTGAGAGAATTAACCCATGTCCTTAATCCTGCATGTTGACGGCGCTAAATGGCGCAATCACCTAGCGACTATTTTGAGTGAAAGCGATGCACAAATCGTCCCGGTGATTAAAGGTAATGGTTATGGTTTTGGGAAAAAAGTATTGGCTCAAGAAGCAAAGGATTTAAATCTCCCGGTTGTGGCGGTAGCCACCGTGGCTGAAGCAAATGAAATAGAAAGTGTTTTTCCTGGAGAGATTCTTTTACTTTCCCCTAGTGCACACAGTGATAGCGAAAAAGTTATTCACACAATTTCACCGCACTCTTCAGTTTTCTCAGCAGAAATGCCAAAAAAGTTTGTTCTTGAGCTTTTATCTCCGATTCATCGTCATGGCTTTGCTGTTTCTGATTTAGGAACTGCGCTTGAAAAATACAGTAAATCTGGAAAATGTGAAGGAATCGCAATCCACTTGCCGATAGATCAGAAAAGTTCTGCTGCTGAGTGGATAGATAAAAGTTTGCAATCCATCACTGAGCGAGGAATAGCTACAACTGAGTTTAATGATTCAGTTTGGGTTTCACATATCTCTGAAAATGATTTAGTTAAGTTAAAGAAAAATTGGCCAGAGGTTATTTGGAAGATCCGCACTGGTACTAAATTATGGCTAGGAGATCGCACTTCTTTAAAAGCAAAAGCTCAAGTTTTAGATCTTCATGCAATCCACAGACCTACCCGCATTGGTTATCGCCAGTACCAAGTTGGTCGTGGTTGGTTGCTTGTCGTAAGTGGTGGAACTTCTCACGGAATCGGTTTAGAAATTACGACACCTAAAAGAGATTTTCTTTCACAGCTTAAATCATTAACTAAATTATTTTTAAATTTATTTGGCTGGAACCCAAGTCCATTTAGTTGGAATGGGAGAAAGTTAGAGTTTGCAGAAGCGCCACATATGCATGTTTCGTTATTAACTTTAAAAGGTAAAGCTGCTCCAAAAATTGGCAGCAGCATAGAGGTCGACGTGCGCTTTACGACAACGACCTTTGACCAAGTAGTTTTTGATTAATTTTTAGGTGTGGCAATAGGAAGAGGCG
>DDZI01000038.1:381-19625 GCA_002346305.1 Actinobacteria bacterium UBA3012 | reverse complement strand
GGAAGAGGCGCTGCTGGTGTGGGCTCTGGAATTGGAATTGCTTGACCTGAAATTGGAGCCGGAATTGGGTCTTGCCCACCGATATATGCCGGTTCGGGAAAATCTAAAATGGGTTCACCCTTCAGAGCGCCTTTCATATAAGAAGTCCAGATCCGGGCTGGAAATGAACCTCCAGTTACCGTTTTCAATCCACCTGTTCCACGCAAACTCTCAGTTGCATCGTCACGATAAAAACCTACCGAAGTCGCTAGTTGAGGAGTAAACCCGCTATACCAAGCAGAAGCATTCTCTTGGGTAGTTCCAGTTTTGCCTGCTGAAGGTCGCCCAAGTCGTTTAGCAGCAGATCCAGATCCAGTTCGAACAACTTCTTGTAACGCATGAGATAAATCAGCCATAACATCTTTTGCAAAAACTTCTTGTCCTGTCGGTGTTGCTTGATACAACAAACCTTTATTTCTTCCGGTTACATCTTGGACTAAATAGGGTTTCGCATAAACACCTTGCGCAGCAAATGTCGCATATGCGGCGGCAACATCAATGACTCTTGGACTTGCTACGCCTAGTACAACTGAGGGTGTGGCCATCATCTTAACTGATTGTGGAATTCCCGCCCTTCTTGCTACATCAATAACATTATCTGGTCCAACATAAATTCCAAGTCCGACATAAACGGTGTTTACTGAGCTCGCTGTTGCTTTCAATAAAGAGATATCCCCGAAAGATTTCAAACCATAATTTCCTACTTTGTAACGTTTTCCAGCGTCATCAAATTTTTGTGGCGAGTTTCCATTCCAAACACTGCTTAATGAAATTCCCATTTCCAAAGCAGCAATTAATGCGAAGGGTTTAAAAGTAGAACCTGCCTGAGTTATACCTTGTGTTGCATTATTCAATTGACGTTTTAAATAATCGGGGCCCCCATACATTGCAACAATCGCTCCAGTGCCAGGTCGAACAGATGCCAATCCGATATGCAAATTTGCTGGTCCAGATTTGGGTCCTTGTGTATCTACTGCATTAACTGCAGCAATCTGGGCCTGCCTATTTAGCGTAGTTTTAACTACCAAACCACCGATCATTAATTTCTCATCTGGAAATCCGAGCTTATTTAATTCAGCTTGAATTGCAGCCATTAAATAGCCTTTGGGTCCAGATAGAATTCCAGAAGTTAATCTAGGTTTAATCGGTGGGAGTTTTTCCTTTTTTAAATATTTCTCATCTGCCCAGCCTGCTGCAACCATCGCATTTATTGTGTAGTTATATCGTGCAGTTAATCTCTCAACGTTTCCATCTCGCAAACCTGGATCGTAATAACCTGGTGAGCGCAATACAGAAGCAAGAACTGCAGATTGCCTAATCGATAACTGCTCTACATCTAAGCCAAAATATTGTTGTGCGGCAGTTTGAATGCCGTAAGCACCGCGCCCAAAATAAATTGTATTTAAATATGATTCTAAAATTTCATCTTTGCTTAATTGATTTTCTAACTTTATAGCGATAATCAACTCTTTTAATTTTCGTTGAAGTGTTTGCTCGCGAGATAGAAAAGCAGTCTTCGCATATTGTTGGGTGATCGTCGATCCGCCCTGAACTGCGCCGCCTCGAGCCATTAAATAAAATGCCCTCAAAATTCCAGTAGGGCTGATCGCATGGTTTGTGTAAAACTTTCGATCCTCGGCAGCTAGTACGGCCTGACGTAATTGGATCGGGATTTTTGCTAAAGGCACACTGGTCCGATTTTGTGCGCCTAATCTTCCAATTTCACTGCCATCGTCATACTGCAAAATGGTTGCTTGGCTTGTCACATAAGCATTTGGGTCTGGAATGGAAATTGTGAAGTAGGAATAAACAATTATTACGCTGCCTGCCGCAAAACCAATACCGCCAAAAACCATAATCCAGCGCAAGAAAATTCTTTTAGCTGAAACACGGTTTCGCCTGCGCCGCTTTTTCGTTGGGGTCGTTTTACCCCTTGCAGGCACCTGCTCTTTACTCATACGCCCAGATTAGCGATTAACTGACCCAATCCTCATCCTCCAAGGTGCGCACCTTTCGTGGCGCTTTGCGTTCTTGACCGTCCCCTAATAAGAAGGACAAATGCAAATGATTCCAATGACAGTTACGACAAACTTCAACTACGTAAACTCTAAATTGTCCATACTCATTTTGCATTTCTATTAACTCATCCGTGGACTTAATCCGTCCTGAGTATTGCCCGAGTTGATCTCCAAATGTGTAACGAATTTCCATCAACTCTTTACTACGGCAGATTGGACATTTGCGCCCAGAAGGCTCGCCATGAAATTTAGCTGCACGCAATAAATATGGATCTGCATCGCAGGCATCTGATGCATGTGTCGAGCCTTTAAACAATGCACTCAATGTCGCACGTTTTGAAAGGGTGTAATCGATACTGCCCCGTTTGGACCACATAAATCTAATTCTAATCGCACTCTAATCGCGGCCTCACCCCAGCACGCTCTAGGCTTGCTCCTATGCCAAGAACTCATCGGTTACTTAATGAAAACCGATTGTGGCGATTAATAACAGTTCGATGGAGTGCGCAATTAACCGACGGTCTTTACCAAAGCGCATTGGCATCTTATGTACTTTTTTCACCTGAACGGCAAGCTAGTGCAACTGCTGCTGCAATTGCTTTCACCACCGTGTTGCTTCCTTACTCTTTAATAGGGCCTTTTGTCGGAACAATTCTCGACAAGTACTCGCGACGTCAGATTTTATTTTTCGCAAATCTTGGCCGCACAGTCACTCTACTAGTTGTTGCAACTGCAATTTTATTAAACGCAACTGGCTTTGAATTAACTTTGATTGTTTTAATCTCATTTGGAATAAATAGATTGATCCTCGCCGGTTTATCAGCAAGCTTGCCCCGAGTTGTCACCCGTGAAATTCTAGTTGCTGCTAATGCCTTAACCGTCACTGGAGGAACTGTCGCCATCGTTTTAGGTGGTGGAATCGGTATTGGTTTACGGAATCTTTTAGAAACCCAAAATGGTGCTGACCAAGTAGATGCCGCGTTGGTGCTTTTTGGGGCACTTGGTTATTTCATTTCAGCTTTGCTTTCGCTGCGGCTTCGCAGAAATGAACTTGGGCCAACAAAAAGCGAAGTTGAAGCTGAAGATAAAAAATGGAGCGATGGCTTCTCTCAAATGCGTGAAGGTTTTTCTTACTTAAGAAAGAACAGAGACAGCGGGATTGGAATTCTCGCAGTTGCCATCCAAAGAGGCGGATTAACTGCACTTACCTTGATGGCTCTGATCTTAGAGCGGAATACTTTCAACGATCCAAATGAACCTGACGCCGGCTTAAGTGGTTTTGCAACAGCAATCACAATTGCTGGAATTGGAATTATGTTGGGTGCGATCATAACTCCAGCCGCAGTCAAGCGTTTCGGCCGGCATAAGTGGATGAGAATAGCGATGTTAATCGCAAGTTTTGGTCCATTAATTTTTGTTTTGTTCCAAAGTGAAGTCGCGATGATCGCAATGGGATTCATTAGTGGATTTGGTGGTCAAGGAGTCAAAGTCACTAATGACGCACTTGTACAAGAAAAAATCTCAGATGATTATCGCGGTAGAGTTTTTGCTGTTTACGATGTAGTTGTTAATGCAGCGATTGTTTCAGGCTCACTAATAGCTGCAATAGTTATGCCTAAAAATGGCCTGGGAGTTACGCTTCCTTTAATTGTTACAACTCTGTACTTGGTTGCTGCAATTTCACTTCGTAAAAATTGGTTTAAGGATTCACCAAAAACAATTTAATTTACTGATCTAACTGTTTTCTTTCCACCATTTATTTAGTTCAGTAATAGCCCGTTCACGCCCCAGTGGCCCATGTTCCATGCGCAATTCCAGTAAATATTCATAAGCTTCACCGACTTTTCGGGACGGTTTTAAATTCAAGATTTCCATAATTTCATTGCCATCAAGATCTGGCCGGATTTTGCCCAGTTCCTCTGCTTCGAGAAGTTGTGCAATTCGGGCCTCTAGCTGATCGTATGTAGCGGCAAGCAATTCTGCTTTTCTTGCATTTCTGGTTGTGCAATCGGCCCGGGTTAGCAGATGCAAATGAGTCAAAAGTTCACCAGCATCCCTTACAAAACGGCGAACCGCACTATCGGTCCACTCTGCATCTCCGTATCCATGGAACCTAAGATGTAATTCAACTAATTTTGAAACATCTTTAATTGTTTCACGATCAAATTTCAATGCGCGTAATCGTTTGTTGGCCATATGTGAACCAACAATTTCATGATGGTGAAATGAAACTCCACCACCAGGTATTAGCGCTCGAGTTTTTGGTTTCCCGATGTCATGCAAAAGCGCAGCTAGTCGCAAAATTAAACTTGGTCCACCAAGTCGCTCTTCTTGATCAATTGCTTGTTCAAGAACTATGAGTGAGTGCTCATACACATCTTTATGGCGGTGGTGTTCATCAATCTCAAGTTGTAGTGCTGGTAGTTCTGGCAAAAATTGTGCGGCTAAACCAGTTTCAACTAACACGGTCAAACCAAGTCGTGGGTTTACGGACATTAAGGTTTTGACAAACTCATCTCTAATTCTTTCTGATGAAATAATTTTTAATCTGTCCGCCATCTCAGTAATTGCGGCACGAACTTCGGGCGCAATTGCAAAATCAAGTTGAGCAGCAAATCGTGCTGCGCGCATCATTCGAAGTGGGTCATCACTAAATGATTGTTCAGGTGTTCCAGGAGTTCGTAATTGTTTCGCGATTAAATCCTGCATTCCATTGTGTGGATCAATGAAAAGATTTTCTTTGCCATCTAATTCCAAAGCCATTGCATTGATCGTAAAATCTCTCCTACTTAAATCACCTTCGAGAGAATCTCCGTACTGCACATCAGGCTTGCGGCTATCTTTGTCATAACTTTCGCTGCGATAAGTTGTGATTTCAATGCTTAAACCATTTTTTTGCGCCGCAATTGTTCCGTATTCAATTCCGGTGCTCCAAACAGAATCTGCCCAGCCACTTAATAATTCTTTAGTGATTTCAGGAAGTGCATCTGTGGTGAAATCTAAATCTCCACTCGATTTTTTATCACGGCCTAAAAGCGCATCCCGCACTGGTCCGCCCACTAAAGCAAGGCGATGACCCGCCCCCCGGAATCGATCTGCCAATTGATTTGCCTCAGGTGGGACCTTGATCATTGCGGCCATGGCTTGAGCAGCCGAAGCGTGCGGATCATTTGACATGGGTTGAAGGGTACGCGGGTAGGCTAGGGCTATGTCCCGAACCTCGGGTGAGGACGGGCTAGCGGCGAAAAAATCGCTACCTTCCTCGCCAATTCCTGCCCCGCGCCCGCCAAAATCCCGGCCCGCACCAAAACCTGGACCAGGCAAATCTGTTGCGAAAAAAAATGAGAGTAAAAGCCCTGTTGCTAAGAGGGCAGAGGTAAAGGCTGGTGATTTAAAGTCGAAGAAATCTGCACCGAAAAAATCAGCCAAGTCGGACAAAAGTAAAAATCCAAATTCTTCGCGCCGAGTTGAAGAGATTAGTGCCGGTGGTTTAGTTGTTGATTTAAGCGGCGAGCGCGGTTTGCTGATTGGTCGGCACGACAAACGTGGTCGCACACTTTGGTCACTTCCAAAAGGCCATATTGAAGTTGGCGAAACTCCTGAAGCTGCCGCTTTGCGAGAAGTTGAAGAAGAGACCGGAATTGTTAGCAAAATTACTCGATCGCTAGGTGTTATTGATTTTTGGTTTATGGCGGATGGAAAACGAATTCATAAAACTGTCCACCATTTTCTTTTTTCTGAAATTCGCGGGGATCTCACTCCACAGATTAGTGAAGTTGATGTAGTGGATTGGTTTCCGCTTGATGAAATCGCCACTCGTCTTGCATACCCAGATGAGCGCAAATTAATCGCGCGCTCCGGAGATCTTCGTAAACCATGAAGCGCATTTCGATTGTCTTGACATTAGTAATTGGGTCAATCGGATTTCTTTTTTTTACACCAGTAGCTAGCTTCTCTGGTTTCTCTGGTTTTTCAAGTGGAAGTTCCGCAGTCAACAAATCGCTGGTCATCATCAGTGGACCCACTCATCGCGAAATGAGTGGGAAGTTTTTAGATGACTCACTAATTGAAGATTTAAGTTTTGGTGGCAAATTAGCCGAACTACTCAAGCCGAGCACAAAGAAACGTACCTGGCTGATAGATCCATCTTTGATTGAAGAGATTATCGACATGAGTGACGGGTACACAGTTTTGCCGAAAATTGAAGGAGCTGGCGAAGAAATTGCAACTCAATTTCTGGTCGATTTAAAATATGCCATAGGGGATGACCCTGTTTATGCCCTTCCATATGGCTCGCCGAAGATTTCTACGCGAAAAAAAATATCTGATGTTGAATTTTCGCAAGTGCAAAGTGTTAGTTCCGTCCGATTAGCCCGGGCACTTGATAGAGCGGTTACAGCAGGAGCACCTCCCAATTGGAGTGAAACTCCTAAACCTTTGAGTTCAATGAACATCTCCGAGTTTAGGACTTTGCGGAAACAATTGGCATTACTCTCGCAAATTAGTAACGATCTCGTAATTAGTGAAATTGCAATCCGACTAAATACACTTTTAAA
Organism: Actinobacteria bacterium UBA3012; assembly: GCA_002346305.1. GTDB lineage: Bacteria > Actinomycetota > Actinomycetes > Nanopelagicales > Nanopelagicaceae > UBA3012. The sequence continues at coordinate 13,012 of DDZI01000038.1, read as the reverse complement.
TCCAGAGCTTGATAAAAAAACTTCGCAGTCTCTGGTTATTTCGTTTACAAGTGCGGTAGATGGTCTTGCTGAAAAAGTTCGAGTACTTCCTGGGCGCTACACCCTAACTTCTCGTGAAGAAAAATTGCCAGTAACAATTGTCAATGATTTCAATGCTCCTGCCCAAGTTGTTCTTATATTGAAAGCGAATAATTCTCGAATTCTTTCCATCGCAGACCGTGCTCTCTATTTACAACCAAATTCACGAACCCAAGTTTTAGTACCAGTTAAAGCGATTGCGAGCGGAAAAGTTGAATTGCTCGCCCAACTTGAAACATTACGCGGTAACAAACACCAAGGAATCTCTACGCTTGCAGTCACCATTGCGGTGATTGGCCCAATTGTTGGTTGGGTTATGGCAATTGCCGGCACCATATTAATTGGTGCGGCAGGCACGCGAATATTTCGCCGGCTTCGCAAGGCAAGGGCAACAGCTAGTTTGGGTGACGCATGAGCAATGAGCCGGATTTCGTAAGATCTTCTGCAGTTATGGCCGCTGGAACACTTGTCTCACGGCTTACCGGACTTTTGCGAAGTTTATTACTAGTTGCTGCACTTGGTACTTCTATTTTTGCTGACACATTTAACGTCGCAAATACCCTGCCTACAGTCCTTTACATTTTATTAGCAGGTGGTGCATTAAATTCAGTCTTCGTACCTCAATTAGTTCGAGCTATGAAGGATGACCCCGATGGGGGAGAAGCTTTTACATCTCGTTTATTAACAATCGTAACTTTAATTTTGACTGTAATTACTGCGCTTTCAGTGATCTTTTCTCCATTATTAGTTCGTATTTACGCTCCTAAATTTACTAATCAAGGAATTGAAACTGAATTTTCATTGACAGTTACTTTTATGCGCTACTGCTTGCCACAAATTCTCATGATGGGAATTTTTGTAATGTGGAGTCAAGTTGGAAACGCTAGAGGAAAATTTGGACCGATGATGTGGGCTCCGGTTGCAAATAACTTAGTTGTTATCGCGGTTCTAATCATTTTTCTAGTGATCGCCCCTGATGTAACTGCTGAAACAATTACACCAGCCCAAGTTGCATTGCTTGGCTTAGGTACTTCACTTGGTTTTGTGATTCAAGCCGCTCTTCTTTTTCCAGTTGTTGCTAAATCAGGTTTAAATCTTCGTCCTCGCTTTGATTGGAAAGATTCAAATCTGACTAAATCCTTCAAGTTGGGTGCCTGGACTTTACTTTTTGTTTTTATAAATCAAATCGGATACCTAGTAGTTGTGAATGTAGCGACTGCAGCTTCAGCCGCTGCAAAAATCGCTGGAATAACAACTGGTGTTGGTTTCACTCCATATAGCTATGCCTATTTTGTATTTATCCTTCCGCATTCGATCATCACAGTTTCAGTCATCACTGCATTACTTCCGCGCATCTCGCGAATGGCTGCGAATAATGAAAAAGCTAAAGTTCGAAATGAATTAGAAAGATCTCTTACAAATGTTGCTGTCGCGACAGTCCCCAGTGCTATTGCCTTTTTATTTTTTGGCACAGCAATAGCAACTTTGCTTTTCTCTGGGAGCACTCGCGCCGACTCAGCCCAAATTGGATTAGTTTTGGCTGCCTTTTCACTTGGATTAGTTCCATACAGTGCACACTTACTTTTGTTACGTGGATTTTATGCTTTCGAGGACACTCGTACACCGGTCTTAATAAATTTAGCAAGTACTGCTTTGTCTATAATTCTTTGTTTAATTTCCGGAGAATTTCTGCCGCTCAAATGGGTAACAGTTGGATTGGCGATTGCACTTGGTTTAGGAAACCTGCTTGGGACGTTGATAACTTTAAAGTCACTCGGAAAAAATGTAGGTGCTTTTAACTATATTGGATTGTTAAAGTCACACCTTCGCTTAACTTTTGTCGCACTTTTAGCGGGAGCGCCGGCTCTCGGCCTTTATTTACTAATGGAAGAAATATTTGGTACGGAATTAATCGTTGTCGGTTTGACTTTGACAATTGCCAGTTCCGTGATGGGTGCTTTGTACCTGCTCTTTGGCTCTTTGTTCAAAGTGAATGAGATTAATTCACTTAGAATTCAAATAGTTCGGCGCTTGGGGCGAAAATATGAAATATCTGATTAATTGGAATATTCCGGAATAGTATTAGCGTTATCTATAGTAGAGAAAGCGATGCGATTAAATTGCGAGAACTAGTAATTGTAGGTTCAGGTCCAGCCGGGTACACGGCAGCTATTTATGCAGCGCGGGCACAATTAAATCCAGTGATTTATGAAGGCTCTGTGACTGCCGGTGGTGCGTTGATGAACACTACTGAGGTAGAAAACTTTCCAGGATTTGCTGAAGGAATAATGGGTCCAGATCTAATGGATGCAATGCGAAAGCAGGCTTTACGTTTTGAAGCCGAGTTAATTACAGATGACATTGTTGAAATGGATTTGAAATCTAAAGTAAAAGTGCTGATTGATGGAACTGGCCGAAAAGTTGAAGCTAAAGCCGTAGTTTTAGCGATGGGTTCGGCTTATCGTGAAATTGGATTAACAAATGAAAAACGATTGTCAGGTCGTGGTGTTTCTTGGTGTGCGACTTGTGATGGATTTTTCTTCCGCAACCAAAATATTGCAGTTGTGGGTGGCGGAGATTCAGCCATGGAGGAAGCAAACTTTTTAACTAAATTTGCTGACAAGGTAACTTTGATTCATCGCCGAGATAGCCTTAAAGCTTCCAAAATTATGGCTGAGCGCGCGCAAGCAAATCCTAAAATTGAATTTTTATGGAACAGCGAAGTTATCGATGTACTTGGTGAGGATAAAGTCAGTGGCTTATCTATCCGAAACACTGTCTCAGGCGATTTGAGTGTTCTAGCGGCCACCGGATTATTTGTAGCGATTGGACATGACCCGCGTAGTGAACTGGTTAAGGGGCAAGTCACCCTTGATGATGAGGGCTATGTAAAAGTGGGGCAGGGCAGCACTCAAACAAATCTTGAAGGTGTTTTTGCTTGTGGGGATCTTGTAGACCACACTTATCGACAAGCTATTACCGCAGCTGGTTCTGGATGTGCCGCGGCGCTAGATGCTGAAAGATTCTTATCTGGGCACTAAAGTTTTTAACCTAAGTTAAATCAAATAGAGAGAGAAGCTAATGGGAGCAACAACACCAGTAACGACGGCAACCTTCGATGCTGAAGTTCTGAAGAGCACAACACCAGTACTTGTAGATTTTTGGGCTGAATGGTGTGGGCCATGCCGTGCAGTGGGCCCAATTTTGGAAGAGATTGCAAATGAGCAAAGCGGAAAAATTAAGATTGTTAAATTAAATACTGATGAAGAGTCAGCGATCGCAATCAAGTATGGAATTACTTCTATTCCAACCATGAACCTCTTTGTAAATGGCGAAATTGTAAAAACAATTGTTGGGGCACGTCCAAAGCCTGCAATCATGAAGGAACTCGAAGGCTTTATTTAACTCGTGGAAGAGTTAGCCAAGGTTGGAGATGTCGGTGCAATTGTCACTGAAACAATCACATCTTTATCGCGCCTTGGATTATTGAACTCATCGGAAGTTGCCTTCACAAAAGAAGTTGTAGCGGCATTACGGGAATTTCAACAAAGTCGTGGATTGACTGCTACTGGAAAATTAACGCGAGATATCTATCTTGCGCTGGAAGAAGCTAGGTGGCGGCTCGGAGATCGAAATCTCTCATACATTCCTGGTGCATTAATTCGCGGAGATGACATCGCGACTCTGCAAAATCGTTTAAATGAAATGGGATTTTCATCTGGGCGAGTTGATGGCATATATGGCGCTTTAACCGAAGGCGCTGTAATTGAATTTCAAAAATCAGTAGGTCTTCCTGCCGATGGAGTTTGTGGACCTGCAACTTTCACTGCACTAATCCGATTGACCGGAACTGTTCGGGGCGGTCGTGCCAGTTCTTTGCGCGATACATATTTAATCCATCAACGCGGCCCTGCTTTGGCCGGAAAAATAGTTGCTATCGATGCAAGCTTTGGTGGAAAGTTTTATGGTGCTGAGGCATTTGGTTTAAATGAAGCCCAAATAACTTATGACGTTGCAAAAAGATTAGAGGGACGATTGAGTGCATTAGGTGTAACAGTTTTTATGACCCGAGGAAAAGATAATAATCCAAGTGAATTGGATCGAATAAATTTTGCAAATAAAGTTAATTGCGACCTACTAATTTCATTGCACTTAGATAGCAGTTCCTCTGCCAACGCGCACGGTGTTGCTTCTTACTATTACGGAAATGCCACACATGAAATTCATTCCATTGTAGGTGAGCGTTTCGCGCTTTTAGCACAGCGTGAAATTTGCGCACGCACTGATTTGTTAAATTGTCGTACCCATGGCAAAAGTTGGGAAATTTTGAGATTAACAAAAGCACCTTCGGTTCGAATTGATTTGGGATATTTGAGCAATGAAGGGGATGCGCAAAGATTGGCCAGATCTTCATTTAGGCAGTCTTTGGCCGAAGCCTTGGTTGTGGCGGTACAACGACTGTATTTAGCCGCCGAAGAAGATGCACTTACCGGCACTTTGCGGGTTGAGGATTTAAAGCGCGCTGGGCTCCGTAAGTAGAGCAAGTAGAGCAAGTAATTACATAAACCATCAATACCTATCTCTATGAGATGATTACCCTTCACATTAATTTGAAGGGGGCGAGTGGTTTGAGTTCATTAATTCCGAAAAACGAGGAAAACTTAACCGCCCGTTACGCCTCCCGCGCAGCTTTAATGTTGCCGAGTGAGATCCGCTCACTTTTTGCAGTGGCTTCTCGTCCGGAAATTGTTTCACTCGCTGGTGGAATGCCTAATCTCTCTGCACTTCCGATGGATGTAATGGCTAGCGTTGTTCAGAAGTTAGTTTTAGAAAATGGTACTGAGGCTTTGCAGTATGGCAGCGGCCAGGGGCATCCAAAATTGCGAGAACAAATTTGCGAAATCATGGCCCTTGAAGGAATTCGGGCAAAAGGCGATGACATTGTTGTTACTACCGGATCACAGCAAGCCCTAGATCTGATCACTCGAATATTTATTGATCCGGGTGATGTGATTCTGGTCGAAGCACCTTCTTACGTTGGAGCACTTGGTGTTTTTGCTCAATACCAAGCAAATGTTGTTCATATTGCTATGGACGATAAAGGTTTGATTCCTGAGGCCTTAAGAGAAGCGATCAAAACTGTTCGTGAAGCAAAACGTAAAATTAAATTTATTTACTTAATCCCAAATTTCCAAAATCCTTCCGGTGTCACAATGCCCGCAGCGCGCAGAACTGAAATTCTTGAAATTTGCCGCGATGCCGAAATTTTTGTGGTCGAAGATAATCCATATGGCTTACTTGGTTTTGATGGTCCGACGCCAAATGCCATGCGCGCTGAAGATTCAGATAATGTAATTTATTTAGGCTCTTTTTCTAAAACAATTGCTCCCGGACTTCGAGTTGGCTGGGCTTTAGTTCCACAAGCTGTTAAAGAAAAATTAGTAATCGCAAATGAATCATCAGTTTTGTGCCCATCAAATTTTGCTCAGTTAACAATCTCTGGTTATTTGGCTAACGAACCTTGGAGAGACCAAATTGCATCTTTCTGCGATTTGTACCGAGAACGCCGTGATGCGATGTTGGAATCTTTAGATGAATTCTTCCCAGTAACGGCAACATGGACCCGTCCCAAAGGTGGTTTCTATGTCTGGATTACATTGCCACCAGAAATTGATACCAAAGTATTAGTTCCGCGCGCTATCGCGGCAAAAGTTGCATATGTTCCGGGAACTGCTTTTTATGCCGACGGTTTTGGCAGTTGGCAGATGCGTCTTTCATACTGCCACCCAACTCCTGAGCGGATCCGACAAGGCGTGAAAGCTCTTGCTGGCGTAGTTAAAGAAGAGATTGATCGCCGTTCTAATGGCGCGGCTAAATTAATTACCCGCTAACTCAATTACTCGCGCAGTTACTAAAACAATCTCGGCTGAAGTTAACAACTCTGGAGTTAAAAAGATTTCCTGGTCGTCGTTTCGGTGATCTACAGCAATTCTTGGTTCCGACTCCCACAATTTTAATGCGAGTTCACGCGCGCTCATTCCGAAAACTTTCTGATCTATTTCGATCTTGATCCGGGGTAGTGGTTGCCCAGCCTCATTTAATTCCATTTTTACAGGTTTAAATCCTTTTATCTGCGCAAAATCAATAACCCACTGATCACAAATTGCATTCCAAATTCTTGCTTGCTCTTCATGGTCAGCGTTCACATACATTTCAACAGCTTTCAAGATTGCAAAAATTTCTTCTTTGCCAACTTTAAGTGATCTGGCCTTGGTGGTATTTGGCGCGGCAAACTTGGCCGCCGTATTTATTATTTCGGCTTTTCCTAAAATCAGCCCCGTCGTCTGTGGACCTCGCAAACCTTTGCCACCACTAAACAAAACTACATCTGCGCCTGCATCTCTAGTGAAATGCCAAAGATTGCTCACTGGAGGTATCTGCGCAGCAGCATCAACAATTACTGGAACATTGTGTTGTTTAGCAATTTCAACAGTACGTTCAATTGAGAGTGCTCCAGGTGGTCGGTTTAACCCTGGTACAAAAAAGATTCCTGCAGTTTTTTCATTAAAGGCATTGATTAATTCCGCTTCAGAGCGTGATCCTTCTGAGCCGAGCACCTTAATTACTCCGCCTGCGAATTCAATTGATTGCACATAATCAACCATGTGCGTGTGATCAATTATGAATTCATTTTTAGTAGCACTTTTATTTAGATCCAAAATAGCAAGCACCGACAAAACAATCGCTCCGGCACAACCCGGAGTTATGTAAGCAGCTTCATTTTTAGTTAATTGCGCTATCCGCTTCCCTGCAACATTATGTAACTCTTCAAGCTCCACAAAATCACTGGCACCTTGCACCATGGCAGCTAAAACCTCTGGTGCCATTCGTGATCCGCCGATACGGGTATATGTAGTTGCAGCATTTAGGACTCTAGGAATGCCTAGTGAAGTAAGAGTTATGTTCTCCATATTTATCCTTTGATCTCCTTTATGATTCGTTGTAAATCAGCACCTGATGCAAACTCGATAATTAATTTTCCATTGCTCTTACCACTACCCATTTCAACTCTAACCCGAGTGTCGAGATGATCCCCTAGTTGATTACCAATCTCTTCTAGTTCCACATTTTCGGTATTCCGAGATTTAGCCTTCTTGTTCTTTCCAGGTTTACTTGCTTTGCTTCCCATAGAAACAATTTCTTCAGTTGCTCTAACACTTAATCCTTCTGCAACTATACGTGCTGCTAACTTCTCCATCGCTGCTTCGCCTTCTAGCGATAGCAATGCTCTTGCATGGCCGGCTGATAAAACTCCGGCGGCTACTCGCCGTTGCACAGTTGGAGGAAGTTGCAAAAGTCGTAAAGTATTTGAGATGTGTGGTCTTGAGCGACCAATCCGTAGCGCTAATTCATCGTGGGTGTAATTAAAATCAGTAAGTAATTGACTGTATGCGGCGCCTTCTTCTAATGCATTTAATTGGCTACGATGAATGTTTTCCAGCAATGCTTCCCGCAAAAGTTGATCATCTGGAGTCTGCCTAATGATTACTGGAATTTGCGTTAGCCCTGCAGCCTTTGCGGCGCGAAAACGCCGCTCGCCCATTACTAATTCATATTTTCCGCTGCCAGCACCACCAACATTTCGCACAACCGGTGGTTGTAATATTCCGACTTCTTTTATCGAAGTAATGAGTTCATTTAAAGCTTCTTCATCAAAAACAGTGCGCGGTTGACGTGGGTTTGGTGAGATTTGTGAAATCAAAACCTCTTTCAAGTTTGCAACTTCTACTTCTATCCCTGCAACACTTTTTGTTAACTGCACTGGTTCACTTGTTGGAATTAACGCACCGAGTCCACGGCCTAATCCACCTTTACGTGTACTCATTTTGCTATCTCCTGTCGGTTATCTCGTTCACAAATTTCGCGCGCAGCATTTAAGTATGCAATTGCACCAGGTGAAGACATGTCATAAGTCATTACTGTTTGTCCATAAGAAGGAGCTTCTGAAACACGTACTGCTCGCGGAATTACACTTTGCAATACTTCACGTGGAAAATGTTCGCGCACACTTGCAGCAACATCATTTGCTAATCGAGTTCTTCCATCAAACATAGTTAACAAGATTGCTGAGATATGTAATGTTGGATTAGCGCCAGCAGTTACTCGCGAAATTATATTTAATAATTGTGCGACTCCTTCGAGTGCGTAATACTCACATTGAATTGGAATCAATAATTCATCTGCCGCAATTAGCGCATTAATTGTTAACAAACCAAGACTTGGTGGACAATCAATTATTAAGTAATCAAATTTGTGGCTCATTGTTAGATTTGAAATTGCTTCTTTCAATCGAGATTCGCGACGATCAAGTGCAACTAAATCAATTTCGGCTCCAGCTAAATTAACACTCGCTGGCAAACAATAAAGTTCTGGAAAACCTGGTGCTTTTTGCATTAAATCAGCGATGGATTTATTTTCAACTAAAACTTCGTAACTGCCTGCAACATCTTCACTGCGGTCTGCACCGAGGGCAGTACTGGCATTGCCCTGGGGATCTAAATCAATAACTAAAACTTTTAATCCACCCATAGCTAGAGCAGCAGCAATATTTACCGCAGTAGTCGTTTTACCTACTCCGCCCTTTTGATTGGCAACAGTGAAAATCCGAGTGGCTTTTGGTTTGGGAAGTGGTTCGCGCAACCTGCGGGTACCTACTACTTTTTTCCTGCTGCCCTCTTTACTTTGAGTTGTTTCACGTGAATCCACGAGGGTGAGTTAACCAGCCTTTTCAATGGAAATCACCCTCACCGGAGGTTGCTCCGGCAAAAGTGGAAATGAGGCCAGAATTACCTCTGCTTTGCTTGGGTTAAAGCGACTCATGGGTGCAGCCGCCAGCTCGCTTTCCGCGCTCTCCCCCTTCAAAGCCAGCAACTTTCCCCCTGGCGCGATCAACCGCCAACTAATCTGCAATAACTTAGGCAAAGGTGCCACTGCCCTGGCGGTGACTATTTGATACCGCGTTTTGTGTTGCTCGGCCCGACCGCGAACTACCTCAAGGTTGGCTAATCCAAGTTGGGTAATGACCTCTAAGAGGAAGTTGGCTCGGCGCTCTAATGGCTCCAACAAAGTTATCTGCAAATCTGGCCGAGCCAACCCAAGGACAATCCCCGGAAGGCCAGCCCCGCTTCCAATATCAATAACCGTTGCACCCTTTGGCATCAAGGTAATTAGCGGCAAGGAGTTAAAGATATGTCGATCCCAAATCCGATCCACTTCACGGGGTCCGATCAAGCCACGTTCGACCGCAGTACTTGCCAAAATTCCACCGTATTCAAGGGCTTGGTCAGTTAACTCTCCAAATATCGGAGTTAAGGTTTCCCGTGAAACATCCACCAAAGAGCTCCCGCTCTTAGGAGGCTGGCAGAATTACAACACAGCGATTTGGCTCTTCGCCCTCAGATTCGCTGGCTAGCCCCAATTCACCAATGGTGTCGTGGATGACTTTGCGCTCAAAAGCATTCATTGGTGGCAAAGTGATTGACTCTCCGCTGCTCTTAACCTCTTCAGCACGCTCTTGCGCGAGAGTCCGTAACGCACTCTTTTTCTTATCGCGAAAGCCTTCAATATCAAGCATTAACCGGGAACGGTCTCCAGTGTTTTGCTGGACTGCCATGCGGGTTAACTCTTGAAGTGCTTCAAGAACTTCACCCTCTTCACCAATTAGATGAGTCAGCTCTCCACCTTCAATAGCTAACGCTGCGCGCCCGTTTTCAACATCAATATCGATATCCCCAGGCAGATCTGCAATATCAAGCAAAACCTCTAGGTAATCTGCAGCGAGGTCGCCCTCTTCCTCTAAACGTGAAATCTCACTCTTTTCCATCTTTGCCTCCTGCTCAACCAATCACCCATTGTGGGCGATATGTAAAAATTATGGTGGTTTGTACTATTTTTTCGGATTCTTAGGGTTCTTAGGATTATTAGGGTTTTTAGGGTTCTTCTTTTTCTTCTCTTTCTTTGGCTGTTGGCGTTGCCCTTTTGGCTCCTCGATCACAACATCGCCAGGAAGATCTTCGTCTTCTGGTTTAACACCATTTTTTAACGCACGTTTTGCTTCCAACTCTTCATAAGCCGGTGATCCCGGAGTTGGGTTTCTTTTAATTACATAAAACTGTTGACCCATTGTCCAAAGATTTGTAGTTAACCAGTACAACAAAACTCCGATTGGAAAATTAACTCCGGTTACTGCAAAAATTACTGGAAATAAATACAACATAATTTTTTGTTGTTGCAACATCATGTTTGGAGCGCCAGTATTTTTTGGCATTCCTTTAACCATCAGTTGTCGCTGTGTGATAAATGTAGAAGCAGACATCAAAATAATCATGATCATCGCAACAACTTTGACCTTGCTGTCCGGACTACCTAAAAAAGTTTGTGAAATTGGAGCGCCGAAAATTGTCGCAGCGCCCGCGCTAGAAACATCTGCAGCAGTTAAAACACCTCGAGGAACATTTTGACCAATTCCATTCAAAACCCCAAATAATGCAAAGAAGATTGGGGCTTGGGCCAAAATTGGAAAACAAGAAGCAAGTGGATTTGTGCCATGCTTTTTATAAAGCTTCATCATCTCTTCAGATTGCTTTTGTCGATCATCTTTATATTTTTTCTGAATCTCTTTCAACTCTGGTTGTAAAACTGTCAAAGCGCGTTGGCTTTTAATTTGTTTAACAAAAAGCGGAATTAACAAAATACGAATCAAGATTACAAGTCCAATAATGGCAAAGCCCCAAGTGACTCCACTATCAGTTCCAAAGAATGGAGCAAGAAATTCATGGAAAAACATAATGATCCACGAAACCGCGTCATATAACGGATTAAATATCCCCACGAATTAGCCCCTGTTCCCTTGAACTTTCAGATAAATAATCAATTCCACCTTTAGACCAAGGGTTGCATCGTAATAAACGCCAACCAGTTAGCCCAATTCCAATAATTACTCCCCGTTCCTGAAAAGCGGCAAGTGCGTAATTGGAACAGGATGGGTAGTACTTACAGCGAGGGACCATAAATGGTGAAATCCACTTTTGATATCCCCTAATAAGAGCAATCGGAAATTTTGCAATTCGGCTCACGTCAATGCCTTTTTTACAGCGACTTCAAATTCATCACGTAATTCAGTTGAAGAAATATCTGCTGCACTCTGCGGAAAAGCTCGTGCTACCAACAAAGAACCCTCTGGCAATAATCTGAGGATTGGGGATATGGCATGGCGCAGTTTTCGCGCAACGCGATGGCGAACTACAGAGTTACCTACACTCTTTGCCACAATCAGCCCCGCTTTCGGTGGAGCATTCTCCGAACTTCTATGGAGAAAGAGTTGAAAAGATTTAGAATTAATTTTTCTTCCGCTAAGAGCGATTGCGAAATCTGATTTCTTTCTTAGCCTGTTCGCCGGAGGAAGCATTTCGTAAGCGTCTTTTACTTAACGTTATTTAAAGTTGATTGACTTGAGTTGGTCAGGCTTACAAATCACTGCAATTAGGCAGAGATACGTAAGCGTCCTTTTGCACGACGTGCTGAAAGAACTGCGCGGCCAGCGCGAGTTGCCATACGTGCGCGGAAACCGTGCTTCTTTGCGCGGCGACGATTATTTGGCTGGAAAGTACGTTTTGACACTTAATTGCTCCTAGCGCTTTTGGGGTAAGAGCGTGCTATTCGCTCAGGCGGCTAAAGGTACGGCCCTGCAGGGAGTGCGGTCAAACTCACGAATCCACCCTCTTCCCCTCCTAAACCCCAAAGGCGAGGTTTAGAGTTGTGGATAACTATTTGTCATAGCTCAAAATACTCGCTATCGTCCGATCTTCTCCACAGGCACCTGGGTTGACCCCTCAAATGGGACGGCAAGAATCCGGCATATCGGACAATTGCTGAAGATTACCCCACAGATTGTGGATAACTTTGTGGATAGAGCAGTGGGTAAGTATAGAGAATGAGGTTTTCATGACTGACTCCCTTTCAGTTGAAACAACGCTCGACCTACCAGCACTGTGGGCGAGCACAATTCAAAAAATTGCCGAAGATGCGCCTCAGCACCGCGCCTTCTTAAGTTTGACCAGACCAATGGGTGTAATCGACAGCAATGGCAGCACCACAATTCTTATCGCGGCACCAAATGCATTTGCAAAAGATGTTCTTGAAACCAGATTGCGTTCTTTGATAACTGAAACTCTTTCTTATGAATTTGGTCGCGAAGTTCGAGTCGCAGTAACAATTGATGAATCACTTGAAATTGCGCAAAGACCAGAAGTTGAACTTCCTGAAGTTGTTGAAACTGAAACTGCTCCACAACGTGCCGGAACCGGCCGCAGCAACGAACCAGTATTAAACAAAGAGCCATACCAATTAAACCCTCGCTACATCTTTGAAACTTTTGTGATCGGCTCATCAAATCGTTTTGCCCACGCTGCTGCAGTCGCTGTTGCCGAAGCTCCGGGTAAGGCTTACAACCCATTATTTATTTACGGTGAGTCAGGTTTGGGAAAGACACACT
>DDZI01000038.1:0-228 GCA_002346305.1 Actinobacteria bacterium UBA3012 | reverse complement strand
ACAACCCATTATTTATTTATGGCGAATCAGGTCTTGGTAAAACACATTTACTCCACGCCATAGGTGCTTATGCGCGCGAGTTATATAGCGGCCTACGAGTGCGTTATGTTTCAAGTGAAGAGTTTACAAACGATTTTATTAACTCCATTCGCGATGATAAAGCCGCAGTATTTCAAAAACGTTATCGCGATTTAGATCTACTTTTAGTTGATGATATTCAATTCTTGG
>DDZI01000011.1 GCA_002346305.1 Actinobacteria bacterium UBA3012 | reverse complement strand
AAGGACCAGATACCCCTGAACCCGGAGCACCTTGCTAAGTGACCGAGGGCGGTTCTTCTCTAAATATGCTTTACTAACTACAAAACCTCTAAACCAGCAGAAAGACAGGTTTGCCAGATGAGACTCTGGTCAAAATCAGCAACCGCATTGGCCTTATTAGGGCTATTGATTTATCCGACTTCTGCCGGTGCAAATAATTTGTACCAAAACGCGCCAAAAGCTCAAAGTGAAGTGCTTACAATTCTTCAAGTACAAGGAAACGATTCCACAACTAGCATTGTCAAAGTGCTCTCTGACCATCCAGGTGCAGCAACCGCTCTGACACCTAAACAAAAATCCGAAATCAGAGAGATTCTGGCTAAGGGCAGGGGTAATCAAAACTTTCTCTGCACGGGCACAACTTTGGCCGGGCAACGCGAGTCAATGTATCGAGTTGTGCTGCTTCGGGCTCAACTGGTCTGTAACTATGCGAAATCCGTAGATCCTTCGATCAAAACCACTGTTAAAGAGAGAGTAATAAAGGCAAGAAAACTTAATGGTCGGGTTGAAGTCGTCAGTAATTGATCAAAGAAATAGCTTAAAAAACTTGTTGTACAACTTCTCACATCATTCAATCTGTAGTGTTTGCAAAGAATCGGATAGGGCCCGAGTGAAGAACTGAAATCTCTTCGCCTATTACAAAATCAAAAGGACAGGGGATTCGGGCTTTGATTGAATGGCCTTGCACTTCAACTGTGAGCATGGCGTCATGGCCGTAGTAGTCGATCTTGGAAATACGTCCCTTTGGTGAAGTTGCAGAATGCGTGCGTTCAACTCTAATTTCTTCTGGGCGGATAACTATTTGGCCTGATTCCGATGCACCGACATCTGTATTTGTATTAAATAGATATGCGATTGAACCATCAGCAAACTGCTTCGCATCGAGAACCAATGTATCTCCCGTACTTACGGCGACTGATGGTGAACTTGGCTGTGAATAAACAGATTCTGGTGGCCCCTGCTGGACAATCTTGCCATCGCGCATAAGAGCAACAACATCTCCAGAAACTAAAGCCTCTTCACGATCATGAGTAACCAAGATTGCAGTTGTCTTGCTAGCACGTAATAAGTTGATCACATCAGAGCGCAATTCATCGCGCAGAGTTTCATCTAATGCGGCAAATGGTTCATCCAATAAAACTATGGCGGGCTTAATTGCAAGTGCACGAGCAAGTGCTACTCGGGTTTGCTGTCCTCCAGACAATTGATTTGGCATTCTGTTTTCAAAACCTTGAAGACCAATTAAGTTCAACATATCTTTAGTAATTTGATGAATTTCATCTTTGAGAATAGTTGATCGATCTAAACCAAAAGCAATGTTGTCGGCAACACTCAAGTGAGGGAAGAGTGCACCTTCTTGCGGTACGTAGCCGATCTTTCGTTTATGCGAGAGCATCGTCAAAGAGGATAGTGAGACTAACTGCTTACCGAAGCGAATAGTTCCATCAGATGTACGGATTAAACCAGCGATACTGCGAAGCAATGTGGTCTTTCCGCAACCAGATGGGCCTAGTAAAACAGCGATCTGGCCTGAAGCTAAAGAAAATGAGAGGTCATCGAGAATTAAGCGATTGCCCAGGAAAACATTAAGGTGCGAAATTTCAAGTGAACTCACTTGTCTGCCCCCATGCTCTCTTGGATAAATGCGCGGTCAGCCTTGCCAGGACGACTAATCAAGAATGTTGGCAAAGTTGCAATCAGAACCAAAATTAATGCATAAGGTGCCGCTTCGTTAAATCGATTGATGGAAGCCGACGACCAAATCTGGGTTGCAAGTGTTTCAAAGCCCGTTGGGCGAAGCATCAAGGTTGCAGGAAGTTCCTTCATCGCTGTGAGAAATACCAAAACAGCTCCCAGGCCAATACCGGGAGCTGCGATCGGAGCAACAACCCTTTTGAAAACCATCCATTGATTCATTCCTAGAGTGGATGCTACATCCTTAACGCTTGCTGGAACGCGAGAAAGCGAAGAGTTAATGCTGGAAATCGATTTTGCCAGAAATAATAGAGCGTAGGCAAAGGCAAGCAAGAATATTGTTTGATAGAGAGTTCCAAACTTTGAACCGAAAGAGACAATTGCTAAACCAACAACAACACCCGGCAATCCATGGCTAATTATGATGATTCGTTGGGCGGTCTTGCCCACTCGAGATTGGGGACCAGATAAGAGAATGCCAAGTGGTGCAGATAAGAAAAGTGCAATAAGTGAGCCAAGTGCAGCAACTGAAATAGTTGAAATTGAAGCGGTAAACAAGTCACCCCAATTGATGGCTACCCGATTTCCTAAGAAGCGAGAGATCAAAACATAGAAAGGAATTATCACAGCATTGAGGGCGTAAAGGAAAATAGTCGCAATAACAGCAAACCGCAAACGCGCACTTTTAATGAGTATGTTTTTTACTGAATTAATCTTTACGACATTACTATCTGGAGTCTGGCGTTTGATTCTTTCGTCGGCTAATACAACTATTGTTGAAAAAGCAATGAGAACGAAAGAAATAATCGCTGCGGCGCTTCGATCATATGAGGCACGATACATATTTTGGATATTTACAGTAAGAGTTTCAACATTCAGGAGTGAGACCGCTCCGAAGTCGCTGATTGTGTAAAGCGCGGCTAGAAGAGCGCCCGCACTTATGTGCCCTTTTACCTGAGGGAAAACAACGCGCCTAAAGACTTGAGGAAGTTTTAACCCTAAAGAGCGCGCAACCTCTAACTGCGAACTATCAACGGTGCGAAGTCCGGACAGTGTTGCCAAAATGACATAAGGCAGGGTGGTTATGGACAAGATAAATACTGCGGCAAAAAAACCTGAAAAATCTGGAATCAAAGCCACCCATGTGTAGGTGAAGACATATGAAGGAATTGCCAATGGCAGAGCCGTTGGAATCAATAAAAATCCCCTGAAAGGTAGACGGACAAAGTGGAGCCCACTAGCAATTAGGACACCAATCACAAGAGTAATTACAACAACACACAGAACCAAAGCAGAAGTGGTTGCAAGAACTTCTAGGGTTTTGGGTCGAATCAGCAGCTGAACAATCTCATTGACAGGCTTTTGACTTGCACGAACAAGTAAATACAGAAAAGGGATTAGAGCAAGCGCCGCAACAACGACAACAGCAGCATTGAGAACACCGCGCATAGCGCGCTGCTTACGCATGCTTTGCGACAGCGTCTCTCGGGTGCTATTGGGAAAAGTTGTGGGCATTTTTAGAGCAGACCAACTTCAATAAGCAGATCTTGGGCCTGCTTAATATTTTTTAAGGTATTTAGGTCAATAGTCGGTGCACCAATTTGATTTAGGGTCGGCACATCTGTTGGAGCGGTGGCACCTGGGATAAGAGAATATTCATGCGTATCTGAAACAAAGTTCTCTTGAACATCAGCGGAGGTCAAGAAGTTAATGAGATCTTCGGCGGCTGCCTGCTTCTTACTTGAAGCAAAGACGCCGACGCCTGAAACATTGATCATGTTTCCAAGATCTCCAGATTTGAAGAAACCATTCTTTACATTGATTGCTCGTCCCAGACCTTCGCTGACTTCCCAGGTGTAGTAGTGGTTGACTAAACCAATAGAGATTTCACCTTTATCGATTGCTTCAACAATAGTGCTGTTCTTGGCGTAAATTTTTACACCGTTGTCCTGCAATCCTTTGAGCCAATTCTTTGAAAAATCAATTCCTCTATTTTCGATCAAAGCGGTTAAGAAAGCCTGGAAAGAGGCGTTCGTTGGTGCAATGCCAATCTGATTCTTGTACTCGCTCTTAGTTAAATCTGTGACTGATTGCGGAAAAACTTTCAGGCGATCTGGCGCATAAGCAAAGACGCGAGCGCGACCTGTAACACCAACCCAGTTGCGATTCGCTGCATGGTAGGTAGCTGGAATTAATGTTGCAATCTCATCACCGAGCTGTGTAAATAATCCAGCTTCAGATACTGCACCTAATGAACCAGCATCTTGCGAAAGAAATAGATCTGCAGGGGAGTTACTTCCCTCTTCAAGAATTTGCGCGGCTAGCTCTGCTGAATCTCCGTACCGAATATTCAAAGTGATACCTGACTGTGCCTCCCATTCAGCCAAGAATGGAGCGATGAACTCTTCGGAGCGACCCGAGTAGAGGGTCAGTTCAGTAACTTCGGCGCCTTGGTCACTGTTGGATGCGCAGCCGCTAAGGCCGGTAAGGGTGGCGGCAAAGAGCGCCAGAACAAATCCCATTAAGGCAGTTCTCATTCTTCGGGACATCGCATTTAACTCATTTCAAACGGCATCTATATATACAGAATCTAGAGTACTTCTCGTAATTACGCAACATTAGTGTTTCGTAATTCGTATCACCTGGCAGGGCTCATGAAGGGCTCTGAAAGGTCGCTAATCGAGCCTTAAAACTTATAAAAGGCTAACGTGATTGCAATTGTGAACATCACTGTGGCAATTATTGAATCAAGTATTTTCCAGAAAATGGGTTTTGACATGAATCTGGAAGCAGATCGAGCTCCAAATCCGATTGCAGTAAACCAGACCAAACTGGCAGTAGCACCCCCAATGGCAAAGAACCAGCGATTATTTTCGAACTGATTGGCAATACTGCCGAGCAAAATTACGGTATCTAGATAAACGTGGGGATTGAGAAATGTGAGCGCAAGGCAAGTAGCAACAATCTTGCTTTTGCTTATTGCAAAACCTTCACCAGCGTCAAGGCTCTGACTTTTGAAAGCAGAGCGGAGAGTTCTGATGCCAAACAAAGTTAAGTAGATAACTCCGAACCAACGAATTAATTCGAGTAGTGATGGTTTGCCCTGGATTAGAGTTCCGAGACCGCCAGTTCCCAGAAAAATAAGTACCGCATCTGAGATTGCGCAGATAGCGACAACCAGTAATACATGTTGGCGAAGTAAGCCTTGGCGGATCACAAAAGCGTTCTGCGCTCCAATTGCAATAATCAGTGAGAGCCCCGTAAGAAATCCAGGAATAATTGCGAGCATTTGCGCAGTGTACAAGGTGCTGTTTTTTCCTAGTCCTTTGCAAATGTTGCATTAATGCTACATAGCATATATGCTACTTGGTATGAGTCGCAATCCTGAAGAACCGGTTTACAACCGGATAGAAGAAGCCCGCACCACCCTTGGGCTCACACGTCAAGAGTTGGCTGACAAGGTCGGGGTGCATTACCAAACCATTGGATACCTAGAGCGCGAGGAGTACAGCCCATCTTTAGTGCTGGCTTTACGCATTGCTAAGGCGCTCAATCAAGAGGTATCAGAGCTGTTTTCACAAACCCCATTTAAGAAAGGTAAGTAAGGATGTCAAAAAAGAACAAGATTTATTGGCTTGAGGGCGTTACGGAAAAGGGAGTCAAATCCTTACTGACCGATGAGAACTCAAAGTACAGATGGTTACGGTCCCAAAGAAATCGAAGAATTCTTGTATTTGTTATGACTCTAGGGTTTGTATTAGTGGCAATGGGAAGTTACTGGCCAACTTTAAAAACAAATATGAATCTTTCTGATGGAACCGCAGTCGTGATCTATAGCGTCTCAGCCATATTTGTTATCTTCGCTGTACTTCTGGGTTATCTACTTCTACGTATAAGTGTCCGAGGAATAGCCGATGCACCTAATGAACTTTTAGATGAACGTCAGATCAAAATTCGTGACACGTCATTTAGATACGCGTATTACGCGCTGGGGTATTTAATCGTGGCACTCTTGATTCTGATGATTTATGCCCCAGATTTGAAATTGTTCGAGCCTGAAGGCAATGATGGAAGTTACCTGATCATTTCCATGCTTTTCGCTTGTTCCTCATTGCCTTCGATGGTCTTGGCCTGGCGCGAGCGGGATATCTAGCAAAATGCAAAGAGATATAGCACCTGATGTACTGAGAGGTTTTGCTCTACTTGGAATCTTGGTCGTAAATATTCAATTCATGGGGTTGAACAGCGACCAAGGAGCTCGAGGCGAGTGGACTCAAGGATTTGCCAATGGTTCAGCAACCTTCATTATCGCAGCTTTATTTGCAGGAAAGTTTTACTTACTGTTTTCTTTTCTCTTTGGCTACAGCTCAAACTACGTAATTAGAAACGACAGACCTAACAGAGCTCGATGGATTAAGCGTTGCTTAGTTCTTATAGCTTTTGGAGCAATTCACTTTACCTTTCTATGGCACGGAGACATCATCTTTGTGTATGGATTATTTGGATTACTGCTCACCGCATTCTTTTTCCGCACAGATCGAACTCTAAAAATTTGGTTTCGAATAGTATTTTCCATTTCAACATTATTTATCGTGTTAATTAGCGCATTGGCATTTGTTGCTGAGTATTTATTAGAGGAAGATCTTGGATTAAGTGCAGAGTCGAGCCTTGATGAGATTCTTCGGAATGGAACCTATCTCGAGTCAATACCGGCAAGAATAGAAGTTTGGTTACTCAGCATCTCAACCGGGATATTTATTCAAGGCGGTTTGGCATTTGCAGCCTTCTTGCTTGGTGTGCGATTGGCACGCTCGAATTTCCTTTCGTCGCCTATAGATAAAGCTGCTAATGCGAGATTGATGAAAATAGGTCTTATTTTCGGATTGCCTATTCAAGTTATTGCTGCAGCGATATTTCTACGTAACGAGCAAGCGGCGGACCCATTTGAGAGCATCTATGTCATCTCACTTTCAGCTTCCTTCTTGGCGGCCCCACTGCTATCAATGTTCTATGTTGGACTGATTCGCAAGCTTGTTGAGGAGCGGCCACATCTAGTTTTGTGGATGACACCAGCGGGAAAGATGTCACTGACTACCTATATTTCACAATCGGTTGTAACTTCTCTGATTTTTGGCCCTTGGGGTTTGGGTTTATTCCAAGATTTGCAAACCTGGCAGGTGTTTCTGCTTGCATTTGGAATTTGGCTACTTCTTTCCTACTTCGCAGCACAATGGCTGAAGAGGTTCGACCAAGGACCTCTCGAAAAATTAGTCAGCTCACTCACTAGAAATCGAAAAGAGAATCAATAAATGGCATGGATAGCCGTAATTACAGCAGGATTACTTGAAGTTGGTTTTGCAACAATGCTCAAACTTTCGAATAATTTCACTAAAATTTGGCCAAGTGTTGGGTTCTTAGTTTTTGCATCGGGGAGTTTTTCCCTTTTAGCTTGGTCACTAAAAGTGTTGCCAGTGGGTACTGCATATGCGGTTTGGACCGGCATCGGAGCTGCAGGAACCGCCATTTTAGGAATGATCATCTTCAAAGATCCTGTTTCTTTATCCCGCATTACAGCGATCGCCTTCATAATCGCTGGGGTTATTTTGTTGAATTTCTCAAGTTCGAACCATTAAAACTCAGCACCCGGATTTTAAAGTGAATCTTCCAATTAATTTATTTTATACTGCGCGTAATCAAGTATTTATGTAATAATTCAGGAACGCTTGTTTGGTAGTGATTAGGACTTGGATAATTCCAAGTCCTTTTTGCTGTCCACAGCAATTGGGTTTCAACAGAGTTGATACTTTCTAATTTTCCAATTCCCATTCAACCGTAACTTCGCTTCCGTGATGGGGGCGTGTTGTAATTGGCAGCCTGTTCGTTTACCAAACAAGCGGAGCGGGTTCAAACCCCGTCGCCTCCACCACAGTCTTAGATGATTCAACTCGGCCTATTGGTATCGGTCAATGTAGTTGTTTTACCTATGCAGGGAAGAGCCTCGAGGAATCGGGGCTTTTTCTAATATATATGGACAATTTCGTCATGACAAAAGTCCTCATAACTGGCGCCAGCGGCTACATCGGTAAACATGTAACTCTTCAACTATTGAATCAGGGTTACGAGGTCAGAGCCTCAGTTCGTAAGCTTTCAAAGTCTGCCGAAGTGCGCGATGCGGTCACACCACATCTGATTGATTCTAATAATTTGAATTCCCGACTTACCTTCGTCGAACTTGATCTTGAAAAAGACTCTGGTTGGAGTGATGCATTAAGTGGTGTTGATGTTTTATTACACACGGCATCTCCATTCCCATTAGTTTCACCTAAAGACGAGAATGACTTAATTCGTCCAGCAGTGGATGGAACATTGCGCGC
>DDZI01000102.1:333-4299 GCA_002346305.1 Actinobacteria bacterium UBA3012 | reverse complement strand
ATGGTTCCAAATGTAATTGGCATGGGAGTACACGCTGATGGTGGCACCATGATGACAAAACCATATGCGGCAGGTGGTGCATACATTTCACGAATGTCTAACTATTGCAAGCCCTGTGTCTATGATCCCAAATTACGTGTAGGTGAAAAGGCCTGCCCTTTCACAACTTTGTATTGGGATTTTCTGGATCGACACAAAGAAGCATTTGTAAAAAATCACCGTATGAGTCAACAGATATTTGGCCTCAATCGGCTTTCAGATCTCCCTGAATTAAAGGAACGCGCAATGGATGTTCTTGAAGGATTAGAGGCAGGAATAATTTAAAGGAAACTTGCAATTACCAAGGAATTACGTTCATCTCTTCCCAAAGCACTCCAGTTAATTTCTCTTGATCAATTGAACCATTCAGGTCAAATTGTCGCGTAGCCAACCAGATCGCAGTGCGGGCACCCTCTTCGGCAGATAGCAGAGCTCCTGGTCCACCCATGTCGGTCCGTGAATGGTTCGGACATATTGCATCAACTAAAACTCCCCTACTACCCAAGCCTGTTTCATGTGCCAAGTTTCGAACCAATGCATTTACTCCGGCTTTGCTGATTCGGTAAGGCGCTAAGCCGCCAGCATTGCCTGGCCCGGACATTCGACCTAAACAAGCAGAGAAAATAATGACTCTTCCATTTCGTGCTTCAGCCATTGGTGCAGCCAAAGTATTTACAGCACAAAATACCGAATCTAGATTAATGGCCATAACTCGACGCCACTCTTCATTATCTGTCTTTAAGGTCTTAGACATCTTTGCGCTCATTACTCCATGAGCCAAAATTAAAATCTCTGGTGTGCCGAAACTTGCCAATATCTCTTCGAAGGTTTTCTTGGCAGCAGCTAAATCGGCTAAATCGACTGCTCGATATTCACAATCTAATTGGGCAGCGACTTCCGCTAATTGCTCTTTATCTTTAGCAACCAAAACAATTTGGTGCCCTTGGGCTCGTAACGCCTTGGCTGTTTCAAAGCCCAGTCCGCGAGATCCCCCAGTAACAATTACCAATGACATGGTCGAATTGTGCCAAAGTATTCAGGAAAGTGCAGAAGTTCTTACCTTTTGCGATAAGCCGTAATGCAAGATAAATCCGAGTTCATAGCTTAGTTTTAGCGATAAGCAGGAACAACGCCCGCAACGGCATCTCCAACACGGTGTACTCGCATAGCATTAGTTGATCCAGGTATTCCAGGAGGACTTCCAGCCACAATTAATATGAAATCACCAATATTTGCTCTCTTGCTCTCAATTAATTTGCTATCAATCTGCTTCACCATTTCATCGGTATGACTAGCAGGCGGGATCACGATCGATTCGACTCCCCAACTAAGTGCCAGAACTCGTGATGTACGCACATCTGGGGTTAAGGCCAACATCGGGATTGCAGAACGCAAACGCGACATTCTTCTTGCTGAATCACCACTTTGAGTAAAAGCAACTAAGAATTTTGCTCCGACAACTTCACCAACTTCAGTAGCCGCTTTAGTAATTGCACCAGCGGTTGTATGTGGATTATGACGAAGTGGTGCAACGGTATCCAAAGCTTCTTCCTCAGTTTTTGCGATGATTCTTGCCATCATCTCAATAGTTTCAATCGGGAATTTTCCAACACTTGTTTCCCCTGAAAGCATTAAAGCATCTGCGCCATCGAGTACCGCATTAGCGCAATCATTTACTTCAGCACGTGTTGGACGAGAATTTGTCATCATTGAATCAAGCATTTGAGTTGCAACAATTACAGGTTTCGCATTTTCGCGGGCAAGAGTAATGCAACGTTTCTGAACTAATGGAACTTCCTCCATGGGGAGTTCTACTCCCAAATCACCACGAGCAACCATGATTGCATCAAATGCTGCAACTATTTCTTCTAAATTTGCAACTGCTTGTGGTTTTTCAATTTTTGCAATGACTGGAATCCGAACTCCGGCGGAATCCATAATCTGGTGCACTCGTTTTATATCCGCTGCATCCCGAACAAATGAGAGTGCAATAAAATCTGCACCCATCCCAATTGCCCATTTCAAATCTTCTTCATCTTTTTCTGAAAGTGCCGGAACCGATACTGCAGCACCTGGCAAATTCAAGCCTTTATTGTTACTTACGGTTCCGCCTTCTATGACAATCGTTTCTATTCTTGGCGCTTTAACGGAAGTTACTTCTAAAGCTACTCGTCCATCATCAATCAATATCCGATCGCCAACTTTGCAATCCCCTGGCAATCCCAGATATGTTGTAGAGGAGATATTTTCATCGCCTTCAATTACTTCAGTTGTGATTGTGAACTTGGCCCCTTTGATAATTTCATGAGAACCATTTTTGAATTTACCTAATCTGATCTTTGGTCCTTGCAGATCCACAACAATTGCAACCGAAAGATCGGCTTTAGCTGCGGCTTGGCGCACCATCTCAAAGGTTTTTTCATGACCTTCGCGCGCCCCATGCGAAAGATTCAATCGCGCCATGTTCATGCCAGCAGCGATCATCCGATCGATCATTACCGCGTCATCAGTGGCCGGACCTAAAGTACAAACAATTTTGGCTCGACGCATGAGGCAATTCTACTTGTTTACTACTGCCTCATTCTTTAAAAGAGTTAAATCCAGTTAAACAGTTAAAGATCGATCTGTAGGCTCGATAGGAGCAGGCAATTGAGTGCGTCCCATCAAGGATCGATCAACTGCTGCAGCGGCTGCACGTCCCTCAGCAATCGCCCAAACTATGAGTGACTGGCCACGTCCAGCATCACCACAGACAAAGACACCTTCAGAGGTACTCTCGAAATTCTCATTTCGGGCAATATTTCCACGATTATCCAGTTCTACCTCTAATTGAGATACCAATGGAGATTTTTCCACTCCAGTGAATCCCATTGCGAGGAAAACTAAATCTGCTGGAATCTCTTTTTCAGATCCTGCAACTTTTTCAAATTTTCCATCTTTGAATTCAGTTTCAACTAAACGCAATGCCTTTACATTTCCATTGTCGTCACCAAGGAAAGATTCAGTTGAAACTGCAAATAGGCGCTCACCTGATTCTTCATGCGCACTTGATACTCGATAAATCATTGGATAGGTCGGCCAAGGTTGTGAAGAAGGGCGCTCCCCCGTTGGACGAGGCATGATCTCAAGTTGGGTAATGCTGGCCGCTCCTTGGCGAATGGCAGTTCCTAAACAATCTGCACCGGTATCTCCTCCACCCAAAATCACAACATGCTTTCCTGCAGCGTTGATTTCCGGTGGCCCAACTAATTCAGCTAAACCTTGCTTGTTACCCCAAGGCAAAAACTCCATCGCTTGATAAATTCCGTTTAGTTCACGGCCTGGCACGGGAAGGTCGCGCCAATTAGTTGCACCAATAGCAAGAATCACTGCGTCATACCTGGTTCGCAGATCTGATCCAGTTATCTCGCCACCGACATCAACGCCAGGTCTAAATCTAGTTCCTTCGGCTTTCATCTGATCCAAACGTCGATCTAAAATATTTTTTTCCATCTTGAACTCTGGAATTCCGTAACGAAGCAAACCGCCGATTTTTTCTGCTCGCTCATAAACTGCAACTGTGTGACCAGCGCGAGTTAATTGCTGTGCCGCTGCTAATCCTGCAGGACCCGAGCCCACAACTGCAACAGTTTTACCTGTCAGGCGATCTGGGATCTGTGGTTTAACTGATCCGCTGCCGAAAGCTTCCTCGATAGTTCTTAGTTCTACCTGTTTAATCGTTACGGCGTCTGAACTAATTGCTACTACACAAGCTGTCTCGCATGGTGCCGGGCATAATCTGCCGGTAAATTCTGGAAAATTATTAGTTGCGTGCAAACGCTCGATGGCTTCTTCTTTTTCTCCGCGCCAGATCAAATCATTCCACTCTGGAATTAGATTTCCGAGTGGGCAACCTTGATGACAAAACGGAATGCCACAATCCATGCA
>DDZI01000102.1:0-123 GCA_002346305.1 Actinobacteria bacterium UBA3012 | reverse complement strand
GCCTGCTTTTGCAAATCTTCAAAAGGCTGTTCTTCATAAACCTCTTTCCAATCCCGAATCCGTACATCGACTGGACGTCTGGTTGGTGTTTCACGTTCGGTTTTCATGAAACCAGTTGGATTA
>DDZI01000066.1 GCA_002346305.1 Actinobacteria bacterium UBA3012 | reverse complement strand
GCATTAATTGGTGCACCTAAACCTTTGTATGTTCAATACTGCAGCAATGATCAACTTTTTACTCCAGCAGGGATGAAAGAGGCTGATGAAAATATTTCACAACATTACTCAAAGGTATCGGCAGAGTATCGCGGCGATTTCTATCCAGTCCGCCATTCATTTACTGCCCAGATGCAAAAAGATGCATTTGATTGGATGAAAAACCATGGATAAAAATCGCTTTCTAGGTAATGACGGATTAGCCCGTGAAATTTACGAGGTGATGAGCGATTTCCCAATTTTGTCCCCGCACGGTCATGTTGATCCCAAAATCTTGTTGGAAAATACCGCCTTTAAAAATCCAGTTGAGTTGCTGATCACCCCGGACCACTACGTGACTCGCATGCTCTTTAGTCAGGGTGTCTCTTACGAAGCTATTTCAATTCCTCATGCAGATGGATCTCGTTCTGATGTCGATCCACGTGACGTGTGGCGAATTTTTGCCCAAAATTGGCACGCATTTAGATCAACTCCATCCCGAATCTGGATTGAAGAGATTTTCTATACTTTGTTCAAAATTGATGAGCCGTTAACAATCGACCGAGCAGATTATTTCTATGATTCCATTAATGAACAGTTACATACTCCTGAATTTTTGCCGCAAACATTATTTCAAAAATTTAACATAGAGGTATTGGCGACCACAGATGCGACTTCGGATTCTCTCAGTACTCATCTCGAGTTAGCCAAGTTAAATATCGGTGGGAGAGTGATTCCAACCTTTAGGCCAGATGATGTTTCAGATCCGCAGCGGCCAGGTTGGAAAACAGCTGTTGCTGAATTAGCAAAAGTTAGCGGTGAAGATTGCGCCACCTTTGTCTCTTATCGCAACGCATTAAGGAACCGACGTGATCATTTTAAGCGTCACGGTGCGACCGCTACCGATCATGGTGTAGCAAATTGCGAAACGCTGATTTTAGATGGCAAAGAACAAGAAAAACTCTTTGCGGTGATTTCTAGTGGAAAATTCACAGAAGAAGATTCCAATCAATTTAGAGCAATGATGTTGGTTGAACATGCCCGCATGGCTGCCGATGACGGATTGGTGATGCAGATTCACCCAGGTTCATCTCGTAACCATAATCATGAAATTACCAAGATATATGGTGCAGATCGCGGATTTGATATTCCAGTTGCCACTAATTATGTCCGTGAATTACAACCACTTCTAAATGATGTCGGATTGCATCCTAATTTCAGAGCTGTCTTATTCACGTTGGATGAAAGTACCTACTCTCGTGAATTGGCACCACTTGCTGGCGCATATCCATCGTTGCGATTGGGTCCACCTTGGTGGTTCCACGACTCTTTAAACGGAATGCAAAGATGGCGAGATAGCGTTACTGAAACTGCCGGTTTTTATAACACTGTTGGATTTATTGATGACACCCGAGCATTTGCATCAATTCCCGTTCGCCATGATGTTGCCCGCAGATTTGATGCTGCTTATTTAGCAAATGAAGTTAGTCGACATCGGTTGAGTAAATCAGATGCCCTAGGAGTAGCCGCTGATATCGCGTACAACCTTTCAAAAGAATATTTCAAACTCTAATGGCGCAATTAAATCTCGAGAATTACTTATCCCATAAATCTGCTAACCCCCCTACCTATGACCTGAGCCAAGTAAAAATTGGTGTCATACATATGGGGTTAAGTGCTTTTCATAGAGGACATCAAGGCCTCTTCTTCGAAAGAGTATTAAGAGGCGGGAATCTAAATTTTGGAGTTGCTGGAGTTACCCAAAGAAGTAGTGATGTGGCTGATGTTATGAACACTCAGAATTGTCTCTATACGATAAATGAGCGTGAAGGCGCTGGTTTTGCGCCAATGATCGTAGGGGCGATCCGCAAAGCAGTGTTTTTCCCGCAGGCGAGACAAGAATTACTAGAAATAGCGCGAAGTGGAAATCTCAAATTGATCACTTTAACTGTGAGCGAAAAAGCGTATCAATGCAACTCCGACCGAAATGGAATAAATCTATCCTCCACAGAAGTTCAGGCAGATATCGCAGATGTTAATTCTTTACTTACATTCCCAGCCAGGTTGTTAGATTTACTAGTAGCCAGATTTGAAAGCAGTTTGCCGGGAGTCGCTGTAATCTCGTGCGATAACTTGCCAACAAATGGAGATATCACAAGAGCCGTTGTATTTGATTTGGCTAATAGACAGAAACGCTCTCCTGATTTCTTGAGTTGGTTGAAATCAGAGATTAGATTTCCGAATTCAATGGTGGATCGCGCAGTTCCCGCGATTACGCAGGATTCCATAGATGAGTTTTATCAAAGTTATGGTTATGGAGACCGGTCGCTAATTACTGCAGAGCCATATTTAGAGTGGGTAATTGAAAATGATCCAGTAAGTGAGTACTTAGCTCCTGCAGGAGCAAGATTTGTAGAAAAAGTTGCGCCTTATGAAGCCATGAAGATCCGGGTATTTAATGGCGCTCACTCTGCGCTGGCATATATCTGTCAATTGGCCGAGATTGAATATGTAGCCGAGGGGGTAGTTGATCCGGTAATTGGGGATTTCATCAAGAATTTCCAAGAGAAAGAAGCTGGAAGGTCATTTGTCGCACCTGCTGATCTAGATCCCATCGAATATGCGAAAGTGATTCGTAAACGAGTTAGCAACTATGCGCTATTACATAAGAGTCTACAAATTGCCATGGATGGCTCTCAGAAGTTACCACAAAGAATCTTTGCATCAGCAAATGATTTAGTTAAATTGGGATTAGAAACTAATCACATCACCTTAGTTATTGCGGCATGGTTGAGATTTTTGGAAGTTGATGAAAAAGTAAATGATCCACTAGCGGACTCATTGCAAAAATTAGTTCGTAATTCAGATGCTTTGCAAAGCGTCACTGATACTTTGAGTTTTGAAGGAGTTGCGACAAAAGTAAATCCTCAATTATTTCCACAGATTGCCAACTGGTTGGAAGAGTTAAGGGTGAAACCAGTTAGAGAAGTTCTACAAATCTTAAAGAGTTGATCCGTATAACCTGGAAAGGTTAAATTCATGGTGCTTTCCAATCTCAGCCTTTGTTAATTGCCCATTAGCAACTTTGACTATCTCATCAAAAATAATCTGACCAACTTCTTCAAGTGTTTGCGTTCCATCTGAAATGGTTCCAGCGTTAATATCGATTAGGTCAGTGAGCACTAGACCCATTTCACTATTTGTGGCAACTTTAATTGTTGGGATGACGGCTGATCCAGTGGGCGTTCCGCGACCAGTAGTAAATACCGTGATATTCACATCAGCAGCAGCAAATCCAGTTAGCTGTTCAATGTCATGGCCGGGTGTATCCATAAAGTACAACCCTGGCGCGGTCGGGCGATCGGCATATTCGAGCACTCCCGTAAATGGTGCGTTACCGGCTTTCTTAGCAGCGCCTAAAGATTTCTCTTCTAAAGTAGATAAACCACCTTCAATGTTTCCACGAGATGGTTGCGCTCCACGAATATCGATACCTTCATAATTAATTGAACGCTCGTATCTTGCAACAACTTCAATTATTTGTTCACCAACTTTTGGATCTAAGGCGCGAGCGGCTAAGAGATGCTCAGCACCAAGAATCTCCATGGTTTCAGCCAGGATTGATGTGGCCCCATATTCAACAAGTCGATCGCTGGCAACACCAAGAGCAGGGTTTGCAGTAATACCGGAGTACGCATCAGATCCGCCGCACTCAAGTCCAAGAACAACTGCACTCCATGGAGCAGGGGTTCTACTTTGCGCTGCTGCTTGTTCAGCTAATTCGGTTACCTTTTCCAGGGCATTGGTTACTAACTTAAACATAGATCCAGCATCAGATAATTTAATTTCAACAAGGGGAGTAGGGCTGAATTTTTTCGCGCGCTCGATAATTCCACTTTCTACTTCAGTTCCAATAGTCAAGGCAACTGTTGTAAAAATGTTTGGGTTTCCAGCAAAGCCAGCAAATGTTTTTGTGATTCGCTCAAAATCTTTATCAATCTCACCCGACCAGTCGTGACTAATCGCAACAGCACCAGATGTGGCTTCGGCGATATCCCGGGCAGCAGTTGAGAGGGCTTGGTGAAGTGGCAAAATTAAAATGTGGTTTCTAAATCCCCATCTGCCATCAGGACGAGGGTAACCAAAAAGTGGAGATGGTGAGTTACTCATTAGACGCTGCGCACCAATCTTGGAACCAGGATTTCACCAGATTGATTTTGTTCGCTAATTGTTTTTGTGTGGTCGGCAGTCGAGATAATTTTATCGAGCATATCTTTTGCTGTTGCATCGGATTGAAGATCAAATTCAGTTGAAATCGCTTGGTGAAGTTGGCTGTTACTCGCAACATTTAAAACTGGAATTAATGGGAAACCTGAAGGTGGTTGATTTCCATCTGGGAATGAGATTATTAAATGTACTTTCTGAGACATCAACATTGAGAAATGTTTAGCAGATCCACCTGCTTCGCTAATGATCACATATTTAATTCCTATGTGAGTCAACTCAGTTAGTAATGGTTCAATCTCAACATCACGCGATAATTCAATACCAACGACCAACTCTTCAAGTGGGTATGGGAAATGGCTGTAAGTTAAAGCGAGCTCACGAGCTGCGGCGGCTCCGTTTGCAACGGTTCCTTCGACGCCACCACTTTCTTGAATCACCAGATACTCAGTAGATTTTGTTAATTTGGTTATTTTCTCAGTTAATTCATTTCCTTGAGTTGTTTCACAACCTAATCCAACGACAAGCACAGATCCCACATTTGGATGGGAGGCGAGTGCGATAAAAAAGTCATCAATTCCGGAAACATCTACTCCGATAATTGCGCAACCATGCTGATGTGCAAAAGTTATGCCGCCGACTTCTTGTGCAATTCTGCGCGAAACTACAGTTGAACAAACAACAGATGGCAAAATCAATTGGTGATGGCGAATACCTACGCCACGTCCTTCATGTTGGAATCCCCAGATCTCAGGAAGGCTCATGTATTTTCCGTTGATAGTCGATCGCCCAAAACATTATGGGTATGTACATGCGAACCGGTTGCAATACTTTTAGTTGCATGCCCCATGCGTTCGCCATATTTGATAATCCCATCACCTTTAGCAATATCGGCCGTAGCAATTTTGTGACCGCGGGGGATAGCCTCAACTGCGCTGACTTCACGGCCATCTTGCGAAATTTTCTCACCAACATTGATATCTGCTAAGCAGACCGCAATATTGTCTTTTGGGTTTAGGAATAAAATTTTCCGCTGGCCCGATGGTGAACTCACAGGTCGCATTCTATGTAATTTCTCTGCTAGATTTTCCTCTAGGTCATGAGTGTCAGCATCAAGCCCCGGCTCGCTGAACGGCAACCCTCCACCGCGGTGGGGTGCTCCGGGTGAGGACCTGGCCAGCAATGGCAAGCGCGGACTAAGGCAACTTCCCTCTAATACGCCGAGGTCCGGTCCATAAACGTCACACGGGCGGTTATGAAAACCGAAAGGGTATGGAATGAAACTCAGAAAAATTACCGCTATTTCAGCAGCAGCAGTTTTGGCGTTGACATGAAGTTGGCCGGCTTTAAGGATGTCTTTGCAAAATTTTGAAATTATCAGCGGGGACTCGGAATCAAAAGTAATTTTGCATGTGCCGCACTCGGCAACCTTCATTCCTGATTATGTACGTAACAGTATTTTACTTACAGATGAAGAGTTAAAAGCCGAATTAGATGAAATGACCGATACTTTAACCAAAGAGATCGCGCTCAAGGCTGCAGAGATCAGCGGAAAAAAACCTTGGTTATTTATAAATAGATTTTCACGATTGGTAATTGATCCAGAGCGTTTCCCAGATGAACGCGAAGCGATGAATGCGGTTGGAATGGGTGCGGTTTACCAAAAGACCTCAATCGGCACACAGTTGCGCAAACCAGACCCAGTAGCGGAAAAACAATTGCTTGATGCGTATTTCCACCCATACTCCAAATCATTAAGTGATTTGGTGGCGCAAAGATTCGCCGCTTTGGGAGAAGTAACTATGGTTGATGTGCATTCTTATCGAGTAAATCAGCATCCAAACGCGATTAACCATGGCCAACTACGCCCACCAATATGTATCGGTGCAGATGCTTTTCATACTCCCGAATGGTTAATTGAGGCAGCAAAATCAGCATTTTCGATTGTCGGAGAGAACTACATAAACCAGCCATACTCGGGAACTTATGTTCCTCTATCTGTTTATGAGAAAGAGGCAAAAATTACTTCGGTAATGATGGAGACGCGAGCCGATACTTTCTTGACGGAGGAGCTTGCGCCGCATGATGGATTTGAAACAGTTGTGAAAGCACTAGCAAATTTGGTGGATTTAATTCAGCTGCGCTAAAACTTGCTCGCCCCATTTTTGAAGGACTGGTTTCCAAGTTGCCACTAAAGCTTCTTCAGCGTCATGTATCTCTGTGGATACGTCAGAGCGTCCAGAACTCTTGAAAGCGTTGTCTGCGTGGATTTCCCACTCATGAACTAAATCACCATCAACTTCAGGGTGGAATTGAACGGCATAAGTATTTGCACCGATTCGATAAACCTGGTTTGGACAAAGTTCAGATGAGGCAAGAGCAGTTGCCGCACTTGGTAATTTTGAAACAAGATCTTCATGCCACTGCGTAACAGGGACGGGAAATAGTTTTGTGGCAGATTCAAATACTGGGTCATGTTGGGCAATTTTATTAAAAGTTATTGAGTGCAAACCAATTTCACCAGTTTCAGCACGAGAAACTTCACCATCAGTTGCGGCCGCTAATAATTGCGCTCCTAGACAGATAGCAAATATTGGAATATCTCGTTGGATGGCATCGGCTAATAATGCTCTTTCCGCAGGTAACCATGGGGCAACTTCGTCATCGGTAGCACTCATTGAGCCGCCCATCGGGATTACAGCGCAAATTCCGGTTGGCACGACATCGGGAACTTCTGCACCACTAAAAGCCGTGATCACTTGGATTTCAAATCCAATTTCTTCAAGCCACTGACCTACTAAGTGTGGAGGGTCTTGTTTGCCATTTTGGATTGCCAAAATTTTGGGGAGTTTGTTATTCGAACTCATTTGGGAATCTTACTAAAAGCTGCCCATTTACGAGTCAGTTAAATCCTGAGCCAATCGGCGTAGAGATTCGCGAACCACTTCACCATCAGATGTGCGCCAAAGTGGCGGCATCGTATTCAACAAAATTGAGCCATAGCGCTTGGTCGTAATTCGAGAATCTAGAATTGCGACAACACCACGATCATCAACGCCGCGAATTAACCGACCAGTTCCTTGTGCCAGCAAAAGCGCGGCACGGGGGAGTGAAACTTGCATAAATCCGCTTCCTCCAGTGCTGTCTACCTGTGCAGCACGAGCTGCCATAACCGGTTCATCAGGGCGGGGGAATGGAATGCGATCAATGGCAACCAAAATACAAGATCTACCTGGCACATCCACGCCTTGCCATAGTGAAATTGTTCCCAACAAAATCGAAGTTTCATCTGCGGCGAATTTCTCAACTAATGGTCCAACTGCATCAGCGCGTTTTTGAGCAATGATTTTAATTGGCAAATCATGTAACGCTTTATGTAAATACTCTTGCGCACTTTCCAATGCTCTCCAAGAGGAGAAAAGTGCCAATGTTCTCCCACCAGCCGCTTTAATCAATTCACCTAGTTCCACAAATGCATCAATACTGACTGCTTCTCGGGAAGGTTCTGGCAAACCACGTGGAAGGTAGAGCATTCCTTGGTTAGCAAAATCAAAAGGCGAACCCACATCAAGCATTTGGAGATTGCCAGGATCTATTTCATTATCTTTGATTTCAATTTCGCTTTCATCTCCAACTGTGAAGCCAATACTTTTGGCGATACTGTCAAAACTTTTGCCAAAAGTTAATGTTGCTGAAGTAGCGATGACTGGAGTTTTCTTTAAGAGATTATCTCTCAGCAGGGTCGCGACTGTAAGCGGTGCAAGTTGCAAAGTCTTGTAAGTTGGCTCAAACCAAAGCACGCTATCGGGCGTTAATTTTAATAACTTGGACAACGTTTGGTTTACTTCATTTACTGCGCCTTTTGCTCTGGCGCGTGTTGCAATTTCATCGGGGGATCCGGCTTCACCTTCTGCGCCGATCTCGTTGATTACTATTTGAGCAGTTTCACGTAAGTATTTAATTGGTGCTGAGAGTGAAATTGGCAGGGAATCGAGTCGTCCTTGTTTAGTGGGGTCTGAGCGGTACTCAGTCGCAAAATACCCCATGGCTGCATCTAAATCACTTGCTGCTGCGCCAAATGCATCTGTTGCTGAACCAGGTTTATATTTTCTAGCCATTCCAGCTGCTCGTAATGCTCGAGTAGATGACAACTCCTCCGTGATCGCCTGAGTGGTTCGATCAAGAAACTCATGAGCTTCATCAAGTACAACGGCATCACGGTTAGGAAGGATGGGATGGGACTCAACTATTTCGATTGCCAGCAACGTGTGGTTGGTAACCACGATGTCAGCGACTTGCGCTGCTTCCTTAGCTTTAACGGCAAAACAACTTTGGCCAAATGCACATTTGTCAGCACCAACACATTCGCGTCCCGATACTGAGTTTGCTAACCAAACTTTTCGATCAACTTCTGGCGCATCATCACGATCTCCAGTTGCATCAGGGTCTTTAATCCACTCTCGCAATGATTTACTTTGCCCTTCAAGAGCGCCAAGTTCCATCAAAAATTCGCCATCGGGATCGGCTTGTCCGCTATTCATCTTCTGTAGACAGAGATAATTTCCTATGCCTTTATAGATGGCAAAACTTATGTCTCGACCTAAAACTTTTGACAATGCTGGAGCAACTCTTGGAAGGTCACGTTCAACCAACTGTCTTTGCAACGCAAGAGTTGCAGTTGCTACTAATACTTTTTTTCCATGAACTAAAGCCGGCACAAGATAAGCCAACGACTTTCCGGTTCCGGTGCCTGCTTGAACAATTAAATGATGGCGATCAGATAGTGCATTTGCTACCGCTTCAGCCATCTCAATCTGGCCATCACGTGCCGAACCGCCAATAGCTTCGACAGCCGCATCTAAGGCTTTACGAACTTTTGCAGATTGGGCACTCACTGCTCCACCTTAGTGAAAAATAAAAAATACCCCCGCTACTTAAGTTAGTAACGGGGGTATTTTTAAGTTTTTTAGAGATCGTAGTAAAGCTCGAACTCCGCTGGGTGTGGACGAAGGCGAACATAATCGACTTCTTGCTTGCGCTTCCATTCAATCCAAGTAGAGATTAGATCTTCAGAGAAAACGCCACCACGTGTTAAGAACTCATTATCTTTTTCAAGATTATCAAGCACTGCATCTAGTGATCCAGGAACTTGTGGAATATTTGCTGCTTCTTCGCCCTCTAATTCGTAGAGATCCTTATCAACTGGGGCAGGTGGCTCGATTTTGTTGATGATTCCATCAAGACCGGCCATCAACATCGCTGCGAAGGCTAGATATGGATTTGATGATGGATCTGGGCAACGGAATTCGATTCGCTTTGCCTTTGGATTAGATCCAGTGATTGGAATTCGAATACATGCAGAACGGTTACGTGCTGAGTAAACGAGGTTTACAGGTGCTTCATAACCTGGAACCAATCGACGGTAAGAGTTAACAGTTGGGTTGGTGAAAGCAAGAAGTGATGGAGCATGCTTCAACAATCCACCAACATACCAACGTGCGATGTCAGAAAGATCGCCATATCCATCACCGAAGAACAATGGCTTTCCATCTTTCCAAAGTG
>DDZI01000075.1:8603-8861 GCA_002346305.1 Actinobacteria bacterium UBA3012 | reverse complement strand
CAAACGTTATCGTTATGGACAAGCACAAGTTAAGTTAATTCCAGGTGGATTAACTTCTGCGGCGATTATCGTCACAAATACTTTGCGGCTTCGGGACGAGTATTTGCGAGGGATCGGAGAAGTTCCCTCCTCCTGGCCTAGTGCAGCCTTACAAGCACAAGTAATCGCAGCCCGTACCTTTGGATTGGCCAAAAAAGATAACATCCGTAAAATTTGCGATTGTAATTTATATTCTTCAACCCAAGATCAAAATTTTGT
>DDZI01000075.1:4710-8494 GCA_002346305.1 Actinobacteria bacterium UBA3012 | reverse complement strand
AATTTATATTCTTCCACCCAAGATCAAAATTTTGTTGGTTGGTCTAAAGAGATAGAGCCAATTTACGGGGAAAAATGGGTTGAAGCTGTTTCAATTACTCAACCTGACACAACGACTGGTTTAGCTATTTTGTATAATGGCAAACCAATTTTTGCTTACTACGCATCCTCAACAGGAGGTGTAACTGAAAACGTGCAAGAGGTCTGGGGCTCATCAGTTCCATACCTATTGTCGGTACCGGATCCATGGAGTTTAGATCCAACCATTAACCCTTCATTTAGCAGTTGGTCACGCTCAATTTCTCAGGCGAATATGGCTAAGGCTTTCAATTTACCAGATGTTGCTCGGTATGAAGTAACTGCACGGACTGGAGGAGGCGCTGTAAAGAGCATTGCCGCCTTTAGTGCAAATGGTAAAAGTTCACAATTAACTGGTGAGAAGTTTAGATCATTATTGAAATTGCCTTCCGCTTGGATTCAGTTAAATACCAAAGTTATAGACACAGAGTTGATAGATGAAATTGCGATTGCCATAGCTAAGAATTTTTGGACTACTTCGCAAAACGCAATTCTTGTGAATGTTAATGAGGAACCAGAAGTTACGTTATCGGCAATGGCATTTGCCAATACTCAGAAAACTCCACTTTTTGTGACCACTGGACGAAAGATAAGTGATGTAACACTTACTGAACTCAATCGT
Source organism: Actinobacteria bacterium UBA3012 (assembly GCA_002346305.1). Taxonomy (GTDB): domain Bacteria; phylum Actinomycetota; class Actinomycetes; order Nanopelagicales; family Nanopelagicaceae; genus UBA3012. The sequence goes on along the minus strand of DDZI01000075.1, from coordinate 7,795 downwards.
CGAAAGATTAAGAAAATAACTTTAATTGGAAATCTTAATTCGTTACCATCAAAAGCAACCGTAGTAAAAGCTGGTTTAGTACCAACTTTTATTTCTGGCAAAAGCTTCCAAAGAGTGGCCATTACTCTTGGGAAAAAAATGGCTGGAAATCCGCTAATTGTTTACAATGAAGAGAGTGAATGGCTGGCAACACAGTCAAATACTTTAATCTCAGCAAACGCACCCATTATTTGGAAATCTTTTGAACGAGAAAGCAAGCGAGTTTCACAATTTTTGGCTAAGCGAAAAAATTCTGGAATTTATCCTTACCAAGTAATTGATAATCCATCACCCAGTAAAGTGGTGGTCACCCGTTCGCTTGCAGCGGCAATCTTGAGCGGTGCTTGGCGTTCGCCAATAGTAGTGTTAGGAGCCGAACTTTCTGACGAGGAAAGCACAGAGATAGTTCGCGAGACTTTAACTTTGTATCCAACTATTGCTTCCGTGACAATTATTGGTTCTGATATTCCTTCAGATCTTTATGCCGAGATTAATTAATTCGCGTGAAGTACAGAGTTTAAGCCGCCCCAAGTTCCGGTTCGTGGGATTACTTCAAGTCCACCACTTAGTGAATTACGACGGAATAGCAATCCAGTTGCACCGGAAAGTTCGCGCGCCTTTACGATCTGGCCATCTGGAAGTAAAACTTTAGAGGCCGCCGTAATGTAAGTACCCGATTCAATAATGCAGTTATCTCCGAGTGAAATTCCTAACCCAGAATTTGCGCCTAGTAAGCATCCTTTTCCGATTGAAATAACTTCTTTACCACCACCACTAAGTGTTCCCATGATCGATGCTCCACCGCCTATGTCAGAACCATCGTCAACAACAACTCCGGCAGAAATTCGACCTTCGACCATCGATGTTCCAAGTGTGCCGGCGTTGAAGTTAATAAAACCTTCATGCATGACAGTTGTGCCACTCGCAAGATGCGCACCAAGTCGGACACGATCAGCATCAGCAATGCGAACTCCGCTGGGCATCACATAATCAACCATTCGCGGAAATTTATCTGCGCCATAAACAATTACTGGACCACGGGCAAGCATTCGCATCCGAGTCATTTCAAAATCGTTATTTTCACAAGGCCCTTGCGAAGTCCAAACGACATTAGCAAGCAATGGGAATATTCCATCAAGGGCCAGACCATGTGGTGCAACCAACCGGTGCGAAAGCAAGTGCAAGCGCAGATATGCATCTTCAGTTGATTTAGGAGGCACATTTAGATCTATTTCAATTTCAACAATTTTTCTGGTGACTCCGCGAATTGGATCGGGAAGAGCCAGTGCCTCTAAATTCGACTTAATTTTTTCACTTTGATCGGCTTTAGTTAAAGGAGCAAGGCTTGGTGCTGGGTACCAAACATCTAATGTGATACCTGAGTTTGAAATAGTGGCGATACCAATTCCTGAAGCCGGCTTATTCATAGGGCAAACGCTACCGCTTCCCCTCTATCCTGAGCGCATGCGAATCTGTGTCTACTGTTCAGCCTCAGAAGATATCGATGAAAAATACGTCGAGTTGGCTCATGAGTTGGGACAAGCCATTGCAAAAAGAGGGTGGAGTTTAGTTTGGGGCGGTGGCCAGCTTTCGATGATGGGTGCTGTTTCACGTGCATGTAGAGAAGCAGGTGGCCGAACGGTAGGTGTAATTCCAAAAAGATTAGCTGATATTGAATTTGCAGACCCTCATGCCGATGAGTTACATGTTGTCGATGATATGCGAGTCCGAAAAGCATTGATGGATGATTTTTCTGATGCATTTATTACTCTTCCGGGCGGTGCTGGCACGATGGAAGAGTTTTTCGAAATTTGGGTTGGAGGCACTCTAGGTTTTAGCAAAAAACCACTCGTAGTTCTTGACTCAACAGATTTTTATACGCCACTTAGAGAATTTTTAAATCATCTTGAGCGCGAGAAATTTGTGAAAGCGCAGCAACTGGAAGCATTAAGGTGGAGTAAAAGTATTGATGAAGCGCTAGATGCCTGCATTAAGAAAATCTGATGGCTTTCAGAGAGGTTAGGAGTTTGAGGAATGCATCTTAAATTGACTGTAGAGATTGCCGCACCACTTGATCAAGTCTGGAACAAGATGGTTGATTGGGAGAGCCAAGGTAGTTGGATGCTCGCAACAGATGTAGTTGTCGAGAAAAAAACTGAAGGATTAGGAACCAAGATCGCAGCTTTCACTGGAGTTTTCCCAAAGCGAAAATTGCTTGGAATCTTGGACACCATGGAAGTGAATTTGTGGCAACCACCAACGCGTTGCGATGTGATTCATACCGGCCGCTGGTTACGAGGCAGTGGAACTTTTCAGTTACAAGAAATCTCGCCCACTTTGACTCGGTTTAATTGGAGCGAAGATCTTGATGGCTGGTACCTGCCCTTCATAGCGCCATCCATATTATTTGGTGTGAAACTCTCACTAAGACGGTTTGCAGCCTCCTTCTAATCCCTATAGGCGGTACCTTTTAACCTATGAGCACTCTGGTTCAGGTGATTGCCGCACTCCCCGAGGAGGAGCGAGTCGTTCTCACCCTGTTCTACCTGCGCAGCAAAACTCTCAATGAGATCGCCGGCCTGCTGCAAGTCCCTGAAAGTGCGGTGGCCGCAGTGCTTACATCTGGCCGCACCCGCCTGACCAGCACACTTGTCCTATCAGGGTTGGATTCTCAGCGCTAATTTCCCACCACCACCTTTTTTGCGAGATAATTGTCCAATGGGTAAATCCGGCACTTATCAGGCAGCGGGAGGTCGAAGATGGCAGCGATGAAGCCGCGTACGGGCGATGGCCCAATGGAGTGCACCAAGGAAAACCGCTCGCTCGTCATGCGTCTACCTCTTGAAGGTGGCGGAAGATTAGTTGTGGAGTTAAACGCCGATGAAGCTACTCGTTTGGCAGAAGTACTTGCGGGAGCCGTTGCATTAGTAAAGAAGTAATTTTTAATTCATTTTTTGTTTTAGCAATCCCGATCAATCCAAATGCCGGCTCACCTGGCAGATTCTCGCTAGCGTTGGAGCATGTTAGCGCCCACTCTGACGAATTT
>DDZI01000075.1:0-4667 GCA_002346305.1 Actinobacteria bacterium UBA3012 | reverse complement strand
CACTCTGACGAATTTAGATATTAGTCAAGCCCAAGTTCTGGCTTTGCCAACTGAGCAGCTAACCGGTCAAGCAAATCTTTTTAAACAAATTTCAAAAGAGTTTGAAATTTCAATCGTAGATGAAGTTAAGAAAAGTGAACACGGCGGGAAGGTTGGAGAAATTACCGAACTTTCTGTCAGTAGTAAAAAGCATCCAAAGTTAGAAAAAATCTATTTTGTTGGAATTGGCAAAGCAACTGCAGCAGATTTTGCAAAAGCAGGTGCCGCATTGGGCCGCAAAGTCCGGGGAAGCGAAAAGATTTTGCTCAGCGCCTGCGCATCCGGATCTCATGGCCAACAACGACATCTAATCAGCGCTGGTCTTGCTAATTACTCATGGCATCTAAAAACTGGGGCCGCAGCAAAAGTAAAAGCTCCAACCATCGGTGTATTTGGGATGAGCACCAAAGATTTAGCAGAAGCAAAAACAATTTTGAACTCCGTTTGGTTAACCAGAGACCTAATTCATACTCCTGCAAATATGAAGAGTCCGCAATGGATGGCCAAGCAAGCCAAGAGCGCTCTTTCGCGCAGTGAAATTGAAATCAAAGTACACACCGGTGCAGATCTTGCAAAATTTGGCGGATTACGTGCGGTAGGAAACTCATCGCCAAAGCGCCCACCGGTAATGATTGAACTTTTCTATAACAAAAATAAGCGCAAAATTCCACATGTAGTTTTAGTTGGCAAAGGAATTATGTTTGATACTGGGGGAGTTTCATTAAAGCGCCCTTATGACGCCATGGTTGCCATGAAAAGTGACATGGCTGGAGCCGCGGCGATTATCGGAACCATGAAAGCAATTGCCGCACTTGGGTTGAATGTGCGAGTAACTGGCTTGTTAATGTGTGCCGAAAACTTATTATCAGCAACCTCTCAGCGCCCTTCTGATGTAATCACTCATTACGGAGGAACAACTGTTGAAGTTAGAAACACGGACGCTGAAGGACGATTGGTTTTAGCCGATGGCCTTGCTTATGCAGATTCAAAATTAAAACCAGATTATTTGTTAGATATCGCAACCCTTACTGGATCAGCAACACTTGGCCTTGGTCGCCAACATGGCGCGATGTATACCCGGGATCAAAAGTTAGCAAAGCAGTTACAAGAGATCGGTGAAAAATCCGGAGATCGCGTTTGGCATATGCCACTTGTTGATGACTACATCCCATCACTTGCTTCCCCAATTGCAGATTTCAATCATTTGGGTGATAAACCACATGTATCTGGTGGCTCAATTACCGCAGCACTTTTCTTAGAGCATTTTGCCGGCGACAGCCGTTGGGTGCATCTAGATATCGCTGGAACAGCCCGCTCTGAAGTAGATGCCGGCGAAAATGTAAAAGGCGGAACTGGTTTTGGAGTTAGATTACTTGTGGAATGGATCAGTTCTCTATGAAAATTGAACAGATGCATACCTTTTCTGAGAGTTTTATAACTGAAGATGAAATTATCCAAGAAGCTCGTGCACGTGGAGTTGAACTAGGAAGCAATGAGGCATCAACTGGTACTGGAGCGACATTGAAATTTCTAGCCGCAGCATTGCAATCTAAAGCAATCGTTGAAGTTGGATGCGGAAGCGCTGTTGGTACTTTGTGGTTATTGCGCGGATGTGATGAAAATTCAGTAATAACGTCGATCGACATAGAAGCCGAACATTTGCAAATGGCACGTGCAGCATTAGAGGATGAAGATATTGCTCCAAACCGAGTTCGGCTTATTAATGGAGAAGGTTCTGAAATTTTGCGCAGACTTACTGATGAAGGCTATGACATGGTTGTTCTGCGTGAGATTGGCAGTGAACATTTGGTTGAAGATGCTTACCGGATTTTGCGCCCAGGCGGCGCCCTAGTTATCGACCATGCGATGCGCGACGGAAAAGTTGCTGACCTTTCACAGCGAGATGAAGTGACGGTCTCACTTCGTGAGGCGATTCGTGGAATTCGCAGCGACCGGGCACGCTGGCTCACCCTCTTACTCCCGGTCGGAGATGGGCTGCTGGTTGCCCTGAAAGCACCCAGTAAACTCTCATGATTCTTTACTCTTTATGGAGCATTCTTAGTTTTTGCCCGTAGGTTTAACTTTTAGCAGGATATTAAGGAGATTCAAATGAGTGAACCAGGTTGGTGGTCAACGCCTAGCAATTCCAATTCGGGCTCAGATACACCGGATGTGCCCCGTTCATTTGCTGCGCCACAACAAGGTGCTTCCAGCGCAAGCAACTCGTTGCCTCCTCAATACGCAAATAACTTTTTACCGCCATCAAGACAATCAAGAAAACGCAAGGGATACATTCAATTTAATGTTGCGGTCACAATGGCTGTTATTGCCGGTGGCATCGGTGGAGTGATTGGAAATGTGGGCGGTGACTCTTTATTAGATGCAGGTGCAAAATTTGTTTCAGTAAATAACTCAATCGAAAGAGCTCCGGATTCAATCTCTGCATTGGCGGCAAAAGTTTTACCTTCAGTTGTTTCCATTTCGATACGGAATGGATCGCTGGGTGGAGCAGGAACAGGTTTTGTAATTAGATCTGATGGGTATATTTTGACAAATAACCATGTGATTGAAGGTGTAGCAAGTGGTGGTTCACTTCGAGTTTCATTTGATGATGGCAAAACAGTGAATGGAAAGATAGTTGGAAGAGATTCTGCTTACGATTTAGCAGTCATCAAAGTTAATCTCAAAGGTCTAACTGCATTGCAATTTGGAGACAGTGACAAAGTCCTAGTTGGAGACAGTGTCATAGCAATTGGCTCACCGCTTGGATTGGCCGGAACTGTGACATCAGGAATCATTAGCGCAAAAGATCGCGCAGTAACAGCGGGAAGTGGAAATTCTGAAAGCTCCTTTATAAATGCTTTACAAACAGATGCTGCAATTAATCCAGGAAACTCGGGCGGTCCCTTAGTTGATAAATCTGGTGCAGTTATTGGCGTAAATTCTGCAATTGCAACTTTGGATTCATCCTCATCTCAAGTCGGATCAATTGGACTTGGTTTTGCAATTCCAATAAATCAGGCTCGTCGCACAGCTGAGCAATTAATAACCACGGGTAAATCTTCGCATCCAATTATCGGCGTATCTCTGGATACTAGGTACTCAGGTAGCGGTGCACGTATTGCAGAAGTCCTAGATGGAAGTCCAGCCGCCAAATCTGGGATCGCTGTCGGAGATACAATCATCGAAATTGATGGGAAAACTGTTGAAAGTGCTGATGAATTGATAGTGGCAGTTCGAGCTAAACAACCTGGTGATTCAGTGAAATTGTTGTTATTAGCAAATGGCAGCAAACGGACGGTCACGGTCGTTTTGGCAGCTTCATCAGATTAAGGCTTAGGATGGCACCATGTTGGATATTGGTGCCGGGGAAATATTGGGGCTTGGCGTAGTAGCGCTGATTCTGCTTGGGCCAAAACGTTTGCCAACTTTCGCCTCCGATGCTGCAAAGTTTCTGCACAAAGTAAAAGGATTTACCTCTAATGCAACTGCTGAATTACGCGACAATTTAGGGCCGGGCTTTGAAAATATAGATGTAGCAGATTTAAATCCCAAAACGTTCATCCGAAAGCAAATGGACTCAGTTTTAGATGAAACTGACGAAAGTGATAAGCCTGCAAGCAAGGCAAAATTAGATCCAGAAGCACCGTAATTCATGTCAGAATCCGTAATTGATTTAATCAATCTTGCTTTAAACAAAGTGATAGACCCTGAGCTTCATAAGCCGCTTCCTGAACTGGGAATGGTAAAAAGTGTTGCATTCAAAGATGGCGTTGCTCAAATTGAGATCTACTTAACAATTTCAGGTTGTCCGATGAAAGATCGGATTTTTAGTGAAATTCAAAAAGCTTTAGCAGATGTTCCAGGTGTTGTTGAAGTCGGTGTTAAGTACGATGTAATGAACGAAGCACAAAGAGAAAATGTAAAAAAGATTATTCGCGGTGGAGCTCCAGAGCGAGTTATTACTTTTGCGCAACCATCATCACTTACTCGAGTTTTTGGAATTGCATCAGGAAAAGGTGGGGTTGGAAAATCTTCTCTCACTGCCAACCTCGCTGTTGCATTGGCGCAAAGAGGGAAAACAGTCGGAATTTTAGATGCGGATGTTTACGGACATTCTATTCCACGACTACTTGGATTGCTCGGCGCCAGACCAACTGCCATTGATAGCACCACTTTTATTCCGCCTGAAAATTATGGAATTCGCGTTGCCTCAATGGAAATGTTTAAACCAGAACGCGATGATGCAGTTGCCTATCGTGGCCCGATGTTGCATAAAGTTCTCGAACAATTATTAGCAGATGCATATTGGGGAGATTTAGACTTTCTTCTCCTGGATTTGCCACCAGGAACTGGCGATGTAGCGATTTCGCTGGGACAGTTAATTCCATCTTCTGAAATCATAGTTATCACTACTCCACAAGTTGCTGCGGCGGAAGTGGCCGAACGTGCTGGAAGAATCGCCCACCAATTGAAACAACATATTGCTGGAGTAGTTGAAAATATGTCTCCAGCTCCGCTGATTCCAGGTGGACCAGTTGTTGAACTATTCGGAAGTGGCGGAGGGGCAGAAAGCGCTCGCCGGCTTTCACTTCTTACTGGTTTTGATGTTCCGCTACTTGCTCAAA
>DDZI01000002.1:15000-15346 GCA_002346305.1 Actinobacteria bacterium UBA3012 | reverse complement strand
AGTATCGTGAGTGCTGTGAGCAGGCAAGTGGTTAAAACCAACTTAAGATTCTACATAACCCCCCTCAATTAGCCCCAATCGTGCCACTTCTCTAAACTCTGCTCTGTCAGGAGGTGGCTGTGCCCACATACCAATATATCTGTACTGAGTGCGAACACTCTTTTGAACTGAATCAAGCCTTCACAGATTCAACAGTTCCAACCTGTCCTGAATGCAAAGGGATTGTGCGCAAAGTTTTCTCTTCAGTTGGCGTTGTTTTCAAAGGCTCCGGCTTTTATCGCACTGATTCACGCGGTGCTGCTACCTCAAGCTCGACGCCAGCTCCGGCACTACCGGCTTCGACCTC
>DDZI01000002.1:0-14873 GCA_002346305.1 Actinobacteria bacterium UBA3012 | reverse complement strand
CATCTACTCCATCCACTCCAACACCGCCATCCACAAGCGCTAAGTAAGTAAGTAGTAATTTTTTAAATCTCTGCCAGATTTACAAGATGCTTAGAAATCTACTAAATCTCCGAAGAATTATTCCGCCGCAAGATATAGAAAAAATTAAAAGAATTTTGGCATTATTTTCAATACGTCGAAGATTAATACTTGCAACCAGTCTTACCCTAATTATAGGTGTCACACTTTTCTATCGGCCTGCTACTGCAAAAATAGAGATAGCAGTTCCTATTCTCCATAGTGGTGAAGTGGGAATTTCATTAGTTTTATCCGGTGCTGAAAGTATTTTACATTCGCAAGATCGAATAGATTTAATTGCAACTACTGTGCAACAAAATATTATTTATGATCAAGTGTCTGCAAAATCTTGGACACTTGCCAGAAATATCAGAGTTATAAAGAGTATTTCTCAGAATCAAGATGTGCGAGCACTGCTGGCAGTTCAGGAAAAAGATGTATTTGCTATTGCACAAGCTCAGCGGGAAGGCGAACTGGATTTTTTATTGCTGCCTGAGATTCATGAGTGATGTGGAGGTACATCTCTCAGGATCTCTTCATCTCTTGCTCTCTCTTCTGAGGGGTCAACAAAATCTGGCTTAGTTAGAGGGCCCTTTTCTGTAATTTTTTTTGCTGGTTTTGCCCCTTTGTTTTCCATATTAGGATTTAACCATGTTTGAGCGACTTGGGCGAGTAATAGTTCAACGCAAGGCCAAAGTTCTCGTAATTTTCCTAATAACTTTTATTGGTGCTGGGGCTATTGGCTCCCTTGCCTTTGGAAGATTGGATAGCGGTGGTTATACAAACCCGAACAGCGAATCAGCTAAGGCTTACAAATACCTCCAGGAAAATTTCAATATTGAAGATCCGGCTGTTGTATTAGTCGTAGATGCAGGATCACGAAGTGTTGATGACGTAACAGTGGTTTCTGATGCTCTTGCCTTAACTGCTGAACTAAAACAAGTCAAAAATGTTAGTAGGACTTTTTCATATTGGGACATGAAAGCTCCGCAACTGAAAAGTACTGATGGAAAAGCCGCTTACATATTTGTTTATGCTACAAAATCAGATTTTGACTCTTTAGGTGAAGTGGCAGAAGTTGTTACAAGAACATTTGAAGATAAATATCGCTCATTGAATTTGTATTCCACAGGTACTGGGGCCGCAGGAAATGCCATCAACGGTCAAATTAGTAAAGATCTGTATAAATCTGAAGCAATAGCCATACCACTAACTTTTTTGCTTTTGCTTTTTATTTTTGGAGGTCTTGTCGCTTCGGCTACTCCACTTGTTGTAGGAGTTAGCGCAATACTTGGTTCTTTTTTTGTTATCTATCTAATTTCATTGTTAACTGATGTAAGTATTTTTGCTATAAATCTAATTACCGGTCTTGGGCTCGGTCTAGGAATTGATTATTCGTTGCTTATTGTAAATAGATTCCGTGAAGAGTTACACCGTGGACTATCGGTAAATGATGCAGTGATTAAAACAGTTGCCACAGCAGGAAGAACTGTATTTTTCTCTGGCTTAACAATCATGGTTACTTTGGGATCCATGTTGGTTTTCCCACTTTACTTCTTGAAATCTTTTGGTTATGCCGGAATTACAGTCGTTGCTATGGCGGTTATTGGAGCACTTGTTCCACTACCCGCGATGCTCGCTCTCCTTGGACATCGAATTGATAAATACACAGTTAGAAAAAGCGCACTAACACCAAAGGAAGATGGTGGTTGGGCAAAAACTGCACACTTTGTAATGCGCCGCCCTGTTGCTGTTCTACTTTTAACTCTCGTTGGATTGAGTGTTTTTGCAGCACCAATTAAAGATATTGCTTTTGGACAAGTGGATTCTAAAGTTTTGCCAAAAGACCATCCAGCAGCGATTGCGGCGCGAGTGGCTGATGAAAGATTTCCAGGCCGTGAATCAGTTCCAGTTGAATTTGTAATTGAAAATGGAGCAAAGTTTCTAGGTAGCGCTGAACTGATGAAGTATCAAGAAGCAATCAGTTCCACTGAAGGAATTTTGTATCTAACTGATGCGGTTACTTCAGGCGCGATACTTCGTTTCAACGCAATCCACTCAATGTCCCCGCGCTCATTACCAGCAGAAGCACTAATTGATGAATTGCGCGAAATTCCGGCTCCTGATGGCACATTAATTGGTGGGGCTGCTGCTGATTACACAGATACTCAACAAGGAATAGCTGATGCACTACCTTGGGCACTTCTCTGGATATCTGTCTCTGTTTTATTACTCTTGTTTATTTTCACTGGATCAATCCTTTTGCCAATAAAAGCTGTTCTACTTAATGTTCTTTCTCTTGCCGCCACTTTAGGCGTTGTGACTTGGATATTTATTGATGGAAATCTTGCAAACTTATTAGGTGGATTTACAGTCACTGGAACATTAGATACAGGCTCGGTAATTTTAATCGCAGTGACAACTTTTGGTTTATCTATGGATTATGAAGTATTTCTCCTCTCTCGAATAAAAGAAGAGTATGAGGCTGGAAAATCTAATTCAGATGCCGTGGCAATTGGATTGCAAAAATCTGCACGAATTATTACCGCAGCAGCCTTTGTACTGGCCGTGGTCTTTGGTGCTTTCATTCTTGGTGGGGTTACTTCAATAAAAATGCTCGGCTTCGGCGTTGCTTTTGCAATTTTGATTGATGCCACAATTGTTCGAGGATTACTTGTTCCTGCTCTAATGAGGCTCTTTGGAGCCGCAAATTGGTGGGCTCCGAAGCGATTAAAACGCTTCACCATCTCGCATTAATGATGCAATAGACTTAAGACCATGTCCTCAGTTGATTTATTGGCCACTCTTACTTGCAAAGACCAGCCTGGAATTGTTCATGCAATGACAACAGCGGTCTTGAATTCAAATGGAAACATAATTGAGAATCAACAATTCACAGATCCAGTCACAGGTTTATTTTGTATGCGCACTCGCTTCACCACTGAAGAAAATCTCTCGGTCGCAAAAGAAATTTTAAAGAAAGAGTTGAGTCGATTCACTCCAACCTTAGAGATTCGACCTTTTGAAAATCGTAAGCGCGCACTAATACTTGTTACTAAAGAGAGTCACTGCTTACGAGACCTGCTCTACCTGCGAGATCTTGATGAACTTCCAGTTGATATTCCATTGGTTGTCTCTAATCACGAGGAGTTACGTGGTCTAGTTGAATCTCATGGAATCGCATTTGAGTATCTCCCAGTTACGGCAGCCACTAAAAAAGATCAAGAAGCTCAATTAATCGAAAGAATTGAAAAGCATCAAATCGATGTGGTTGTACTTGCCAGGTATATGCAAATACTCTCACCAGACTTTTGTCGTAAATTCACTGGTCACATAATTAATATTCATCATTCATTTCTTCCCGGATTCAAAGGCGCGAAGCCATATCACCAAGCCCACGCACGCGGTGTGAAAATTATTGGAGCAACTGCACATTTTGTAACTGAAGATTTAGATGAAGGTCCAATCATCGAACAAGACATTACTCATGTTTCTCACTCTGCAACTCCAGAAGATTTAGTTGCAATTGGCCGTGATATTGAAAGAAGAGTTCTTGCAAAAGCTGTTCGTTTATATGCTGAAGACCGAGTATTCCTTGTAGGGGCGCGCACCGTCGTATTTTCTTAATATCAAAATCTCTAATTGGTGTCCTCGACCAGAATCGAACTGGTGACCTACCGCTTAGGAGGCGATCGCTCTATCCAACTGAGCTACGAGGACTTGAATTTAACGCATGCCAAGAATACCCCTTTAGCGCTTCACTACTTTAAGCAGGTTTTGCTCAGTTAAGCCTGGAGGATTATCCTTAGTTAAAAGTTCAGGAGTAAATTAAATGAAGGTCCTAGTTATTGGCGCTGGCGGAGTGGGCCGCGCTATAGCAAATATAGCTTCAAAAAGAAGTGCAATTTCAACCATGGTTATTGCCGATCGAACTTTAGCTCGTGCAGAAGAAGCAGTGAGCAGAGTTAAAGACTCTCGCTTTTTAGCAGCCCAAGTAAACGCAGCGGAGCTCGAAGATATTCGAGAACTTATTCGCAAGACTGCCCCAGACATAGTAATAAATGCAGTAGATCCACGATTTGTAATGCCAATTTTTCTAGCTTGTGAAATCGAGAATACAAATTACATGGATATGGCTATGTCACTCTCGCGCCCTCACCCACAATATCCAAATAGTGAAACCGGCGTAAAATTAGGAGATGAACAATTTGCTCGAGATTGGAATTGGGATGAGCGCGGGATATATGCACTTGTTGGAATGGGAATTGAACCTGGACTAAGTGACGTCTTTGCAAAATATGCTGATGAAGAATTGTTTTCAAGGATTGATGAGATCACTGTTCTTGATGGTTCTAATATTGTTATTGAAGGATATGAATTTGCCCCTTCTTTTTCTATCTGGACAACAATTGAGGAGTGCTTAAATCCTCCGTTAATTTGGGAAGATGGTCGTGGTTGGTATACAACTGAACCATTTAGCGGCATCCAAACATTTGATTTTCCGGATGGCATTGGTCCTGTGCAATGCGTGAATGTTGAACATGAAGAAGTAGTTCTAATTCCTCAAAAAATTGATGCAAAAAAAGTGAGTTTTAAATATGGACTTGGTGCAGAGTTCATAACAATACTTAAAACCATTCACTTACTAGGCATGGACCGAAAAGAAACGGTTGATGTACAAGGAATATCTGTGTCACCTAGAGATCTTTTAGCTGCTTCACTTCCTGATCCTGCCACTTTAGGTTCGCGAATGAAAGGCAAAACTTGTGCTGGAACTTTAGTTAAGGGTTTAGATAAATCTGGAAATCCACGTGCTGTTTATTTGTATAACGTTGTAGACAATGATTGGTCGATGCGGGAGTACGGAGATCAAGCAGTTGTTTGGCAGACTGCCATCAATCCAGTTATTGCTATGGAGTTGATTCAAGAGGGAATCTGGCAACCAAAGGGAGTGGCAGGTCCAGAATGGTTTCCTGCAAAACCCTTTCTCGACAAATTAGCGGACTTTGGTACAGCGTGGGGAATTAGAGAAGAAGATACGACAGGTATTACTCGTTAGGCTCGAATCTTTCGCGCAGCATCTTTAAACATCTCAAGTGCATCCCGATTTAATTCGATTCCAAGTCCTGACCGCTGTGGGATTGTTACTTTCCCATCCACCATTGTAACCTCATCAACCACTAACTCTTTGCGAAGACGAGATTCACATAAATCAGGAGGTAAAAACTCAAAAAATGGCATATGTGGGGTCACAGTAGCTAAGTGTGCTGCGGCAGCAACTGAAATTCCGGTTTTCCAAAGGTGCGGAACCACAATCTTGTTATTTGCTTTTGCCATATTACAAACATTGCGTGCTTCCGATAATCCGCCAACGCGACCAATATCTGGCTGAACTACTCCAACATTTCCATACTTGATCAAGTCGGAAAATTCATAACGAGTGCTCAACCACTCCCCTGAAGCAATTTTTATTGGAGTTGCTGCAACTAATTTTGATAATCCTTCAAGGTCATCCACCCAAAGCGGAGTTTCGACAAAAAATAAATCAAACTCTTGCCAAGTGTTAATGGTTTTAATTGCCCGGTCAACAGAATCAAATGCATATTGCACATCGACCATCAGAGTGAAATCTGGGCCAACTGCATTTCTGACCGCTCTAATAACTTCAGTCATTTTTTCATCATCTTCTCTGATTCCCATATTTGCATAAGGTCCAGAAAAAGTTGTTTCTAATTTGGCTGCGCGAAAACCCATCTCTTTTGCAGAGTGAGCCCACTTGACCATTGATGTTATGTAAGCATCAAATGATCCAACTTCAGGTTGCAATGATGCATAAGCACCAAGGTGATCGCGTGACTTTTCACCTAATAATTGCCAAACCGGTTTATCTGCGGCTTTTCCAGCTATATCCCAAAGCGCCATATCAATACCTGAAACAGCGTTGTTGGTGATTGGACCGTTGCGCCAATACGCGCTCGTCATGCAGGTCTGCCAGATATCTTCGATTTGAGATACATCGCGGCCAACTAAAAATGGTGCCAGATACTCATCTATGGCGGTCGCTACCGCGAGGTAGCGTTGTGTGAATGTGGCGCACCCGAGTCCATAGAGACCAGGTTCTGAAGTTTCAATTTTGACCACTACCAGCGGAATTCGCTCTGGAGAGGTCAAGATTGTGCGGACTTTGGTAATAGTTATTGGTTTTGACATAGATGTGAGCCTATAGGTCATTTGTCATATTTAAAGGGTTTTCGTGGAAATTTTTCGACACGGAAGGAAATTGGCGGATCGATATCGATGCTGTGTATATTTAGGGCTGTCCTTTAACGACCCGTCCAGAGAGGCGGGGAAGGAGTGAGTCGATGAGTGCTGGGAAGCCTGTCAAAACGGTTTTAGAACAGGGAGATATCTCCCGGGCGTTAACTCGAATTGCCCATGAAATTATCGAAAAAAATCGCGGCTCTGAGAATTTACTTTTACTTGGCATACCAACACGTGGCGCCTATCTAGCCGCCCGGTTAGCCAAAATCATAGGTTCAATAGATCAACGCGAAATCCCTAATGGCGTTTTAGATATCACCTTGCACCGTGATGATCTGCGTTCAAGACCACCACGCGCGCTAACACCAACAGTGATTCCACCTAGCGGTGTAGAAGACAAAATTGTGGTCTTAGTGGATGACGTACTTTTTTCTGGTCGAACAATCAGGGCGGCACTTGATGCACTTGGTGAAGTTGGTCGTCCGGCTCAAGTTCAACTTGCGGTGCTAGTTGATCGGGGACATCGGCAACTTCCAATCCGGGCAGATTATGTCGGGAAAAATCTCCCAACTTCAGCGGATGAACTTGTTCGAGTCTCAATTAGCGAAATTGATGAAATTGATCAAATTGTGATTGCAGGTGCAAATGAGTCCTGAGTTGGTTACTGAATTGCCACGTCACCTCTTATCAATTGCTGATTTAAATCATGACCAAGCTTTATTGATCTTAGATACCGCTGAGGAATTAGCGAAGATCTCTGATGCGCCAATCAAGAAGTTACCAACACTTCGGGGTCGAACCATCGTCAACTTATTTTACGAAGATTCAACTAGAACTCGAATCTCTTTTGAAGCGGCGGCCAAGCGCTTGTCAGCTGATGTAATCAATTTTTCTGCAAAAGGATCCAGTGTCAGCAAAGGTGAATCGCTGAAAGATACGGCGCTAACTTTGCAAGCAATGGGGGCTGATGCGGTAATTCTTCGACATCCAGAATCCGGTGCAGCAAATCGACTTGCTGGATGGACAAATGGAGTTGTAATAAATGCTGGGGATGGAACACATGAACATCCCACTCAAGCGTTACTAGATGCTTTCACAATTAGACGTCATCTTGGAACAGTAGGTGGTGACTTAGAAGGAAAGCACATAGCAATAGTTGGTGATGTCTTGCATTCAAGAGTTGCTCGCAGCAATGTACTTCTTCTTACACTCCTTGGCGCCAAAGTAACTTTGGTTGCTCCTCCAACTTTAATCCCAGTGGGTGTAGAGAGTTGGCCTGTGCAAATTTCTTACGCGATTGATCAAGTACTACCTGAAGTCGACGCGGTCATGATGCTTCGAGTCCAAAGTGAACGTATGCAAAACTCCTTTTTCCCGTCAACTAGAGAGTATTCAAGGTTGTTCGGACTAAATCTCGATCGGATGAATTTGTTGAAAAATGAAGCGCTGATTCTACATCCAGGACCTATGAATAGAGGTTTAGAGATTTCGGCAGAGTGTGCAGATGGAGTTCATTCTGTGATCTTGGAACAAGTTGCAAATGGAGTCAGTGTGCGTATGGCAGTTCTTTACTTACTTCTCGGTGGAAATATTGGAGTTGGTTCATGAGTACTTACTTAATCAAAGATGTTGAATTAGTAAACGGCGAAAAGGTTGCTATCGGAATTGCAGACGGCGTGATTGCTGAAATTTCCAGTAAACCGACTGGGAGTTATGACAAGGTGTTAGACGGATCTGGTTGTGTGGCTCTTCCTGGTTTAGTAGATCTGCATACTCATTTGCGCGAGCCTGGACGTGAAGATGCTGAAACAGTTTTAACTGGAACGCGCGCCGCAGCTCGGGGTGGATACACCGCAGTTTTTGCCATGGCCAACACCGACCCTGTGGCAGATACGGCAGGGGTTGTCGAACAGGTGGTTCGTTTAGGTAGAGAAGCCGGTTGGTGTGAAGTCTTTGCTGTTGGAGCAGTTACCAAAGATTTAGCCGGTGAAAGTATGGCTGAATTAGGTGCAATGGCGCATTCTGCTGCCCAAGTTAGAGTCTTTAGCGATGATGGAAAATGCGTAAGTGATTCGCAGATGATGCGTCGAGCACTTGAATATGTGCGCCAATTTGATGGGGTAGTTGCTCAACATGCGCAAGATCCAAAACTAACTGTAAATGCACAGATGAATGAAGGAAGTGTGTCAGCAAGATTGGGATTACGGGGATGGCCAGCGGTCGCAGAAGAAGGAATAATCGCACGAGATGTTTTACTTGCTTCCCATGTGAAATCAAGATTGCATATCTGTCACGTTTCTACAGCCGGAAGTGTTGACATCATCAGGTGGGCAAAATCGCGCGGCATTGATGTTACGGCTGAAGTAACACCACATCACCTACTTTTATCTGATGAACTTGTAGAAAGTTACGATCCAAAATTCAAAGTAAACCCGCCTTTGCGAAGTAATGAAGATATTGCAGCACTGCGAATGGGATTAGCAGATGGAACGATCGATATCGTCGCTACCGATCATGCCCCGCATCCTGCGGAAGATAAAGAATGTGAATGGGCAGGTGCGGCTAATGGAATGATCGGTCTTGAGACAGCTTTGTCGGTAGTCCAAAAAACCATGGTTGACACTGGATTACTTAACTGGTCTCAAGTTGCTGGTCGGATGTCAATTACTCCAGCAATAATTGGCAGAGCAAAAGGGCAAGGAGTTGCACTAGCGGTTGGAGCACCCGCAAATATCTGTATCTATGATCCGAATCAGAGCCAGGTCGTTGTTGCAGCAGAACAGATTTCTAAAAGTAAGAACACTCCCTTTGTAGGAATGGATTTACCTGGACAAGTCAGGCATGTATTTTTTCAAGGCAAGCCAACCATGATTTCTACGCAAATGGTCGCCCGCTAATGGGAAATGCATTTTTTGTTTTAGATGATGGCAAGATTTTTGAAGGCGAATCTTGGGGCAGCGATGGTGAAACTTACGGTGAGGCAGTTTTCTCAACCGGGATGACTGGCTATCAAGAAACTTTGACAGATCCTTCGTATCACCGCCAAGTCGTAATTATGACCGCACCTCATATTGGCAACACCGGAATGAATAAAACCGATGAAGAATCTCGCAAGATTTGGGTTTCCGGTTTTGTTGTAAGAGATCCGTCACCGATTGTTTCAAATTGGCGAGCCGAACGTTCACTGGAAGATGATCTCGTACAGCAAGGAATAGTAGGTATCTGCAACGTAGATACCAGAGCGATTACGCGTCATTTGCGGGAATGTGGCGTGATGCGAGTTGGAATTTTTTCAAATCTAGATCTAACTAGAGAAGAGATGGTTAAGCGCGTTCGTAAATCTCCAGAGATGAGTGGTGCTCAATTATCTTCTGAGGTAACAACAGAGAAAAAGTACATAGTTCCAGCGAAAGGAAAGAAGTTATTTACAGTCGCAGCAATTGATTTAGGGATTAAAGCGGCTACACCGCGGCTAATGTCAGAGCGAGGAATAGAAGTACATGTATTTCCTCAAGATGTGAGGATTGAAGAGTTGTTGGGAATTTCTCCAGATGGAGTATTTCTCTCAAATGGTCCTGGAGACCCATCCACGATGGTTGAAGTAATTTCACTGGTACGTGAACTCTTGTTGAAAGAGATTCCAATCTTCGGGATTTGTTTCGGACATCAAATATTTGGACGTGCGTTAGGTTTTGAAACTTATAAATTACGTTATGGACATCGCGGCATTAATCAACCGGTAATGGACAAGACCACGAATAAGGTTGAAATTACTGCTCACAATCATGGTTTTGCAGTTCAAGCACCTGTCGATGGAACTTTTGACACGGTTTATGGAAAAGGTGAAGTCACGCATATTTGCTTAAATGATGGAGTTGTTGAGGGGTTGGCGTTACTAGATCGCCCGGCTTTTAGCGTTCAGTACCACCCAGAAGCCGCAGCAGGTCCACATGATGCCGGATATCTTTTCGATCGGTTTGTAGATTTAATGAAAGGGGGAGTTAATGCCTCGTCTTAATGAAATTAAAAGCGTTCTGGTTATCGGTTCTGGTCCAATCGTCATTGGGCAAGCGTGCGAATTTGATTATTCAGGAACTCAAGCTTGCCGAGTCCTACAAGCCGAAGGCATCAGAGTAATTTTAATTAACTCTAATCCCGCCACGATTATGACCGACCCAGAGTTTGCTGATGCAACTTATATTGAACCAATAACACCTGAGTTTGTTGAGAAAGTTATTGCCAAAGAACGCCCGGATGCGATTCTGGCAACACTTGGTGGTCAGACAGCACTTAATGCTGCGATTGCGTTGCATGATGCTGGAATCTTAAAAAAATACAAAACTCGTTTAATTGGTGCAAATGTGGATGCCATTAGAAGAGGTGAGGACCGACAACTATTCAAAGAGATAGTGGCCTCTATTGGTGGTGAATCCGCTGGATCGATGATCTGTCATTCAATTGAAGATTGCTACAAAGCAGCGGAAAAATTCAACTATCCAGTTGTGGTTAGACCTTCTTTTACAATGGGTGGTCTGGGTTCTGGAATCGCATATACAAAAAATGAATTAACGGAAATAGCTGGCGCTGGATTGCGTTACAGCCCCACAACTGAGGTGTTGATTGAAGAGTCGATTCTTGGTTGGAAAGAGTTTGAACTAGAAATGATGCGCGACCATAGAGATAACGTAGTTGTCGTTTGTTCTATTGAGAATTTCGACCCTATGGGAGTCCATACCGGAGATTCAATAACAGTAGCCCCGGCTATGACATTGACGGATGTTGAGTATCAAAAGTTGAGGGACCTCTCGATCGGAATTATTAGGGCCGTAGGGGTGGACACTGGTGGTTGCAATATTCAATTCGCAGTCAATCCAAAAGATGGTCGCATTGTGGTAATTGAAATGAATCCAAGAGTTTCTCGCTCTAGTGCTTTGGCTTCCAAAGCTACCGGTTTCCCTATCGCCAAGATTGCAGCGAAATTAGCAATTGGCTACTCCTTAGATGAAATCAGAAATGACATTACCCAGGAGACACCAGCCTCATTCGAGCCAACGCTTGATTATGTTGTTGTGAAAGTCCCGCGATTTAATTTTGAAAAATTCCCAGCAGCCGATAATCGTCTAACAACAACGATGAAAAGTGTTGGCGAAGCAATGGCGATTGGAAGATCTTTTCCTGAGGCTTTGCAAAAGGCTCTTAGATCGCTCGAGAAAAAAGGAAGGTCTTTCTCTTGGGATCAAATCACTAAAAGTAAAGAAGAATTGTTAGTCGAAGCCGGAGTTGCAACTGAGAGTCGAATTCACTCAGTACAACAAGCAATGTTTTTAGGCGCAACAGTTGAGCAAGCCCACAAAGCTAGTTTTATTGACCCTTGGTTCTTGGCTCAGATTGAAATCATCAACAATATGGCTCACCTCTTACTCGCCCCAGGGGAGACCAGTGAGAAAGTTTTAAGAGATGCTAAGCGTTTAGGATTTTCAGATCTTCAGATAGCCGAATTAACTGGCAGCACAGAAGAGGACGTCAGAAAACGCAGATCAATATTAGGAATGCATCCGGTTTATAAGACAGTTGATACCTGCGCGGCTGAATTCAAGGCAATGACCCCGTATCACTACTCTTCTTATGATTATGAAACAGAGGTTGAACCTAGAACAAAACCAGCAGTAATCATTTTAGGAAGTGGGCCAAATAGAATTGGTCAGGGAGTGGAGTTTGATTACTCCTGTGTCCACGCTGCTTTCGCTTTGCGGGCGATGGATTTTGAAACAATCATGATCAATTGCAACCCAGAGACTGTTTCAACGGATTACGACACTTCAGATCGACTTTACTTTGAACCGTTAACTTTTGAAGATGTAATGGAAGTTTATGAAGCAGAACTCGCCGTTGGACCGATAGTGGGTGTTGTTGTTCAACTCGGAGGGCAAACTCCTTTAGGTCTTGCCGCAAGATTGCAATCAGCCGGCGTTCCTATTGTCGGAACAAGTCCTGCAGCGATCGATATTGCTGAGGATCGCGGATTGTTCGGTCAATTACTTAAGGATCAAAATCTACGTGCCCCAAAATTCGGTATGGCTGGGTCTTTTGAGCAAGCACAAAAGATTGCAAATGAAATTGGTTACCCAGTTTTAGCTAGACCTTCTTATGTTCTTGGTGGCCGGGGAATGGAAATCGTCTATGACGAGCAGACGCTATCTGCTTACATCAGTAAATCAACCGAGATATCTTTATCTCATCCAGTGATGATCGATAAGTTTTTGGATGATGCGATTGAGGTAGATGTTGACGCATTATTTGATGGCGAGGATTTATTTCTCGGTGGAGTCATGGAGCATATTGAAGAAGCTGGAGTGCACTCCGGAGATTCAGCGTGCGTATTGCCTCCTACTTCGATCCTGCCCAGCATGAGTAAAGAGATCAGAGATGCAACTGAAAAAATTGCCAGGGGAGTCGGAGTAAAAGGGTTAATAAATATTCAATTCGCAATTGCTGAAAATCTGTTATACGTACTAGAGGCCAATCCAAGGGCATCTAGAACTGTTCCTTTTGTTAGTAAAGCCACAGGTATCTCGTTAGCAAAATGTGCAGCCGCAATTTCATTAGGTAAATCGATTGCAGATCTGAGAGTAGAAGGCGCTTTGCCAAAGTCAGGGGATGGTGTTGCACAGGGCATTAGTGTTAAAGAAGCGGTACTGCCATGGAATAGATTTAGAAAGAAAGATGGAAGTGGAGTTGATTCTTTACTAGGTCCAGAGATGCGTTCTACTGGAGAAGTTATGGGCAGGGATGATGAATTTGGTGCTGCATTTTCTAAGAGTCAAAGTGGTGCTTTAGGAGCCTTGCCTACATCTGGCACGGTCTTTGCATCATTTGCTGATCGAGATAAAGCACATTCCGTAGAATCAGTAAAAGCTCTCTCGAAGTTAGGTTTTAAAATTATCGCTACCGCTGGAACAGCAAAAGTTTTAGCCAAAGCCGGCGTTAAAGCTAAGGTGATTCGTAAATATTCAGAAGGTTTGGGACCTAAAGGAGAGTTGACCGCGGTTGACTCAATTGAAAGTGGTCAAATTTCACTGGTGATAAATACTCCATTCGGTTCCGGACCGCGTGAAGATGGTTGGCGGATTAGAACTGCCGCAGTTGCCAGAGGAATCCCAATCATCACGACTATTCCGGGACTTAAAGCAGCAGTATTAGGAATAGCCGCTCAACAAAAAGGTGGATTCCAAGTGAAATCATTGCAGGACTGGTTGAAGTAAATGAGTACTCCAGTGCAAACTCAATGCGAAATTATTTCTAATAAGCGTGTTGGCGCCTACCACCACATCACTTTGTCGGCAGACAAAATTTCTGAGAGAGCGAAACCGGGAAACTTTATTGGCATAAGTGTTGGTGATGAGAAAAGTTCGATGTTGTTGCGACGCTCTTTTGCAATTTACCAAGCCTCAGGCAGAGGTCCCTTTGGTGGAACGATTGAAATTATTGTTTCTGCAAATGGGCCGGGTACTAGGTGGTTAGTAAATAGAACCCCCCACGAAAAAATTGATGTAGTAGGTCCGCTCGGAAACTCCTTTGGGATTCCAAAAGAGCCAGTACGTGCGCTCTTGATCGGTGGAGGATATGGATCTGCTGCTCTCTTTTCTCTAGGAGATTCACTTAGGCAAAGAAACTGCCGCGTAGAAATGATTGTCGGTGCTGCGACGGCTGAAAAAGTATTTGCACCCGTAGAAGGAAAAAGATCGGTGCATTCGTTATCCATATTTACTGAAGATGGAACCATGGGAACACAAGGTCGAGTCACTGATCCGATAGAAAGTTTGCTTGATAGCACAGATATTATTTATGCCTGCGGTCCTATGGGAATGCTGCAAGCGATTAGTAAAATCGCTGCGACAAAAGAAATTCCATGTCAAAGTGCAGTTGAAGAATCTATGGCTTGTGGAATCGGAATTTGCATGACTTGTGTGTTGCCGGTTATTGGTGATGATGGTGTAACTCGAATGGTCAGATCTTGCACTGAAGGACCGATTTTTGAAGGTTCAAAAGTTCGGTGGGATGATATTGGATCAGTTCCGCCAGGCACTTACGGTGGTCCTAAATGACTCAAAATCAATTAGATCAGTCAGCCAAATTTGGATCAGTTACCTTTCCTCATCCAATATTTACCGCAAGTGGTTGTGCTGCCAATGGAAAAGAGCTTTCACAATTTTTCAAACTCTCGGAAATTGGGGCAGTTGTAACTAAATCGGTAATGAGTAATCCTCGCTCAGGTCGTGCGACACCACGTATGGCTGAAACGGCAAGTGGGATGTTAAACGCTATTGGATTGCAAGGTCCGGGAATCGATTCATTTTTAGAGCATGACCTTCCCTGGTTGCACGCCGAGGGTGCCCGGACAATTGTTTCAATCGCAGGTGAAAGTGTTGAAGAGTTTGCGGCATTAGCTCGCAAAGTTCGTCAAGCACCTGGCGTTAGTGCGATAGAGGTTAATATCTCTTGTCCAAATGTGGAAAATAGAGGTCTGGTTTTTGCATGCGATCCAGCAAGTGCTC